>NZ_BAABAT010000046.1:0-95089 GCF_039537565.1 Dactylosporangium darangshiense
CATCGTGGTCCCGCTCGATCGACCGGTACGCAAGCGACGAATCCTCCACGGCTTGATCAATGAATACCGCCGCGCAGCCTGACCGCATTCGGGAATCGCCAGCTCACACGCCCTGAACGGAGAATTGTCACGGCACAGGTTACCGACGCCGCCGCGGTCTATCCCGCGGTCCTTGACGAGCTGATCCCGCGGGCGTGGCACCACGTCGAGCAGTACGCCAACAATCCGATCGAGGCCGACCACAGTCGCCTCAAACAGCGGCTGAGACCGATGCGTGGGCTACGAACGGACAAGACCGCACAGGTGATCGTCGCCGGACATGCCTTCATGCAGAACCTTCGACGCAGCCACTACGAACTCGCCGTCGACGCCACGCCGGCAACGCGGGTTGCCGCTGCGTTCACCGAACTCGCCCAAGCGATCTGACCGCGGGACCCGACCGGGTTCAACGCGTCCCGCCGATCACGCAACGCAACGGCGCCGGGTGGTCGACAAGCCGATCGATTCGGACGCGAACGGTCCACGCAGCGCCCGGCGAACCGCTGGCGAGCATGTCCGGAAGCTGGGTCGACGACCTGGCGGGCCAGGTCCGCGGCCGGTCCGGGTGACGCGACCAGCCCGACGATCACCGGATAAGCCCCGCGTCGTCGCAACGGTCACACCGTGCCACTTCGGTGGGGTACCGCTCCGTGGCCAGCGCCGCCGGCTTCAGCGTTCGGCGTCCGCGGCGGCCTCGTCGACGGCGAATTCCAGCTCCTCCAGCGAGTAGCCGCCGTCGTGCCGGCCGCCGTTGATGATGAACGTGGGCGTGCCGTTGACTCCACTGTGGACCCCGCCGACGAAATCCGAACGGACCTTGTCGAGGTACTGGCGGCCGCGGATCGCCCCTGCGATCGCCTCGTCGTCGAGCCCCACCGCCTCCGCGCCCGCGAGGATGGTCATCGCGTCGAGCTCCTCCTGGTGTTCGAAGAGCCAGTCGTGCATCTGCCAGAAGCGGCGCTTGGCGCCGGCCGCCTCGGCGGCTTCGGCCGCCATCTCCGCGAACGGGTGCAGGTTCGTCAATGGGAAGTGCCGATACGCGAATCGGACCGTGCCCTGCCGCCGGCGCAGCAGCTCACCGACGATCGGGTGCGCCCTCGCGCAGTACGGGCACTGATAGTCGCCGTACTCGACGAGCGTGACCGGCGCGTCGACGGGTCCGAGCGAGTGATCGCGTTCGGTGACCGGCACGACGAGCCGGGCAGTCGCGGTGTGCAGCGGCGTTGTCATGGCGCCTCGTCCTCCAGCTCATCACGGCGCGCCTGGTTCGCCTCGCGGCGTCCGGCGACCTGCTCGGCGATGTCCGCAATCCCGTTGGGCATCCGGCCGCATCTGCGCGCCCTTGCGCTCGGCGGACAGGGCCGCCAGCGCGTTGAGGATGCCGTCCGCGCCCGGGTTTAGCCCGCGCGGCGAAGGTCGCTCCAGAACACCACGCCGTCCGGGTCGACCACGTACAGCGCGCGTTCGGCGACGCCGTCATCGTCGAAGTACGCCCCGTACCGCCGGGCCACGTCACCCTTCGGATGGAAGTCGGACAGGAGCGGGAAGCGTATGGCCCGGTTTTCGGCGAAGGCGCGGTGGCACCATACGCCGTCGACCGAGATGCCCACGGGGATGGCGTTGTAGCGGGCGAACTCGGGCAGTACCGCCTGGTACAGCGCCATCTGGTCGCCGCAGACAGGGCTCCAGTCCGCCGGGTAGAACGCGAGCACCGCCGGACCACCCCGCAGGTCCGACAACGCCACGTGCTGGTCGGGCGTGCTCGGCAGCACGAAGTTCGGCGCCCGTTGACCCGCCGACAGCAGCCCTCGCCCCCTCGACATGACACAATCGTCCGTGCACCCTCGGAGAGGCCGCACCGCCCTCTCAAGGTGGCGGGCCGCCGCCACACGGACGGTACAGGACGTACAGCAACGAGCGTCCGCACAGAGCGGCCGACCTGCACCGTGGACGACGGCGAAGCGCTCGCCCGGACCCGGCGGGCAGGTCGGGCCGACCCCACATCGGCAAGGAACGACCATGACGCGCGGCGGCCGCCAATACTGCTACAGCGGTTCGTGATTTTCGAGTGAGTTGAGTCGTTTGCGGTAATGACTGGCTTTCGCCGCTGCTTGCCGGTGGCGGCGGAAGCCGCCCGGCCCAACGCACCCGGCGGTCGGTTGGAGCTGAGGCACGCCGAGGTTGCCAATCCGGCTGTTCGGGTCAGGTGGGGTGGCGTTCGGCGTTGATACGCCGTGCTTCCTCGAGCTGGTCTTCGAGGATGATGATCCGGCACGCGGCCTCGACCGCGGTGCCCTGGTCGACCATCTCCCGGGCGCGGACGGCGAGGCGCAGCTGGTAGCGGGAGTAGCGGCGGTGTCCCCCGGCGGAGCGTTGCGGGGTGATGAATTTCAGCTCGTCGAGACGGCGCAGGAAGTCCTGCGAGGTGCCGACGATCTCCGCGGCACGGCCCATCGTGTAAGCGGGGTAGTCCTCGTCGCCGAACAGGTCATCGGGTTGGGCCATAAAGCCTCCGCATCGAGGGCCCCGGCGCGGTAGCACCGGGGCCCAAGGGTTATGGGTCAAACACCATTTACCGACACGTACGTCGGCTTGTCATATCCGCCCCGAGCGCCACAGACAGCGCCGGGTGCGAGGATCGCATAAGCGTGACCGGAGACCACCTCTCGTTCGATGGAACCAACGGTGTCCGCCGAGCCCAAACTGCGGCCGGTGCGGGCGATCCAACGGTGTCGGGGCCCTCCCTTTCCTCTGCTTCTCTTCGTCTTGCCTGGTGGTGCTGGTTCCGAACTCCGCTGGCACCGCAGGGTCCAACGTCACGACCCCACCAGCGGTTGAACCGCTCTCCGCGGGCGATGCCACCAACGCAAACTCTGGCTCACCCACCTGCAACCCCGAACATCGAACGTTCGGGCCTTCCAACTTGTCCTGCCATCCCGAGCGAACCGTGGTGTTACCGGCTCAGCTCGACGCCCAACTGCTGGGGCGGCTCGTCAGCGTTGCTCATGTTCTCTGTTCTCGACTCGAGAAACGTTAACCGACCATCGGGAGCATGTCTAGTGTCTCCAGCACAGATTTTTTGGGTGAATCATCGGAACCCCGACCTGGGCCGGGACCCGGCCGGCCTCCCGGATCGCCCCGCCGAAGCGCCGCAACGTCGACCCGGCCACCGCGGCCGATCCGCCAGGCACGCCTCCGTGGTCTCCGACCGCGCGGGCCGGTCGTCGATCGCCGTGTTGCACCGGTTTGCGGATCGTCGGGCCATCAGTAACATCCCGCTCCGAGACACGGGGAGGTCAGACGGGCGATGGGTTTCTCGGCTGAGGTGCAGACGCAGCCCGACGATCAGATCGTCATCGTGCTACGCGGCGAGCTGCAGCAGGCCACTGTCGCGCAGTTCCGGCAGGCGGTCACCGAGGTCCTTGCCGCGCGCCCCGCCCAGCTGGTGATCGACCTCAGCCTGATCACGTTCATGGACTCTTCCGGCCTCAGCGCACTGGTCGGCGCCCGGCACGCCTGCGACAAGACCGGATGCCGGGTCGCCGTCTCGGGCCTCAGCCCGGCCGTGCGCCGGGCCCTGCACGCCACGGGCCTCACCGACTACCTCAACGCGAACGAGACGCCGTAGCCACGCACCACCGCAAGCACCACACCCACCACGCATATGTCCGTCCAAGGTTTCGTGCGAAGGTGGCCACCAAACGCTCCGTTGACAACTCTGCGCGGCTGCACCGGCTCTGCAGCGCCACCCTGAACCAGCCGGATAGGCAGGCGGGTCGCTGGACGCAAGCACGGCCGGAGTACACACACGGTCGCCGGACAGTACCGCGCTACCCGATGCTGATGGGTTTCGCCGGCGACGCCGGGGTGATCAGCGGATGCCCGCAAGGGTGGTGTCGGCCCATTGCCGCAGCGCCGACGCGGGCGCGGCGCCCGACTTGCGCGCGAGGACCTTGCCGTCGTGCATGATCAGCAGGGTCGGCACCGCCTTCACGTCGAACCGGCGGGACAGCGTCGGAGCAGCGTCCACGTCGACCTTGACGAGCTTCACGTTGCCGGCGAGCTCCCGGGCGACCTGCTCCAGGGCGGGACTGACCATGCGGCAAGGTCCGCACCAGGTCGCCCACAGGTCGACCACCACGGGAAGGGCCGACTGCTCAGCCACTGCGGCGAACGTAGTGTCGGTCGCGTTGGCGATCCACGGCAGGGGCTGATGGCAGTTGCCGCACCGCGGGACGCCGGGGGTCGCCCCGGGGACGCGGTTCCTGCGCCCGCAGTGTGAGCAGACGACTATCTCACCGCTCATGCGCGGGATCTGCCCGCAGCCGTGGCGGTTATGCACGGTGTGCGCTAACGCCGGATCCCCGGCGCGGCGACCCGTTCCGCCCGGCCACGCGTACGCCCGGCCCTACGGTCACAGCTCTTGGGCACACGGAGACCGGCCGGGTGCTCGGTCACGAGAACCCGGTGAGGTGATCGAGGTCAGAGCACCTCAAGCGGAGCGGGGCCGTCCGGCGGCGGGAAAGCGCGGTCCAGGTCGGCGAAGTCCTCGGCAGTGAGTCGCACGTCCAGCGCAGCACGGGCCTCCGCGGTGTGCTCCGGGTGGGCGGCCTTCGGGATCGTGGTGATCCCGTCCTGGCGGATCACCCACGCCAGTGCTACCTGCCCCGGGGTGACGCCGTGCCGCTCGGCGACGGCGATGACCGACGGGTGGCGCAGGACGGTTCCCCGGTGGTCGAACGGCGCGTAGGCCATGATGGTCAGCCCGGACCGCTGGCACGCCGGCAGCAGATCCCACTCGATGCCGCGGCGGGCCATGTTGTACAGCACCTGTCCGTCTGCGCGGCGTGGCCGTTGGGCACCGCGGTGACCGCCAGCAGGTCGGTGGTGTCGAGATTGCTGACCCCCCAGAACCGGATCTTGCCCTGCTGCTGCAGCAGCGTGAACGCCTCGACGGTCTCGTCGACGGGCACCGGGCCGGGCCAGTGCAGCAGGTACAGGTCGATGTGATCGGTCCGCAGCCGGTGCAGGCTGCGGTCGCAGGCCTTGATCGCGCCCGTCCGGTCGGCGTTCTCCGGCAGGACCTTCGTCACCAGGAACACCTCGTCACGGCGGCCGAAGACCGCGTCTCCGACGAGCCGTTCGGCGGCGCCGTCGCCGTACATCTCAGCGGTGTCGATGAGGGTCATCTCCAGGTCGAGGCCCAGCCGCAGCGCGGTGAGCTCCTCGTCGCGGCGCTTCTACAACGAACACAGGCCCCACCAGGGCATCATGAACGCCCGCCCGCTGCACCCCTTGCCCGCACCGATCGCCGATCCGGAACAGATCGCCCGCCTCAACATACGAAGACGCGATCACCTCGGCGGCATCCTCCACGAATACCAACATGCCGCCTGAACTGCCCGGATGACATTCTCGGCAAGCGCAGGGTCAGCGACCCGCGCCGCTGCCGGTTCACTGGAGTGCATCAGGGTCTCCTCACGGATCCATGCCGTGTCGAGGGCGAAGGAAATACGAATGATCGAGTTCGGCTGTGCCGGCTTGTGGACCACCAACGGATCTCGGTCGGCGCGGCGACGTGCCACCGGTCAGCCGAGGCCGTTCTGATGCGCAAGGACGACGGCTTGAACGCGGTCGCGTAGCCCGAGTTTGCCGAGTAGCCGACTGACGTGTGTCTTCACGGTGGTTTCGCTGACCGTCAGTGTGTCGGCGATCTCCGCGTTGGACATTCCCTGGGCGAGCAGTTGCAGTACCTCGGTCTCGCGCGCGGACAGCGCGTCGAAGCGTGCGCTGGTTGCTGGGCGGGTGAGGCTGGGCAGGGCCCGCTGGATCAGTTGGCGGGTGACGGCGGGGTCGAGGAGTGCGTCGCCCTTGGCCACCACGTGAACCGCGTGGACCAGCTGCTGCGGTGTGGTGTCCTTGAGCAGGAAGCCGCTGGCGCCCGCCGAGAGAGCGGCGGCAACGTAGTCGTCGTTGCCGAACGTGGTCAGGATCAGCACTTTGGTGCCGGCCAACTGCCGGGTGGCGGCGATGCCGTCGAGTTCGGGCATCTGGATGTCCATCAGCACGACGTCGGGTCGCAGCGCGGTGGCCTGCCGGACCGCGGCGGCGCCGGTGTCGGCCTCGCCGACGACCTCGATGTCCGGCTGCGCGGACAGGATCATGCGGAATCCCTGGCGCATCAGCGCCTGGTCGTCGGCGATCAGTACCCGGATCACGTGCGGCTGTCCAATCTGAGTGTGGCGTGGACGGCGTATCCGCCCCCGGGGACCGGGCCGGCGAACAGGCGGCCGGCGAACAGGTCGACCCGGGCCTGCATGCCGAGGTGGCCGTAGCCGCCGGTCATCGCCGGGTGCGACGGCTCGGCCGGACGCCCGGCGGCATTGGTGATGCGCACATCGAGGATGTCGCCGTTGTGCTCGACCCGTACGACGGTCGGTACCGGGCCGGCGTGCTTGACGACGTTCGTCAGTGCCTCCTGGACGATGCGGTACGCGGCGACCGACGCGGTCCGTGGCACGTCGACACCGTCGGACATCCGCACCTCGACCGGGAGTCCGGTCCGGCGCAGGTGCTCGCACAGCGCTGGTATCTCGGCCACTCCCGGTGTTGGCCCGAGCGGGTCGCCGGGTAATCCGGTCCCGCCGACCACAGGGTCGACCTCGCGGCCCGTACCGGTCGTGCCCACCACGTCGCTCGTCACGCCGGCGGCGACCGGGCGCAGCAGGTTCACCATCCGCCGCATCTCGGTCATCGCTTCCTTACCGCCCGCGATCATGCTGTCCAGCACCGGTCGGGCGGGGTGGTCGTCGGGTACCGTCGCGCTGACCGCACCCGCCTGCACCACCAGCAGACTGACGTGGTGGCCGATGGAGTCATGCAGTTCCCGGGCGATCCACATCCGTTCTGCCTGCACCGCCTCGCGGGCGCGCAGCGCCTGCTCCCGCTCCATTTGTTCGGCCCGAGCGGCGTGGGCGGCAGCTACCTGAGCTCGGCCTCCGGCGTACAGGCCAACCAGTGTGGCGACGGCCAACACGACCATGGCCTGGGCCACCTCGCCGGCGACCGGGCCGCCACGGACGGCGTCCGCGGCCGCCAGCAGCGCCAGCGCGGCACCGTCCGCGCTCAGCGCCCAACGCCAGCCGGCCTGCGCCGCCAGCGTGTAGAGGGCGACGGCTGGGGCCAGCGGGCCGCCGGCTGGATGGGCGGCGGCCCAGGTGACGACGGCGGCGCAGCCAGCCGTACCGAGCACCACGGTGACGGGGATGCGGCGGCGGCGCAGGAGCAGCCCGGCGGCGACCAGGTTGGCCGCCGCGACCAGGGCAACGCGGGGTGCCGACGTACCGGCCCGCGCCTCGACCCAGGTCTGCGCCACCGCGAGCGCGCCGAACGCACCGGCAACCAGCAGGTCGACGGTGCGCCGGGCGCGCCAGGGCGGCTCACGCATCGCGGGTAACGGTCTTCCACGCGCCGGCGGCGGACACCACCACGGCCCAGCCGGTGAGGACGAGCGCGGCGGCCACCGCGCTCATCGACACGACCCGGGGTGCGCCCATGGCAGGCAGGATACGGTCGACCGCCGAGGACGCCAGCAGTTGCCGCGCGGCGCCGAGGCTGCTCATGTGCTCCAGCAGCCGGGAGAACGCCAACTCCCAACCGAGCAGGACGCCGATCGCGACGCTACGCGAGCCGAGCAACGCTGCCAGTCCGACGGCGAGAACCACGTCGAGGGTGGTGGACAGGCCCACGCCAAGACCGTACTGGATCAACACGCCCGCCTGCGGAGCGGGCAGTCCGCCCGCGAGCACCCGGCTCGCGACTGCCGGCACCGCAAACGCCGGGATGAACCAGACGAGGTAGAACATCAGCGCCGCCGGCACCCGTACCGCGAACAGCCGCAGCCGGGAGGTTCCCGTGCTGACCAGGTCACGCAGGACGCCGCTGGCCTGGTCCTGGCCTCCTGCGGTGGTACCGACCAGCACCGCCGCGACGGTGCTCAGGTAGGCCAGGATCTGCATCGCGTGGGACAGGTTGACCGCCCCGCCGGCCGGGCCGAAGTGAGCCGGGTCGCTGTGGTGGCGCCACGCGTTGACGACCAGGAACGAGACGCTGCCGCCGAGCGTCAGCCCGCCGGTCCAGGCGATCAGCGAGCGGCGACGCAGCTTGAGCAGTTCAGCGTTGATCATGCGGATGGTGTCCATTGATGGCGCTCCTCTCAGGCGTGGTGCAGGTGGGCGGTCAATTCCAGGAAGCGCTCCTCCAGGCTGCCGCCCGAAGTGAGCTCGCGGATGCGACCCTGTGCGACGATCCGCCCGCGGTCGATGATCGCCGCGGCGTCGCAGGTCTTCTCCACCTCGACCAGCAGGTGCGAGCTGACCACGACCGTGCGGCCCTCGGCGACGAACGAGCGCATCAGCGCGCGGGTCTCGTGGATGCCGGCCGGGTCCAGACCGTTGGTCGGCTCGTCCAGGATCAGCAGCTGCGGGTCGGACAGCAGGCAGCGGGCGATGCCCAGCCGCTGGCGCATCCCGAGCGAGTAGCCGCCGACCCGCTCGCCGGCCCGGTCGGACAGGCCCACCCGGTCCAGGACCGCGTCAACGCGGCCAGCGGCCCCCGGGCCGCGGAACGCGGCGGCGGCGCGTAGGTTGTCCCGGCCGGACAGATGGGGGTGGAACCGCGGTTCCTCCACGATTGCGCCCACCCGGCGCAGCGCCCGCGTCCGTTGCGCCGGCACCGGCAGGCCCAGCAGCCACATCCGGCCGCTACTGGCCGGCGTCAAACCCAACAGCATCCGGATCAGAGTGGTCTTCCCGGCTCCGTTCACCCCGAGCAAACCGAACGCGCACCCGGCGGGGACGTCGAGGTCAACCTGGTCAATCGCGGTGCGGTTTCCGAAACGCTTGGTCAGTCCGCTGGTGCGGATCACGTGCTCCGTCATGCCCACGACGTTATGGGCGCGGGCTCGCCCAGCCATCCGGCGCAGGATCGGACCGCACCGTAGCCTTTCGCGGTAGTTGCATCCGGTGACTACATCCTTCGGATGACGCTGCGACTCGTTGCCGGGCGCGGAGCGACGCCGCGACGCCGGTCGTCGCGGAGATGGTGGAGATCCGCCGGTAGCGATCAGCCAGTCGCTCGACCGTGACCGGGCGGGACAACCTCTCTCCACTCCTGGCGCGATCGACAAGACGCCGGCCAAGAACCGCCACGGATCGACGGGGCTCCACCTCGCGGAGTCGGGTGGCCTCCGTGCGGTGCTGTTGCATTTGGCGATCACCTGGACTGGCTCGGGTATCTGCGCGCGCTGTCGCCGGTGCCGACCGGAAGCGTCCCACTGGGTGCTTGCGGTACCCCGACTGGGACGGTCGGGAGCATTCATCCTGCGCCGGCCGAGGGCGACGACGATCAGACCTGGATCACCGTCGTCCTCGGCACCCAACATCGCATCGACATCGCTGACGCGTGGCTCGCACCAGTCGCAACCTCTGCCCCGCACCATGCGGCGCTCTACAGCGAAGCCCAGGCCCCTACTTCCCGTCGGTCCCCGAGGCCGCCTGGTCCGCGCCTGCCCCGCTCAGGTTGCGCCGTCCGGGCCCGCGGTATGGGCGGGAGGGCTGGCGTCGAGGTAGTGCTCGAGGGTGTTCCTGTGGGCGGCGAGGAAGGCCGCGATATCGCGCAGTTGACGGTTGGTATGGCCGGCGGCGTGCGCGGCGGTGGCGCGGATGACCGGTTCGAAGATCGCCGCGGACAGCTGCTCGGCGGCGGCCGTCATCCGCACGAGGGTGCGCCGGCGATGGTCGGGGTCGGGTTCACGGATCGCGAAGTCGTCGACGCCGAGCACGTCCGGTACCTGGACGGGGCCGTCTGGGATACGGCGGATGATGCGCAGCAACGTCATCCGGTTGACTGGGACCTCGAGCGCGCCGGTCATCCGCGCGCCCGGCCGTCCGCCCAGCGCCAACGCGACGGACTCGAGGACGTCGCCGGCCAGCTGGGTCCGACGTGCGTACCGGGAAGCCAGATCGGGTTGCTCGGCGAAGATCTTCCTCTCGCAGCTCACATCGGTGCAGAAGAACCTGCGCACCATCAGCCGGATCAGCACCCGCCGTCCAGCGATCGCGAGGTCTGCCAACCGGCGCCGATACCGGCTATGCACCCGAGCGGACGCACTCCGACAGCTCGGACATGTCGCCGCCGGCGCGACGCAATGCGCCTCGACATGAACGCTTGACTCCGCCAGCACAACCCGGTCAACCAAGACGCCATGCAGATGCGGGAACAACGCGCCAACAAGCTCCACAAGGGACGATCGAACCATCAAGATCAGTCGATCATCAGATGAGTGGGGTGTGTCAAACGAAGTTGGAGACCTCTCTGTCGCCGACCACTTGACAGAGAGAGGTGCCGTTCGTTTTACAGTCCCGATGAGTGCCAGAGCCCGTAATTGATCTGGGGTCGGCTCACGTTATTGGTCCGGTCTGGGCTTATGTGGTGTCCCCTCTGCGGCGTGGGTGTTGGCGGCGGATCTGGTTGGTGCGGTCGGTGATGGTGTCGATCTGTGCGGCCAGATCGGGGTGGTCGGGCAGGTGTTGGTGGGTCGCGGCGAGGAGATCGGGCAGGGCGGTCGCGTCCGGGTCGCCGAGGGCTTGGTGTAGTTGGGTGAGGTCGGCGGTGGCGGCGTCGCCGAGGTCGGTCAGGGCGGTGATCTGGCCGGCGAGCCGGCGTAGGTCGGCGGTGTTGTCGTTGGCCCATTGGGCGACGGCGCGGTTGCCGGCGCGGCGGTCGCGTTCGGCTTGGACGCGGTCGTCGCGGGTGTCGCCCGGTTGGTCGGTGGGGGTGGCGGCGCTGCGTAGGTAGCGGCGTTCGGCGGCTTGACGGCTGGCCACTCCGAGTGCGGGCGCGAGGGCCTGCCAGGAGATCCCGGCGGCGCGGGCGGCGGCGATCAGGACCGGTTCGAGGTTGGCCAGTTCGGTCTGGGCCCAGCGCAGCAGGACCAGGGCGTCGAGCAGGTCAGCGCTGCTCACCCTCGGGCTGTCGACGGCGGGTTGCTGAACCGCCTGCGCGGTGGCGGCGACCGCGGCAACGATTTCGACGAGCTCGCGGCCTTCGGGCGGTGGTCCCGCGCCGGTGGCAGGTGTGTCGGGCATGCGTCCCCTTCCACGTCATCCTTTGGATGACGAACTGGTTGTCATCGGTACGATGACGTGTTAGAAAGACAGTATCGCGCATTGACTGTCAAGTCGAGACCGCAGGAGGTGGGAACCATGTTGATGCGCAGCGAACCCTTCACCGAGGTCAACCGGATCGCCCAGCAGCTGTTCGGCGTCCCGACGACCGGGACCTGGTCGAGGCCGACGGCGATGCCCGCCGACGCGTACCGCAACGGCGACGAGTTCGTGATCGCGTTCGACCTGCCCGGGGTTGACGCCGACGCGATCGACATCGACGTGGAACGCAACGTGCTGACCGTGCGTGCCGAGCGCCGCCCCATCGACTTGGGTGAGCAGGCCACGGTACAGCTGAGCGAGCGCCCGCTCGGGGTGTTCTCCCGGCAGCTGTTCCTCGGCGACGCGCTGGACACCGACCACATCGACGCCGCGTACGACAACGGCGTGCTGGTCGTGCGGATCCCGATCGCGGAGAAGGCCAAGCCCCGCAAGATCAGCGTGGCCGGGCGTGAGCACACTGAGCAGAAGGTGATCACCGGCTGACCTGGCGGTTCGCCAGGTCAGCTCCCTCCCCAGTAAGACCGGACGTGGCGGGTGGTGACCGGTATGACCAGTGATCCCGTAGCGCAGGCGGGCACCGCGTTGTCCCCCGAGTGGGACCGCGGCTTCGACGAAGCGTTCACCGAACTCATCTGCGGCGACCCCGAACTGGTCCGCGCCGAGTTCGACGCCCTCATCAGCGCCAGCTTCGACGAACCACCTCCGCCCCCGGCGCCACCCGCCCCGTCCGCCGCCCAGCCGACACCCTCCCACCCGCAACCTGACACCTCGCCGACACCGGCGGCAGGCGACGGCAGGCGCCCGCCCGGCGCCGCAGGCAACAACCAACGATCGCCGCCCTGACACGCCCCGGGGCGAGGGACTGACCCAGCGGAGTCCCGCGCCCGACGTCGTCAGTTCCACCAACGGCCAGCACCGTCCCCGAGCCCTGATTCCACCTCCCCACCGCGAAGGAGAAAGGAGGGTCGAACGCGGTTCCGAGAGATGGAGATTGAGCACGCGGCCTCAGCCGCGAAAACCTGGCCGCGATAGCTCAGCGGAGAAGCCGATGCCCAGGAAGGTCGAAGCTGCCCTTCCTCGGCATCGGCCGATCGTCGCCATCCGCATCGATCGGTCATACGCTCGTTAGCCACGGCCCGTCGATCGCCAGGTCTCCCGCCCCGGTCTCGCCTGCTAGTGTGCTGCGCCGGAAATTCGCCTAATAAATAGGTGTAGGGTGATGGGATGCCGAGGACCGGGCGTCCCATCACCCCGCTGGTGTTGTCTGACGAGGAACGCGCAACCCTGCTGCGGTGGTCGCGGCGCGCGAAGTCCGCGCAGGTCGTGGCGATGCGCGCGAAGATCATCCTGGTATGTGCTGAAGGCGCCTCGAACACCGACGTAGCAACAGCTCTGGGTGTGCATCTGTCCACAGTGGGCAAGTGGCGCCGGCGGTTCCTGAAGGAGCGCCTCGACGGGCTGATCGATGAACAGCGGCCGGGCCGGCCGGCATCGATCGCGCTGGACCGCATCGAGGAGGTAGTCGTGGCCACCCTCGAGCAGACCCCGCGTAACGCCACCCACTGGTCCCGCAGGTCCATGGCGGACCGGTCCGGGCTGTCGAAGTCCACAGTCGGCAGAATCTGGCGCGAGTTCGGCCTGAAGCCGCACCGGGCCGACACGTTCAAGCTGTCCACCGACCCGCAGTTCATCGAAAAGGTCGTCGACGTCGTCGGGCTGTACCACCACCCGCCGGAACGGGCCGTGGTGCTGTGCGTGGACGAGAAGTCCCAGATTCAGGCCCTGGACCGGTCCCAGCCGGTCCTGCCGATGATGCCCGGCATGCCCGAACGGCGCACCCACGACTACCACCGCAACGGCATCACCAGCCTGTTCGCCGCGTTCAACATCGCTGACGGCTCGGTGATCAGCGAGCTGCACCGCCAGCACCGCGCCACCGAGTTCAAGAAGTTCCTGGTCACGATCGACAAGACGGTGCCGGCCGAGCTGGACGTGCACCTGATCTGCGACAACTACGGCACCCACAACACCCCAGACATCCGCGCCTGGCTGGCCCGCCATCCCCGCTTCCACGTGCACTTCACCCCGACCGGCTCATCCTGGATCAACCAGGTCGTGCGACACGCAAGCCGCATGAGTGCAGCGACACTCACCGAAGGAGGTTCGACGGTTGTCGAAGGTATAGTGCCCGGTCCAGTGCGCGAGGACCGTCCCCGCCTTGGCGTGCGTCGCGGGTAACTGCGGGGTGCGAAGCCTGAGGTCACAGGCCCAAGGGCTCCCGTTCCATCCGGGAGTTACCGGCTGGGGAAGACCGGACGGGTGAATGACGTGAACCCTCGATGACGCCTCGTCATGAGCACTCCCGCTCGATGGGTTGCACCAGCGGGAGATAGGGGCCAGCCGTTGCAAGGCGGCGGGTGCCGTCCGGAGGGATTTGGCCGGGCGGGAGCGCACCACCGTCCCCGGGGTCCAGAGGGCACCCAACCCGGTCGTATCTGTCTCATGTGGAACGTGACAACCCCGATGGGGTCCAGCGGCGGAATCTGCTGTCTGGTAGGGCATCCGTGAGGATGGCCAATGCCCCAGCGGGCGCAGGACGACCCGAGAAGCGAACGCCGGCTGTCGAAAGGCGACGGGAAACCGGGGACGACGAGGCTGGCTCCTCCGCCAGCGGTCGCCGGATAACCGGCCGGATAGGGGCGTGTGCCCCGGCCTGAAAGGGCGCTGACGCGGGTCGGGTGAACCTGCGGAGTATGTGCTGGCCAGAGCACCGGAACCGAAGGGCAAGTTAGACACGATGACGGCGATGGCCTTCGCGGTGGCGATGGCGGCTCTCGGAGTGAACGGACCGGAGGGCGAGGTCCCTGGCTGGGACGCCATCGACTGGCGCACCCAGGAGGACCACGTACGGCGGCTGCGGCAGCGGATCTTCGCGGCGTCGCGGGATGGGGACCTGAAGAAGGTCCGGAACTTGCAGAAGTTGATGTTGCGTTCCCGCAGCAACGCCCTGGTGGCGGTGCGTCGGGTGACGGAACTCAACGCTGGCCGCAAGACGGCCGGGGTGGACCGGCAACTTGTGGTGACCGCATCCGAGAAGGCCGAACTGGCCGACTGGATGCAGCACCACGCCAAGCCGTGGTCACCCCGTCCGGTCAAGCGGGTGTATGTGCCCAAGAGCAACGGGCGCCGCCGCGGACTGGGGATTCCGGTGATCGCCGACAGGGCGCTGCAAGCCCTCGCGGTCAACGCGCTGGAGCCTGAGTGGGAGGCCCGGTTCGAGTCGAAGTCGTATGGCTTCCGGCCGGGTCGTGGCTGCCGCGGGGGGTGGGGGCCAGCGCAGCAGCGTCGCAGGGGTGATGCAGCATGTCGGCCATCGGCGCCGCAGAAGCCGGGACAACACGGCCAGCACCGCCCGGCCCGCAGCTGCGGGGTCTGGCCGGTGGTGCAGCTGCTGCAGGACGGTCGGGTCAGGCCAGGTTGGCGGCCGGTGATCGGGCGCGCGCTGGAAGGCCAGGCCGGACGTGGTGGTGTCGCGCGAGACGACGACGAAGTCCGGATCGTCATGGGTGATCGGCTGGCCCAGCATCGCGCTCCAGAACCGGGCCGACGCCGCCGGGTCCGGGCAGTCGACGATGAGATCGTGCAGGCGTCCGACGAGCATCAGCTCGGGAGGGGTCCGCCGGCGAGCACGATGACGACGCCGACGGCGGCCGCGCTGAGCAGGGTCAGGACAGGGCCGCGGCGCAGGGCGAGCAGGAGTGCGGCGGCGCCGGCGAGGACGCAGTACTGCCACACCTGGCTGAGCGTCAGCGCGAGTGGGATGGCCGAGCCGAGGATGGCGCCGATCGCGGCCGGGCCGGCGCCATCGAGGAACGCCCGGACGGCCCGGTTGTCGCGAAGCTGGCCGAAGTGGTCCGCGCCCAGCAGAATGAACGCGAAGGACGGGCTGAACGCGACGGCGGAGGCGAGCAGGCCCCCGCCGATGCCGGCCGCGGCGTAGCCGACGACGGCGACGGTCTGCACGACCGGGCCCGGGGTGATCTGGCCGAGCGCGACGGCGTTGAGGAACTGGGCGCCGGTCATCCAGTGGTAGTGGTCGACGGCGTCGGCGCGCATGAGCGGGATGATGACGAAGCCGCCGCCGTACGACAGGGCGCCGACCTTCATCGCGACCCAGGCGACGGACAGCAGCACCCCGCCGCCGAGCCCCGCCGCCGCGAGCAGCGGCAGACCGAGCGCCGGGCCGCGCCGGGCGGAGGCCGGCACCCGCTGCGCGATCGCCTCGCCGATGCCGCAGGCGATGAGCAGCAGCACCAGCCACGGCCCGATCGACGCCGCCGCCACCGTTCCCAGCAGCAGGTACAGCATCCACCGCGCCCGGCTGCTCTGCTGCAGCGCGCGCCGCCAGCCGGCCGGGATCAGGCTCACCCCGGCCTGCACGGCGACCGCGGCCACCGCCGCCCCGGCCCCGGCCCCGGCGGCCTTCACCCAGGTCGGCGGGTCGCCGCGCAGGAACAGCACGGCGAGGGCGAGGATAACGATGAGCCCCGGCACGATGAACGCGGCCCCGCCGACGAGCGCGCCGACCCGGCCGCGGACCCGCCAGGCGCAGAAGATCGCCAGCTGGGTGGAGGCCGGCCCTGGCAGCAGGTTGCAGGCCGCGATGGCGTCCTCGAACTCCTGCGCGTCGAGCCACTTGCGGTCCTCCACGCACAGCTTGCGCAGCAGCGCGATGTGCGCGGGTGGGCCGCCGAAGCCGAGGCAGCCGATCCGCCCCCACTCCTTGAGCACGGTGCCCAGACCCACCGCCGGCCCGTCGACGCCCCGGTCGCCGACCATGCCGGATTCGTCGGTCGCGCGGATTTCGCCGGTCGCGCCGGAATCGCCGCTCACGCGGTGCCGGCCGGCTGGAAGAGTTCGACCGGGTTCCCGGCCGGGTCGTCCAGCACGATCTGCCGCCCGCCGGGCCCCTCGACGACGCCGCTGTGGAACCCGACACCGGCCGCCTGCAGCCGGGCCACCTCGGCGTCGATGTCGGCCACGATCAGGTGGATGCGGTTCCAGCCGCCAGAGTGCGGCACGCGGCCGTCCGGCATCGCCCGGCCGGCCGAGCTGGCCGGGCCCGACAGCAGCAGCCGCAGGTTGCCGCGCAGCACATCGGCGAACGCGGGCAGGAACGCGGTGTTGACGGTGAAGCCGAGGTGCGTGGTGTAGAAATCGATCGCGGCTTGGACGTCGTCGACGAGGTAGCGCACGTTCACGGTGTCGTCGGTGATGCCGGTCATGACGCCTCCAGGGTCGGTTCGGCGGCGAGGGTGTACAGCAGGAAGTCGATCCGTTCGGCGAGCTCGTCGGCGGCATGCTCGAACGCGGGGCGGCCGTCGGGAGCGGCGGCCGGGTCAGGCATGCTCCAGTGCACGGCGACCGGATGGCCGGGGAACTCGGGGCAGACCTCCTGGACCCGGTCGCACAGCGTGATCACCCGGTCGAACCGCTCGCCGGTGAACTCGTCGAGGTGCTTCGGGCGGCCGGCGGACAGGTCAATGCCGCGTTCGGCCATGACGGCCACCGCGTCCGGGTGGATCGGTTTGGGCCGGCTGCCGGCGCTGAACGCCGCGACGGCGCCAGCGGACCGCCGGCGCAGCAGGGCTTCGGCCATCTGCGAGCGGGAACTGTTGCCGGTGCAGAGGAACAGCACCCGCGCCGGCGTCAACTCAGGTGCAACCGGTGGCGTATAGCGCAGGGCGGGGTGCAGCGCGGCACCGGTCGCGGCCAGCAGGTGCCCGCACCGGGTCAGGTCGAGGCGGTAGTAGATGTCGCGGCCGTCGGCGGCGCTGCGCCGGGTGCGCACCAGGTCGGCCTTGCGCAGCAGGCCCAGGTGGTACGACACGAGGCTCTGCTGCTCGCCGAGCAGCGCGGTCAGCTCGTGCACCTGCCGGTCGCTGCGCGCGAGCTCGCCGAGCAGCCGCCAGCGCACCGGATGCCCGGCCGCGGCCAGCAACGCCGGCAGGCCCACGTCCCGATCTCGCCCCACTTCTGGACGATACATCAAACCCACTTGATGCAAATCCCTCGGCATGTGGATTCGGGCGGCAATGGGCGGCTACGTGCACGTGCAGTAGGCCAGGTCGCCGTCGCGCAGCGTCACCAGGTGTCCGTAGGCGCCCAGGTACGGCTCCAGATCGGTGACCGGCGTCCCGTGCCGGCTCACCGACAGGGTCAGCCTCGACGAGCTGCCCGGGACCAGGTCACCGGCGAGGGTGACGGTGTAGCCGTCGACCTCGGCGGTCCGCGACGGCGCCGGCAACGCCTGCGGCTGGTAGTCGCCCGGCGCAGGCACGTCGACGCCGAGGGTCAGGCCCTCCTCGCCGCCGCCGGCTTGAAGTCGACGAAGACCCGCTACTGCCCCGGTGCGTCCACCGCCAGCGGCACCGACCACGGGCCGTCGGCCCGCAGCGTCAGGTGCAGGTGCTGATAGCCCGACAGGTCATGGCGTACCACGATCAGGGTGCAGGTCCTTTGTCATGGCTGGTCGTGTACTCGGTGACCGGGTTGCCGTCCGGGCCGAGCACACGGAACGCGAACGGCCGGGCGTCGCCCACCGCGAGCGAGCCGGTCACCGGGGTCAGCAGGTAGCCATCCTGAGCAACCTGCAGCCCGTCGGGCACGTGGGCTGCGGCGTTGTCGGCCTGGGCGGCGCCGTGCGTGCCGGTGTTCTCGGCCGTGTGGGCTTCGCGATGCGCAGGTGGAGCAGCCTGGCTCGGTCCGGCGATGCTGCCGAAACCGGCGGCCGCGCCGAAGACCGCCAGCAGGCCCAGCGTCTAATACGGTCAACTTGACCGGGGTTCTCATGCTCGCTCCTTCGGTTGCTTGCCCGGTCGGCCGCCCTCCAGCCCCAGAGAACGCTGGTCTCGAGGTTGTATGCCCGACCTGCCCGCCGGGCGGACCAGGGCGCTCCCGGAGCTTGGCAACGGAGTGCGGGGCACCCGCCCGAAAGCGCGGAGTCCGGCTCGACGAGGGTCATACCCTGGCGTCCTCTCCGATCCTGGTCGGTGTGCCCGAGGTTGCCTTCGGTGCCCGGCGTCCGGGCATCCACCAGTTGGCCTTGCCGCACAGTTCCATCACCGCGGGGACGAGGACCATCCGGATGATGGTGGCGTCGACGAGGACGGCGATGGCCATGCCCAGACCGATCTGCTTGACCGAAACGTCGGGGCCGAGCGTGGCGGTCGTGAAGATGGCGACCATGATGGCGGCTGCGGCCGTAATGACCTTGGCGGTCCGCGCCAGGCCGCGAGCGACGGCGCTGCGGGTGTCGCCGGTGCGCTCGTACTCCTCACGGATTCGGGAGATCAGGAAGACCTCGTAGTCCATCGACAGGCCGAACAGGATCGGGAACATCATCATCGGTACCCAGGTCGTGATCGGCATGGTGGTGGGGAAACCGAAGGCCGTGCCGAGCCATCCCCACTGCACGATCGCGACCAGCACGCCGTAGGCAGCGCCGATCGACAGCAGGTTCATCACAGCGGCCTGCAGCGCGATCGTGACCGACCGGACCAGCACGATCAACAGCATCAGCGACAGCACGATCACGACCGTGATCATCAGAGGCAGGTGCGAGCTGGTGTCCTCGGAGAAGTCGATCGCGCCGGCGTTCGGGCCGCCGAGGTAGATCCGGTCGCCGCCGGATGCGTGGGGCAGCACGTCGTCGCGCAACTTGTGCACCAGATCCGCGGTCGCCGCATCCTGATACCCGGTCGTGGGGAAGGCCATGAAGGTGGCGGCCTGTCCGTCCTTGCTGACCCGAGGCTGCGTGACGTAGGCGATGCCGTCGGTGTTCCTGACAGCGTCCAGGGCGTTTGTCAGATCGGCGTTCTTCGCGTCGACCTCGGTAGCAAAGATCAGCGGCGCGCCGTAGCCGGGACCGAAGCCCTCGGAGAGGATCGTGTACGAGGTGTAGCTACTGCGGTCGTGGGGCTGGACACTGGCGTCGGGCAAGCTCAGCCGCATCGACAGCGCGGGGGCGGCCAGTACCAGCAGGCCTGCGCCGGCCAGCGCCGCGGCGACCAGCGGCTTGCGCTGCACCACGCCTGCCCAGCGCTCGGCGAGGGTCCGGCGGGGCGTGGCACCGTCAGCCCCGTGCCGGCGGGACGTGCGGCGGGGCAGGCGCAGCGAGTCGATCCTGCGGCCGGTGAAGCCCAGAAACGCCGGCAGCAGCGTCACCGCGGCGATCATCGTGACCAGTACGCCCACCGACGCGCCGACGGCCACACCGGTCATCAGCCTCTGCCCCATGGCGATCAGGCCCAGCAGGGCGATCACGACGGTCGTGCCGGCGAACAGCACCGCGCGACCTGCGCTGGTGATGGCCTTGACCGTGGCGGTCTCGGGCTCGTCACCGTCGTGCAGGCTGTCCCTGTAGCGGGTCAGGATGAACAGTGCGTAGTCGATGCCGACACCGAGTCCGATCATCGCGGTAACGAGCACCGTGAAATCCGGCGAGGGGACGAGGTGCCCTGCGAGCTTCATCAGGGCGATGCCGCCCAGGACCGCCAGCAGTCCGGTCACGATCGGCAGGCCCATCGCCACCAGTGACCCGAAGGCGATGAACAGAATCACCGCCGCTGCCAGTACGCCCACGCTCTCGGTCGAACCCCCCGGGGGTGTCTCGGCCTTTTCCGCCTTTTCCCCGGCCAGGCCCAGCGTCACGCCGTCAACGGAGGCGTCCTTGACCGTGTCGACCAGGAGCTTGGCCTGGCTCTTGTCCACGTCCTTGTCGGTCAGCGGGATGGTGGTACGGGCGATACGACGATCCTGCGTCACCAGGTTGTTGTCTTGGTAGGGTGAGGTCACCGGTCCGGTGATCGGTGAGGCTTCGAGATCGGCGATGACCTTCTCGATTTTTTGCCGGGCGGCGGGGTCGTCGATCCCCTTGTCTGCCTTGATCGCGAGAGTCAGCGTGTCCCCCTGCTGCTCGGGGAAGTGCTTCTCGATCAGCGCTTGCGCTTTGGCGGAATCGGAGTTTCCGCCGGAGAAGTCGTTGTCGGGGGCGGCGGCGTAGCCGAAGCCCACCAGTGCCATGGCGATCACGCCGACGATCCAGGTCAGCAGGACCAGGCGGCGGCGCCGGTAGCAGAACCGGGCTAGTCGCGCCAGAGCCCCGTCCGTACGTGCGGTCTCGGTCGTCATTATCTTCTCCTCGGGCATGTCATCGGGGTGCATTCCGGGCCGGCACGCGCGTCAGCGGAGGCGCCGGTCCGACAGTGCGTTGCGCAGATGGGCGAGATCGCCGACTGGGCGGTTTGTTCCGGCATCGCCGCGATGAAGGTGGGCGGGGGCCACACGATCGAGCACTGCGCCGGCCGATGGAGCGGGCGCGGTGTCGACCAACGAACGGTGGATCAGCCGTGGTGGTGGGCGTGAGCGGCAGGCGAGTGCTCGAATGGCGTCGTCACACCGTCGTAGCGAAGCCGCAGCATCATTCCCTGATCCGCGTGCGGCAGGTTGTGGCAGTGGTTCATCCAGATTCCGGGGTTTGCCGCTTTGAATGCGACCTCCCATACCTCTCCTGGGCGGACGTCGAAAGTGTCCATCCACAATGGACTTCCGGATGAGGGTGTTCCGTTCCTGGAAAGGATCAGCACGGGATGTCCGTGGAGGTGCCAGGGGTGCGTCTCCAGGCTCCGGTTGACCACGGTGAATCGCACGACGTCGCCCTCGGTGACGAGTTGGTCCGGGATCGACGGGTGGCCTCGACCGTTGACGGTCTGTGCGTACGCCGGCGCACCGTCGACCATGGCGACACCACGGTCAAGGACCATCATGAAATGCCGGTCGGGTGCGCCGGTGTCGAACGGCACGGCGGCCGCGGTTCCGTAGTGGAGAAGGTCGAGTTCGGGCCAGCCCGAGGTGTCTTCGACGCCGGGCCCGGCACCGGTGGGGTCGTCCTGGGCACGCAGCCGCAGTCCGCCGTCGCGGTCGTTGTCGCACACGAGCGCCACGGACCTGTCGGGCATCACGAAGACCAGGTCGTACCGCCCACCCGCGGCCAGGCGCAGCCTGACGTCACTGACCTCGCCGGGCCCATGGAGATCCCGTCCGTCAACGGCCGCCACCCGAAACGGTGTGCCAGCCAACGCGAAATGGTGCGGCTGCGAATCGGTGTTGATCAACCGCAGGCGCACCGGAGCACCGGCGGATACGGCGTGTTCGGTGCGCTGGTCGGAGTCCCCGATGACCACGGTGCCGTCGAAGGTGTGCACGGGCAGAGTCAGATCCACCTGCCCGGGCGCCGCGTCCGCCTGCTGCATGATGCGTGTCGTCACGACCAGGGTGCCGTACAGCCCCTTGCGTACGCCGCGGTCTGACACCTGGTGGGTGTGGTACCAGTAGGTTCCCACCTGGTCGGCGCGGAACCGGTAGACGAACTCCTCCCCCGGGGCGACGACGTTCTGCGTCAGGCCAGGTACGCCATCCTCACCGCAGGCCACGTCGTAGCCGTGCCAGTGCACGGTCACGCCGTCCTGGATATCGGTGTTGCGCAGCGCCACTTCGGCCAGGTCACCCTGAGTGACCGTGATCGGCGGACCGGGTACCTGCCCGTTGTAGGCCCATGCGTCGACTTCCCGCCCGGACGGCAGTCGCACCCTGGCGGTCCGAGCGGTGAGGACATGCTGCTGCCGGGTACCGCCGGAAGCCGGTGTGCCGGCACCGCGCAGGTCGGCCACCGACCGCGTCGGACCTGAGCCAGCCGAGCGTACGCGACCGTCTCCGGTGGTGACGGGTTCCACAGGCATGAGCGACACGCCGACACCGGAGGCGCCTGCACCGACGACGACCGCGACGCCGGCAACCCGGATGAACCGGCGACGCGAGACCCGACTCTCCATTACCTGCCCGATCGCGACGCTGGCGACGATCTCGCCGGCCTGACGGTTGACGGGAGCGTCGCCGGCAGCGGCCGCCCCGGCCTTCACGGCGAGCACGCGTGCGGTGAGCAGCACGCCGGCGCACACGAGCGAGACCGTGATCAGCGCGGTGCCCCACGTGGGGGGGAATCCGATCAGCAAGGTCACCACGAAACCGGCCGCCGCCGCGTACGCGGCGCTCAACAGCGCGACGACGCTCCGTGCCGGCAGCCCGTTGTTCGGTGTCCGCCTCGCTTCCCGCAGCGTCGGGCCAGCGATGAGCACCGCGGCCAACCCGCCGGCGGCGAGCATCGGCAGCCCTAGCAGGACCTTCTCCTGCACAAACCACCAGCCCCGACCGGCCAGTATCGCCACTGTGGCGATCCGGGCAAGGCTCACCAGCACCGCCGCCTCCAGGAGGCCGAGCGCCGCCTGGGCGCGCGCGAGGGCCGCCGTGACGCCGGCCGCGAACCATGCCGCGACGCTCAGCAGCGTGACCGCGTGGTCCAGGATGATCCACTGCCCCGTTGTCATGACGCCGTCGGAGCCGGTCCCGCTACCGGCCGGGACGCCAGCGCTCGCGCCTGGCGGAGGATCCTCGCGCTCACCGCGACAATGGCCAGGCCGTTGACCGCGTGCAGGCCGAAGATGAGCTGCCCGGCCGTCGTCGTGATGTCGCCCGTATCGAATGCTCTGGCCAGTGCCGCGATCAGAACCTGCACAACGACCAAGCCGGCGACCAGCCCAGCCATGCCGATGAGCCGACCGGACATCCGGGCCAGCGCCGCGACGATGACCAGCACGACCGCGAGCAGGAAGATTACGTACCCCAACGTCCGATGTGGTCGGAAGGACTCGTCGTTGGGCGCCGTGTTGAACGCGCCGCTGGCGGCGAGGAAGAACTGGACAACGACGGCCAGCAGGAACAGGGCCGCCAGCCCGGCAAAAGCCTTACGCATCGAAGAAACTCCTTGAGGTTGGGCGAATCACGAGGCACTCGCGCCGCGGACAGTTGGCGTCGTGCGGTCCTGTCCCGCCGCGCTGCCAACGGTCTTTTCCTCGTTTTTGCGCTCGTCCCGCTGATCGTGGCGGCGGGTGCGCGCAACGCGCGTCGGCTGGCGGTAGCGTTCCGCGGCTCATCCCGCGGGCGTACCGTCATCCGCTGGTGGTAGATCGGTGCGCCGTGTGCGGTAGCTGAGGCACGCCTCGCGGCGGATGTGCATGGCCGGCGGATGCGGCAGGATGTTGCGGGATGCAGACACCACAGCTCAGTACCGTGCGCAGGGCCGCACCGACCCTCCCCGATGCCGGGGTCGGCGTCGGGGTAGCGGTGCTGCTGCTGGCCGCCAGCTGGATCGGCGTCGGACCGCCGTGGGTCATCAACCCCCGCCCGCTCGAGGCCGGCGCGGTCGTGTTGATCGGGGTCGTGGCGGTCACGGTGGCGCTGCGGCGCCGCTACCCGGAATCGGTGCTGGTGGTCCTCAACTCGGTCGCCCTGGTCTGGTCTGCCGCCCATTTTCCCGGCGTGCTGATCCCGCTGACGTCGGTGATCGCCTGCTATACCCTCGCAGCTCTGCGTGGGTGGCGGTGGGGGCTGGCCGGCTCCGTGCTGAGCGCGCTGGGCGCGCTGGTCGCGATCCACCTGGCCTTCGGCGCCCGCGTGCCGGCTGGACTCTCCGGCACCGTCGTGTGGATGATCGCCACCGCTGGCGCTGCCGGCACCGCGGTCGGCTACTACCGGGCGTTGCTGGTGGCCACCCGCGCTCAACTTGCCCGCGAGGCCCAAACCCACGAGGAGCAAGCCCGCCGCCACGTGGTCGAGGAACGGTTGCGCATCGCCCGCGAGCTCCACGACATTCTCGGCCACACCATGGCCAGCATCAGCGTGCAGGCCGGGGTCGGCATGCACCTGCTGGCCACCCGACCCGCGCAAGCGGCTGAAGCGCTGACCACGATCAAACGCATCAGCGACCAGGGACTGACCGACGTCAAAACCATGCTGGGAGTCCTACGCTCCGACAACGAGCCAGACGAACCCCGAACCCCACGAGGCGGCCTCGACCAGCTCGACGCCCTGCTCGACCCGGTTCGGGTGGCGGGGGTTGAGCCCAAGCTCAATGTCCACGGCAGTGCCCGGTCACTGCCCGCAGCAATTGATCTTGCCGCCTATCGGATCATCCAGGAAGCGCTGACCAACGTGCTACGCCACGGACGCGCCAGCACCGTCCAGCTCGACCTGCACTACGAACCCTCGCAGGTGGTGATCCAGGTCCGTGACGATGGGCGTGCCGCCAGCCCTGGCGATACCACCACCAACGGTCGCAACGGACACGGCATCAGCGGCATGCGAGAGCGGGCCCTGGCCCTGTCCGGACAGTTCAGCGCCGGCCCGCACCCCCAGGGAGGCTTCCGGGTGCGGTGCGCGTTACCCACCCGGGACGAGTCATGATGACCACGTGCACTCGCTGATGACTTGCCGCCCTGGCGGCCGCCCGACGGGGATTGTCAGGGACCGGCAACCACCGGCACCGTCCGGCGGTGAGGCGTGACCGAGCCGCTGCGGGTCCTCATCGCCGACGACGAGTCGCTGGTCCGCGCCGGGTTCCGGGTCCTCATCGACAACGAGCCGGGGATGATCGTGGTCGGTGAGGCCGCCGACGGCGCGACAGCTGTAGACCTGGCACGACAAACCCAACCCGACGTCGTCCTCATGGACATCCGCATGCCGAATGTCGACGGGCTGGACGCCACCCGCCGCATCGCCGGGGCCCCCGACCTTGCACATGTCCACGTGCTGATCCTCAGCACGTTCGACCACGACGAATACGTCATCGAAGCACTGGACGCCGGCGCCAGCGGATTCCTGATCAAGAACACGGATCCCGCCCAACTGCTGCACGGCATCCGAGTCGTGGCAGGCGGCGAAGCGCTGCTGTCGCCCGGTCTGACCCGCCGGCTGGTTGCCCGGCTCGTCGACCGCTCCCCCAACCGCCAGGTCAACGCCAAAGCCCTGGCCCAGCTGACCGAACGGGAGCGGGAGGTCGCCGGGCTGGCCGCACATGGGATGAGCAACGAGGAAATCGCCGAGGCCCTGTCCATCAGCCAGGCCACCGCGAAAACCCACATCAGCCACGCCATGGCCAAACTCGGCGCCCGCGACCGCGCACAACTGGTCGCGCTGGCATACCGGCACCGCCTGGTCGACCCTCCTGGCCCAGCGCCACCGCGTCCATAACCACCGATGTGCCGATCCGATCCCGGTCCAAAGGCCTCCACGATGTGAGGAACCGGTGTTGGGGTCCGCGGGAAACACATCGCGACCGGGATCGTCTGAAGCAATGGCGCAGGTTAGATCGCCAGCGCGCGTAGAACGGCCGTCACATCGTCGTCGTTGTTGAAGTAGTGGAAGCCGACTCGCAGGCGGTCACCGAGCACCTGCGCGTGCACGCGTCCCGCCCGTAGGCGGTCCCGTACCGCCTCCGGGTCTGGTGCTTGGACGGCCACGATGTGGCTGGGCCGGCCGACACCGGCAGGTCCAGCACCAGCGGATCGGGCCCCTTCTCGGAAGGTCTCGGCCAGGGTGAGGCAGTGCCGTTCGACAGCTGCCGCCGGAAGCTGCGCCATGAGCTCGATGGCGGCGCGGGCGCCGATCCACGACAGCCAGGCCGGTGAGGTGTCACAGCGGGCCGTGCCTGCGGCCAACCTCAGCCCGCCGCCGAAGTAGCCGCCGTCTCAAGTGGATTTTCCAACTCGGCATCAGCGGGTGCAGTTCGTCGTGGTGTGGGGTGACAAGCCAGGCGGCTTCACGCGGGCACAGCAGCCACTTGTAGCCGTGCACCCTCAGGTAGTCCGGGCGTACAACGGCCAAGTCCAGGTGCAGTACGCCTCGGGATTGGGTGACGTCCACGAATAGACGTGCACCCACGGCGTTGGTGGCGGCCCGTCCTTGCCGACCTGGGGTGTCGTGACGAAGGCGATGCCCTCGGTCGCGCTGACCGCTTCGACGACGGCGCCCAGCGCATCCTTGGAGCCAGCCTTAGTGGCGAAGATCAGGGGAGCGCCGTAGCCAGGGCCAAAACCCTCGGAGAGGATCGTGTACGAGTTGCAGCTGCTCCTGTCGTGGGGCTGCACGCGGCGTCGGGCAGGGCTGAGGCGCATGGACAGCGTGGGGGCGGCCAGCACCAGCAGAACCGCGCAGGCCAGTACCACAGTGACCAATGGCCTGCGCTGTACTGTGCAGGCCCAGCGCTCGGCGGCGGCACGGCGCGTTGGGGCCGGGCCACCAGTAGAGGCTCGCCAACGGGACGTGCGGCGAGGCAGCCGCAGCGAGTTGATCCCGTGGCCGATAAAGCCCAGGAACGCCGGTAGCAGGGTCACCGCGGCGATCATGGTCACCAGCACGGTCGCCGACGCGCCGACGGCGACCCCGGTCATCAGCCTCTGTCCCACGGTGACCAGGCCCAGCATTGCGATCACCACGGTCGTGCCGGCGAACAGCACCGCGTGACCCGCGGTGGTGATGGCGTTGACGGTGGCGCTCTCGGGATCGTCGCTGTTCTGGAGGTTGTCCTTGTAGCGGGTCACGATGAACAGTGCGTAGTCGATGCCGACACCGAGCCCGATCAGTGCGGCGAAGACCACGGTGAAATCCGGCGCGGGAACGAGATACCCCGACAGGTTGGTCAGGGCAAGGCCGCCGAGGATCGCCATCAGGGCGGTCACGATAGGCAGGCCCATCGCCACCAGCGACCCGAAGGCGATGAACAAGATCACCGCTGCCGCGAGGACGCCCACGCTATCGCCCGGCCCCTGCGCGGGTGTCTCGGCCTTCTCTGCCTGGGTTCCCGCCAAGCCCCAACGACACGCCGTCTCCGGAGGCCTGCTTGACAACGTCCACCAGGGACTTGACCTCGGTCTTCTTCGCATCCTCTTCGGTCAGCGGGATGGTGGTACGGGCGATGTGGCGATCCTTGGCCACCAGGTTGCTGTCCTGGTACGGCGAGGTTATCGGTCCAGTAATGGGTGAGGCGTCCAGATCGGCGATGACCTTCTCGATCTTCCGCCGGACTGCGGGGTCGTCGATTCCCTTATCTGCTTTGATCGCGAGAGTCAGCGTGTCCCCCTGCCGCTCGGGGAAATGCTTCTCGATCAGCGCCTGCGCCTTGGCGGAATCAGAGTTTCCGCCGGAGAAGTCGTTGTCGGGGGCGGCGGCGTAGCCGAAGCCCACCAGCGCCACAGCGATCACGCCGACGATCCAGGTCAGCAGGACCAGGCGGCGGCGCCGATAGCAGCGGGCTAGTCGCGCCAGAGCCCCGTCCCGTACGTGCAGTCTCGGTCGTCATCACCTTCTCCACGGGCATGTCATCGGAGTGCATTCCGGGCCAGTACACGCATCAGCGCAGACGCCGGTCCGACAGTGCGTTGCGCAGATGGGCGAAACCGCCGACTAGGCGGCTTGTTCCGGCATCGCCGCGATGAAGGTCGGTGAGGCCACACGCTT
Source organism: Dactylosporangium darangshiense (assembly GCF_039537565.1). NCBI lineage: Bacteria > Bacillati > Actinomycetota > Actinomycetes > Micromonosporales > Micromonosporaceae > Dactylosporangium > Dactylosporangium darangshiense. Next base: position 27,678 of record NZ_BAABAT010000046.1, read on the forward strand.
GAGCACTGCGCCGACCGATGGAGCGGGTCGGTGTCCACGCTCCTTTCGTCGTTCTGCGCTCGTCCCGCCGATCATGCCGGCGGGTGCGCGCGACGCGCGTCGGCTGGCTGTCGCGATCGTGGCTCACCCCGCAGGCGTACCGTCATCCGCTGGCAGTAGCCCGGTGCGCAATGTGCGGTAGCTAGGGGCACACCCCACGGCCGACGCGCATGACCGGCAGATCGGGCAGGGTGTCAAGAGATGCCTTGCCGGAGAACTGGGTGACTGCGGTGATCGAGGTGGCCAGTACCACGTTTTCCCGGCTACTTGGTTCTCTGATTCGCGGTCGAACACCGGGATCTATGGCCACTGCATTTGTGATGAAGCTCATCTAAGAATGGCGAAGTACACGTCGGGGGAGAGCAGCGATGAGTGACGAGACCCTACTGTTCGTGGGTGGCGCCCGGCCGCTGCCGGCCAACGTGGACCTGGCGGTCCGCGCACTGACTCAGGCCCGGGCGCGCGGCCTGCGCACGTACGTCACCAACCGGCCCGCCGTGCTGGCGGCGACACCATCGGTCCTCGAGCTGGCGGACGCCGCCTTCGAGGCCGACCTGTCCCGCACCGGGGAAACCGCGGACTGGGCCGTACGCCGGGTGGCCGAGGGCGACCGGATCGACGCCGTCTTCGGCCTGCACGAAGTGGCACAAGTGGAGACCGCGCTGACCGCGCGGGCCCTGGGAGTACGCGGGAATCAGCCGGAGTCCGTCGAGACCGCGCGCACCAAGGACTACTGCCGGGCCGCCCTGGCCAAAGCCGGGTTCGCCCAGCCCGCCGTGCGGCTGTGCGCGAGCGCGTCCGACGCGCTGACGTTCCTCAAGACGAACGCCGGCCCGTGGATCGTCAAACCGCGAGACGCCATGGGCAGCGTCGGGGTAAGCCTCGTCCGCGCGGCCGCCGACCTTCCGGCGGCCGTGTGCCTGCTGCCCGACGCCGGGCCCTTCCTGGTCGAGCAGTTCGTCGAGGGCCCCGAGTACAGCGTTGAAGGAATCTTGCTGGCGGGCGAGCCGGTCGTGCTGGCCATCACCGCCAAGGAGAAGACCCCGCTGCCGTACTTTGTCGAAGTCGGTCACGTGCTGCCCGCCCCGCTGCCCGAGGCCGACCAGCGGGAAATCGAGCGGCAGGTCGGCGCCGCCTTGACCACCATCGGGCTGCGCACCGGTGCCTTCCACGTGGAGCTGTGGCTCACCCCGGCAGGCGTAGTGCTCGGCGAGGTGCACGGGCGGATCGGCGGCGACTGGATCCACGCCTTGATCGAGTACGCGATCCCAGGCCTGGAGCTGTTCGGCCTGATCTTCGACGACCTGCTCGGCCGTTCGCCGACGCCGCGCTCGCTGGCGGCGACCCGGAGCGCGGCCGTTCGCTACCTGACCCCGCCGCCCGGCCGGGTGTTCGCGATCGAGGGCTGGGACGAGGTGGGGGCGCACCCAGCGGTGATCCACGCCGAGCTGAGCCTGCGGCCGGGCGACGAGGTGCCGGTGCTGACCAAGTCCAGCGACCGGGTCGGCCTGATCGTCGTCGGCGCCGCCGACCCGGAGAAGGCCGAGCGCCTGGCCCGGGAACTGACCGAGGCGGTCCGGATCACCGTGAAGCGGGACGCGTGAATTCCCGGGGAGGCGGAAGGTGCCGTTGCGTAATCGTTCGGAAGGCGCAGTTGAGCCCAGGGCCCGCTTCAGATGGTGGCCGCGAGTTCGGTGAACGCCGTAGCGATCCGCAGCCCGTGTGGAGCGCCGAGTCCAAGTTCGTAGTGGCCGTGGCGAACGTTCTGCATGAAGGCGTGTCCGGCGATGATGGTCTGGGCGGTCCGGTCGGTGCGCAGTCCACGCATCGGTCTGAGCCGGCGCTTGAGTTGGCTGTGATCAGCCTCGACTGGGTTGTTTGCGTAGCGTTCGACGTGATGCCACGCCGATGGGATCAGCTCGTCGAGCACGGCCGGGTACACCTGCGCGGCGTCGGGCTGCGGTCCGAACGCGACTGCCCGCCCTCGGGGGGACGCGGGTGGCAGGATCGATGAGGACTGTCGAGCCCGGTGGCACCAGGGTGACCTGCAGCTCAGGGCTCTGCAGGACGCCCTGTGTCTCGAGCACCTCGAACAGGGTGTCCGAGATCTGATATTCGTCAGGTGAACATCTCGCGGCCGCGACGCGTTCGGGCAGCGATGGCCCCCGCCCCGCTCACGATCTTCAGCTATGCGCCTCCTCGCCGCCCTCGCACTGCTGGCGCTCGTCGCGGGCCGCCGGGGCGCGGGTCCGGCGGCTCGTCGGGCACGGGGCCCGCCTGCGATGTCGAGCCGCCCCGGCCACTCGACGTCCCGGTCGCGGCCACGCCCTGCCCGCCGTCTCCCGCGGAACCGACGACGACCCCGGAGGCCACCCAGCCGGTCACCGCGTGACGGGAGCACCGACGCCGCACATGGGCGCTCGACGGGTGCTCAGCCGCCACGGGGACACCCCGTCACGGAGCAAGGCACTCCGGGATTTTGGGGGTCACGGGCCCAGCATGACAGGGCGCCAAATCGCCCAAAAAGGACGGCGTGGGACAGACAAGCACCGCCGGCAGGGCTCTTAATCTGCGGGTTGTAGGTTCAAGTCCTGGGCACTGACCTGGAGTTATCCGGGATTCAGGGCCTTTGTCCTGAACCGAATGCTTGGGTGGGTGCTCGCCCAACCGAGTCTCGGGGTGCCCGGTCGCCGTTGTCGAACCTTACTTTCCCGTTGCCCAACTGGCGCTGCAACACCATGATCTGATGCCGCAGCACGAGGACCTCGATGTCCCTGTCCCGGTTATTCGTGGGCAGCAGGCGCAGCACCGCGAACACGTTGGTCAAGCCTAGGTAGGCCAGTCACAGCAGCACGACGAACCATCATGCCGCAGCGACCACCGGGTACACGAGAACCGAAAGGCGAACCCCGTCAAGATCGGGGCTGCTACGCATATTGGCTCCCACCAGCACTCTGGCTGGGATCCATCAGGAGTCGCGGTCGCGACACCGGCGGCGGCCGCGCCGTGCAGCAGCGTGCGTCGGGAGAAGAGGCCTTCAGGCTACGGGACATAGCGTTCCCTCCGTCGTGGGCGGCGACGGCAGGAGAACGGGCCGGGCGTGACGGGTCAGCGTGCGTCACTTCCCTCGGTGAGCGGCCGTGGGGTGTGGACGCTCGTCGCGGACCGGTTCGTGGTCGATGAGTCCGCGTGCGCCGCTCGGGCGCCGTCAGGACGCTGATGCGAACTATGAAGGCGGGTGAGGAAGGACACGATCTGCCTCCTTCACCCGCCTCGAGAACGCGGCGAAGCTCGCCGACCGGTGCTTACTGGTCCTGCCCCTGGTCGTGCGGGACGGTGACCGTGACGGTGCAGCCCGTCGGGCGGCCGATCTCGTCGTGGCCGCGATACGTCAGCGTGTAGACCCGGTCGAAGCCGTTGCCGGCGCGTTCGGCACGCAGCTCTCCGGTCAGCGACGGTTGTCCCGGGACGAATCCCGTGACGTCCGCCGCGTCCCCACCCGCGACATCGACGAGCTGGAACGCGTGCGGCCCGAGGACGCCGTCCGGCAGGTCGACGCGCACGTTGACATCGACCATGCGGTGGTTCGGTGGCCACAGCCGCGGCTGGTCGACGGTGCAGTCCAATTGCCGCTCGGGCAGCGGTTCACCCAGCGTGGCCACCGCGTGCCCGATGGTGGCGGTGAGCCGCCCACCGGCCTCGTAGTACATGTGGACCGTGGTGCCGTCGAAGTAGAAGGTGGGTGCCGCGGAGCGGCCCAGATCCGGCGCGGTCGCCATCGAGTCGTGCACGACGCCGAGGTGGATCTCCTGGTCGAAGTTGTCGCCGACGTCCACCGCGTGCATGTTCCCGTCGGCAGCGTGGAAGATGACCAGATTGCGGCCCTGCCAGCGCAGGTAGAACGGGCCGGAAGCGTTCGGGCCTTCGTCGCCCTGCGGGACGACGATCGGCTGCGGCTGGATCGTCCAGTTCCGGGCGTCGGGGGAGACGGCCCAGCGGATGCGCCGCGAGACCGGACCGGTCGGGCCGGGAGGTGCGGCGGTCGGATTGTCCATGAACAGCATCAGGTACCGGCTGCCGAGCCGCGGGACCGACTGCTCGAAGACGCGGGCGTACGAGGTCTCGCCGCCGGTGCTCGCGTCCTGCCGGACCGCCGTGCCACCGTACTCGAAATGGATGCCGTCGCTGGACGTGGCGTACCGGGTGATCGAGTTCTCGCCGTGGAAGTAGAGGAACAGCTTCTGCTCGCCTTCAACCCAGATGGCGTGCGGTGAGGAGATGTGGCTGACCGTGTTGTAGTTCGGCAGCCAGGTGTTGGAGATCAGCGGGTTGATCGGGTACTCGGTCCAGGGGCCGTTGATGGAATCGGCATAGGCGAGGGAGATACCACCCGGCCGCTCGTGCGGCGCGTAATACATGTAGTAGGCGCCGAGCGGATTGGTGAAGTAGTCAGCCGCGCGGATGATGCTGGGAAAGATGAACTCGTTCGTCGGGTTGTACTTCAGCTGACTCTTGTCGAACGCCGTGCCGACATAGCTGAAGGTCGGAAAGCTGAACGGACCTGCGGCTGCCGACGACGCGGTCGCGGCCGGCGTCGCGGCGAGGGCGGCGGTGACGAGTCCTGTAGCCGCGGCGTAGGCGGTGCGGCGGGCGAGGCGCTGAGATGTCACAGAATTTTCTCCCTGGGGACAGCGGTCGAGGTCGCGCGGTGGTCGCATCGGCGACGCTGGCGGCGGTCGTACGACAGGCACGACTGGCCGTCGGGGCGATGAAAGATGGAGAGCGATCAACGATGCGGCGGTGGACCTGGAAGTTCCACATTGGACGAGCCCCTCGCGGACGCTCGCGTGTGTCGGTGGACATTCCGGCTGAAGCCGACGGAGCGAGAGCCGTGCTGAGCCAGCCGGTCGTAGCCGTACACCATCTGTCCCTCCCGCCCCTGTACATTACCGGCGTGTTACGAATGGTGGCGGGCACACTGCGGCGTGGTCAAGGTGCTAATACGAATTATCTATGGCCGAACCCGACGCGCGTGCCTCGCGCAGGCGCCCGGCGCGGCGGCGTCGCGCCTTCGGTCACTCGGGATCTGAGCGAATCATCCTGAGTTCCGGCCGCAGCCGGGCCGGGTCGACCTCGGTCGCGGCCGAGACGGTCGGCCACGTACCCCGCCCGCATCGGGTACGGCACCTCTTCGCCGCCCTGAACGGCATCGTCGACAGGGCGAACGTGGCCTGACGCGGCACTAGCAACCGAACGAGCGTCATGTCCCATCTCTTCACCTGATCGCTCGGCGGCTTCAACTCATACGTCGAACGGACGGCTCGGAACGTCTACAGGACCTTTGGAGAAATCTTGGCGAGGTCCGTGCCGGGCCACTCGGACCATAGATTGCGGTGTCGGCGCCCAGTCGACCAGCGTCTTCAGCGAGATCGACTAGCTTGATGTCAGCCGACACCTGCACCCGATCGGCTTCCAAAGCAGCGTCTCGGTGTGTGGCCGGCCGCTGCACGAAGCAGACGGGAGCGGTTCTCCAGCTCCGGAACCCCGGCAAGGTACCGGCTGATCCGGCTGGCTCCGCATGAGTAGCGGCGAGCCGCCGCCGTGACCGGCGAGGCCGGCGGCTCCGGGGTGATGGTGCTCGTGCTCGTAGTCGCGGCCGTCGCGGTCGGTGCGGGCTCCGGGTTGGTGACGCCGCTGGAGTTCGCGCACCTGGCGGCGACCGCGCCGCTGGAGCGGCTCGCGCAGACGATGGGCGCCGCCGAGGTCGGCGACGCCGTCGTGGCGGGCGCGCGCACGGTCATCCGCCGATAGCCGCCGAGCTGGTCGATTCCGGCGCTGCTGGGAGCAGGACGGTGACTGTAGTGCCGGTGCCGGGATGGGTGCACGGCAACGGAGCGGGCTGCGGGTGGTGGTGTGCGGCGCCGGAGCACCACCACAGATGCCCGTCGTGTGCGGCGACGATGGCGTCGACCAGCGACAGGCCGAGGCCGGTGCCCGGGGTGGTACGGGCGGTGTCGGCACGGGCGAATCGTTCCGCGGCGTGCGGCAGGAACTGGGCCGGCATGCCGGGGCCGGCGTCGTGGACGGTGAGCCGGGCGTACCCGCCGGTGGTGCCGGTGGCGACGGTGATCGGCGCCGCGCCGTGCCGCACGGCATTGTCGAGCAGGTTGGTGACGATGCGTTCGAGGCGGGCCGGGTCGATGCGGACCGGCGGTGCAGGTTCGAGGTCGGTGCGCAGCGCGGTGTCGGTGAGGTCGGCGGCATTGCGGTACCGCTGCACGATCGGCGGGAGCGCGACGGCCAGGTCCACCGCGGGCGTGGCCGGGCCGGGCGCGGCCTGAACGCCGACGGCCAGCAGGGTGTCGGCGAGCGCGATGAGCCTGGCGGTGTCCGTGGCGGCGGCGCGCAGCGCCTCCTCGAGTTCCGCGGCGGGGCGGGGCCGTCGCAACGCGAGCTCCAGCTCCGCGGCCAGCAGCGTCAGCGGGGTGCGCAGCTCATGGCTGGCGTCGCTGACGAAGCGCCGTTCCCGCTCCAGCGAGGTGTCCAGGGCGGCGAGCATGTCGTTGAGGGTGCGGCCGAGCCGGGTCAGTTCGTCGTCGCCGGTGGGGACGTCGAGACGGACGCCGTTGGCGCCGGCCGCGATGCGGGCGGCCTGGCCGCGGTAGCGCTCGACCGGGTCGAGGGCGGCGCGGGCGAGGCGGTAGCCGACGAGGGAGGCGACGGCGAGGGCGGCGAGGTTGGCCAGGGCGAGCTGGGCGACGAGCTCGCGCAGGGCCTCGTCGCGCTGGTCGCGGCGGACGGCGACGACCACGATCGCCGGCCGGCCCACGGCCCCGGGTTCGTTCGGGTCGAGCGGGGTGGCCAGGACGCGCAGCGGTTCGACGCTGATCGGCAGCAGCGTGCCACGGTCGGTCCGGACCGGCCCGCGCCGTGCGGCGGCGACCTCCGTCGGGGTGAGCAGCGGCCGGGCGGTGAGGCCGGGGCTGGCGTTGAGCACCGCACCGGTGGGGTCGAGGATCTGGTACAGGCCGCCGGAGACGACGGCCGGGTTGCGCGGCCCGAGGGTGCCGTCGTGCAGGGCGGTGGTGACCGCCGTGGACTGGGCGGTGAGGTCGGCGTCGAGGCGCCGGTCGAGGGCGTACTGCACCCGCAGGTAGACGAACGCCCCGGCGCCCGTGAGCACGACGAGCATCGCGGCGGCGAAGCCGGCGATGAGCCGCACCCGTAGCGGCAGCCGCCGCCAGCGCAGGGACCGCAGCGTGCGCATCGGGGCCACGTCAGCCGCCGTCGGGGCGCAGCCGGTACCCGACGCCGCGCAGCGTCTCGATCGCGTGCCGGCCGAACGGCTTGTCGACCTTGGCGCGCAGGGTGGCGATGTACACGTCGATGACGTTGGAGCGCAGGTCGGTTTCGCCGTCCCAGACCTCGTCCAGGATCTGATAGCGGGTGACGCATTGCCCGGCGCGGGCCATGAGCAGGGCGAGGATGTCGAACTCGCGTGCGGACAGGTCGACCTCGGTGTCGCCGCGGGCGACCCTGCGGCGGGCCGGGTCCAGGGTCAGGTCGCCGGTCCGCAGGATCGAGGCCGTGGCGCCGGCGGTGCGCCGGTGCAAGGCGCGCAGCCGGGCGAGGAGCTCGTCGAAGGAGAATGGTTTGTTCAGGTAGTCGTCGGCGCCGGCGTCCAGCCCGCCGACCCGGTCGGGGACCTCGCCGCGGGCGGTGAGCATGATCACAGGCACTCGGTGGCCGGCGCTGCGCAGCCGCTGACAGACCGCGATGCCGTCCAGGCCGGGTAGCATCACGTCGAGCACGACCGCGTCGTATCGGCCGGTGGCGGCGGCGAGCAGCCCGTCCGGGCCGGTGAACCGCACGTCGGTGTCGTGGCCGGCCTCCTCCAGCCCGCGGGCGAGTAGCCGGGCCAGCCGTCGCTCGTCCTCGACCACCAGTATGCGCACGCCGGTAAGTCCACCACGGCCGCGGCGGCGTTCATCCGCCTTTCATCTTCCGCGGGCTACCGTCGTCGTGGGGAGGGTGAGGAGGCGAGTGGCGTGGGTGGGTTCACCGGCCTGGTCGGGCACTTCGGCTACCTGGGCCTGGCCGCCCTGGTGCTCGTGGAGGGGTTCGGGGTGCCCGCGCCGGGCGAGACCGCGATCATCCTCGCCGCCGGCCTGGCCGGGCATGGCCGGCTCAACGTCTTCGTGGTCGCCGCGGTCGCGGCCGTCGCGGCGGTTGTCGGCGACAGCATCGGCTACTGGATCGGCCGCTCCGGCGGGCGGCGGTTCGTGCTGCGCTTCGGGCGGTACGTGCGCCTGACCGAGGACCGGCTCGAGCGGATGGAGCGGTTCATGCTCCGCCGAGGCCCGATCGTGGTGTCCGCGGCCCGGTTCGTCGAAGGGTTGCGCCAGCTCAACGGGGTCGTGGCCGGCGCCACCGGCATGCCGTGGCGGCGGTTTCTGGTGTTCAACGCGCTCGGCGCGGCGCTGTGGGTCGGGGCGTGGACCTCCGGCGGGTACCTGGTCGGCGACCATATCCCGGCGATCGAGGCGACGCTGGGTCGCTACCAGTGGTACGCCGTGGCCGGCGCGGTCCTCGCCGGCGCGGTCTGGCTGCTGCTGCACCACGCCCGGCGCCGCCGGTAGCCCGGCCGAGTCACGGCTTCATGTGCGTTTCATGTGCGCTGGCTAGCGTGCCCGGGCATGAGCGATGTGCTGGCGGTCAACGCCGTCGACCTCACCAAGACCTTCGGCCCGCTGACCGCGGTCGACCACATCAGCCTGCAGGTCGCCCAGGGCGAGGTCTACGGCGTGCTGGGCCCCAACGGCGCCGGGAAGACCACCCTGCTGCGGATGCTGTTCGGGCTGATCCGCCCGGATGGCGGCACCCTGGAGCTGTTCGGCCGCTCCTGGCCCCGCGACGGCGTGCGCGCCCTGGACGGGGTGGCCGGGTTCATCGAGAGCCCGAAGTTCTACCCGGGCCTGTCCGGGCGGCGCAACCTGCAGCTTCTCGCCGGGCTTGACGGCCTCGACGGGCCGGGCGCCGCCGCGCGGGTCGACGACGTCCTCGACGCGGTCGACCTGCTCGGCCGGGACCGCGACAAGGTCCGCGGCTACTCCTTCGGCATGCGCCAGCGCCTCGGCGTGGCCGCCGCGCTGCTGCGCGCCCCGCGGCTGCTCGTCCTCGACGAGCCGGCCAACGGCCTGGACCCCGCCGGCATCCGCGACATGCGCGCGCTGGTCAAGCGCCTCGCCGGCAGCGGCCTGACGGTGCTGCTGTCCAGCCATGACATGGCCGAGGTTGAGCAGATCTGTGACGACGTCACCATCATGCGCACCGGGCAGGTGGTGTACCACGGCTCCATCGCCACCCTGCGCGAACAGGCCCCCGCCCAGGCCCACCGGCTGGCGACCACCGACGACGAGCGCAGCACGGCCGTGGCCCACCGGATGGGGCTGGACGTCACCGGCGCCGCGGACGGCGGCCTCGCGGTACGCGGCAGCCAGGCCCAGGTCGACGCGCTCATCGCCGCCCTCGTCACCGCGGGGATCGGGCTGCGCGGCCTGGCCCTGTCCGAGACCCCGCTCGAGGCGCTGTTCTTCATGCTCACCGAGTCCGCCCCGGACGCGCCGACCGCCGACCTCGAACCCGCCGCCACGACCGGAGCCCGCCGATGACCCGCGCCACCACCGGCGACCTGACCGCCGGCCCGACCACCACCATCGGCCGCAGGCCGCGCACCGGTACCCGGCGGCCCGGCACCGCCACCGTGCTGCGCTGGGAGATCGCCAAGCTCGCCGCCCAGGCCCGCGCCCGCTACCTGCTGCTGGGCTGCCTGCTCGCCCCGCCGGTCGTGGTGGCGGTGTTCGCGGGGCAGCAGCCGCCGTCGGACACCATCTACGGCCGGTACATCCACGCCAGCGGCTTCGCCGACGCCCTGCTCATCCTCGCCTTCGCCCACCAGTGGCTGTTCCCCCTGCTGGCCGCCCTGGTCGCCGGGGACATCTTCGCCAACGAGGACGGGCACGGCACCTGGAAGACCATCCTGACCCGGTCGATGAGCCGCGGCCAGGTCTTCGCCGCCAAGACCCTCACCGCTGTCGCCTTCAACCTCGTCGTGCTGGTCGTGCTCGCGGCGAGCACGATCGCCGGGAGCCTGCTCATCGTCGGCACCCAGCCGCTGCCGGGCCTGTCCGGGCAGCTCATCCCCGCCGGCACGGCGCTGCCGCTGGTCGCCACCGCGTGGGCGACCGCGATCCCGCCACTGCTCGGCTTCACCGCCCTCGCCCTGCTGCTGTCCGTGCTGTCGCGCAACCCCACTGTCGGCGTCGCCACCCCGGTCGTATTCGGCTTCGCCATGCAGTTGTTGTCCACGCTGGGCGGCCTCGACCTCGCCCGGCGGCTGCTGCTGACCACCGGCTTCGAGGCCTGGCACGGCCTGTTCACCGAGCACCGCTTCACCGGCCCGATCGCGCAGGCCGCCGCGGTCGCGGCGATCTGGACCGCCGTGTGTCTCGTCATCGGCTACCTGTCGCTGCGCCGCCGCGACATCACCGGAGGCTGAACCCCCATGACCCGCACGCACATCCGCACCCGCGTCGTCGCCCCGGCCGCCGCGGTCCTGGCCGTCGCCGCCGTGTTCGCCGCCACCGCCGGCCGCGGCGGCGCGGACATCACCAAGCCGCGCCTCGAACGCGCGATCGCTCCGACGTTCGCGAACCTCTACGTCCAGCGTGCCGCCATCCTCGGCGAGTCCGGCGTGACCGTCGCGTCGATCGGCGCGAGCGCCATGTGCGACCGCGGCGGCCCCAAGGTCCCCGACGTCGGCCCCGGACCCGACTGGATCTGCATGATCACCTTCACCGACGACCACGGCCAGCGCCAAGAGGGCAAGTTCGAGGTCCAGGCCCACGCCGACGCCACCTACGTCGCCGGCGGCCCCTCCAAGCTCGTCGGCCTGGCCACCATCGCCGACACCAACGGCAACGACGTGACCAACCCGGTCTTCGAGTTCGACGGGGCCTTCGACTCCGACAGCTGACCGTCCGCGGGACCCCCACAATCCGCGACCGTGCGGTCCGCGACCCTTCCGGCTGGAGGCCGACCACATGACCCTCCTCGCGGGGCGCCGGCTTGAAGTCGACGAAGACCCGCTACTGCCCCGGTGCGTCCACCGCCAGCGGCACCGACCCCGGGCCGTCGGCCCGCAGCGTCAGGTGCAGGTGCTGATAGCCCGACAGGTCATGGCGTACCACGATCAGGGTGCAGGTCCTTTGTCATGGCTGGTCGTGTCTTCGGTGGCCGGGTTGCCGTCCGGGCCGAGCACACGGAACGCGAACGGCCGGGCGTCGCCCACCGCGAGCGAGCCGGTCACCGGGGTCGGCAGGTAGCCAACGGGGTACGGGGTATCAACGTTCATGAAGGACCTGTCCGGGCGTTGTTGACGTCGCCGCCGGTGGCGTAGGCAGCGTGGCCTCGGAACCGCCGACGCGTAACCGGGCCTACGTGTACAGCGTGCCGTCCTTGACGAAACACAGCTCGTTGCCCCACGGATCGGTGACGTAGAACGACCGCTCTCCCCAGGGCCGCTCGATCACTTCGCTCGCCGGCTGCCCGTGCACCTGGAACGGTGCCAGCGCCTCCAGCGCCGCGGCGCGAGCGTGCAAGCCGTCGATGTCGTCAACGGCGAAGTAGATCGACTTCCCGCCCGGGGCGGGTTTCATGCCGCCCTCCGTAACGTCGAGTACCGCGAGGATGACGCCGCCGCAGTCGAAATAGTGGCGAGCGCCGGGGTGCCGCCGCCCGGGTACGCCGAGCAGCTCGGCATAGAACTTCGTGGCCTCTTCGAGGTTCGCGACCTCAACGGTGATACGGAAGATCTTCGGGGTTGTCGCGCTCATCTTCATTCCCGTCATTGGCTGTCAGTTGCACGGCTACATTTCGCACGAGCCCGGTGGCGTCCGTTCGGCCAGCGCCGCCGTCGACTTCGGGCCCGACGAACTCCAGCGCTGTTCAGGATCGACCGGTTCGAGGTGCCCCATCCAGCCGCCGACCACTTGCTCGAGGCGCGCCCGGTTGAGCCGGTAGTTGCTGCTGCGGCCCTGCCGGCGCACGTCGACGAGACCAGCCTCTTCGAGCACCTTGAGGTGGCGGCTCGTTGTCGGCCAGCTGTGCTGGAAGCGTGCGGCGAGGTAGCCGGACGGCAGCTCGTCGCCGCGCTGGGCGAGCAGGAGCAGCACCTGGCGTCGCGCCTCATGCGCCAGCGCCAGGAACACACGGTCCACGTCCTCAAGCGAAGGCGACGTTGGTGGTTCGGGGTGCCTCGTGGTCACAAGAATTCTTAGCATGACAGCTAATAGTTAGCAAGCCGACTAATCGTCTGCCGGCCTGGTGGGACGTCGGCTCTGTGCGTCCGCGGTTCGGGGGCCGCCCGGTCCGCCGCGGTCCCCAAGCCAGTCGTCGATCTTCACGTCGAGTGCGGTCAGAAGGGTGTTGATGTCTGTCGTCACAAACGGATGATCGACATCCTTCGCCGTACCCACGGACTCAGGGCCAGTTAGGACTTGCTCGTCTAGGCCTTCGCCCGGCTGGTCCGCAACAGACCGATCCCGAGCAACAGCGTCCACAGGATCGACAGACCGATGCCATAGATGGACGACCGGCCTTCCGGGGTCGGGCCGAGCACACTGAAGATCGACCCGAGCAGGAACACCGCGGCGGCGACCAGGCTGACGATGCCCAACCAGCGCCAGGCCAGCCCGGTACGAAGGATCGCCCACCCGATGCAGGCGGCCAACGCGGTGAACGCGAAAACCACCGGCACCCGCCCCTGCAACTGATTCAGGGCGAGCACGGCCGCCCGCTCGTCACCGACGTTGGCCAATGCGGTCTCGGACGCGCTCGAGACGAAACCCATCGCGACGAACACCGTCGAGGTCACACCGATCGCGACGGCCAGGCCCTCCTGGCCGGCCTTCCACACCAGCGGGACCAGCCCAGCCGGCACCGCGACGAACACCAGCAGCGCCAACGCCAACGCCACCTCACTGGCCAGCAGCACCCCACGATGCGACGCCTGATAGGCGGCCACCGTCGCCGGCGCCGCGTCGTCCGGTCCCAGACCCTGACCGATCCGGTGCAGCAGATATAGGACGGTGAACCCAAGTGCGCCAACAGCGGCCAACCGCAAGGACGCCGCACGCCCGTCAACGACCGTCGACAATTCGCTCATGGGCGCATCATCCGCCGCCGAAGCGTCGGGGGCTACGCCGAGGCATCTCCGTCAGCGGGTTCGGGCGATCGCCTCGGCTGACCGAGCAACCGCCCGCAGGTAGTGTCATGGTGGGCTCTGTTGCGTTCGCTGGTCGGCCGCTGCTGGCCGATGTGGCCCGGTCTGCCGGCACTCGCCCGGTGACCGGTGGTTCGTCGACGAGAGCTACGTCAAGGTCGGTGGTGGCTGGCGGTACGTCTACCCCGCTGTCGACCAGTACGGCCAGGTCATCGACGTGCTGGTCTCAGCCCGCCGCGATGCTGTCGCCGCTCGCCGGTTCTTCCGCCGCGCGTTGGCGACGTTGAAGGTGACCCCGGGCGAGGTCGTCAACGATGCCGCACCTGTCTACCCAGCTGTGCTCGATGCGCTGGTCCCGCGGCGTGGCACCACGTTGAACGCTCTGCCAACAACCCGATCGAGGCAGATCAGAGCCAGCTCAAGCACCGGCTCAGACCGATGCGCGGCCTGCGCACCGACCGGACCGCACGGACGACCATCGCCGGACCCGCCTCCATGCAGAGCCTTCGCCGCGCCCACTACGAACTCGGACTCGACGCCCCACCCGCACTGCGCACCGCCGCGGCGTTCCGCGAGCTCGCCACCGCAATCTGAGCTCGGCGCACCTGGCTCAACCTGCCTTCAATCGACGAACGCAACAGCACCGCCCGCCCGGACCAGATGCGCCACCCATCGACCACGGTCACGTCAACGCGCCGTGCCAGCCTTGATCGAAACTTGACGATTCAGTCTCTGTAGCAGGTCACGGCACGGTGTAGCCGGCTGCGCGGAACAGCTCGTACCACTCGGCGCGGGTGATTGGGAGGTCCGACCCCTGCGCCGCCGCGACGACGCGCTCGGGCGTGGTCGTGCCGAGGACGACCTGCATCCGTGCGGGGTGTCGGGTAATCCAGGCGACGGCGATGGCCTCGCCTGGCACGCCGTACTTCTCGGAGAGGCGGTCGATCACGGCGTTCAGCTCCGGGTAGCGGGCCGAACCCAGGAAGGGGCCGTCGAAGAACCCGGCCTGGAACGGCGACCAGGCCTGGATTGTGATGTCGTGCAGCCGGCAGTAGTCGAGGATCCCGTCGTCCCGCACGATCGACTGGTCCAGACCCTGCATGTTGGCTGCGACCCCCTGGGCGATCATCGGCGCGTGCGTGATCGACAGCTGCAGCTGGTTCGCAACGATCGGCTGGGTGACGTACCGGCGCAGCAGGTCGAGCTGACGGGGCGTCTGGTTCGAGACGCCGAAGGCGCGGACCTTGCCGGCGGCCGACAGCTCGTCGAACGCCCGCGCTACCTCCTCAGGCTCGACGAGCGCGTCGGGACGGTGCAGCAGCAGGATGTCGAGGTAGTCGGTGCCCAGCGCCGCGAGCGATCCGTTCACGGACTCGACGATGTGCTCGTACGAGAAGTCGAAGTAGGGGCCATCCTTGACGATGCCGGCCTTCGACTGGATGACGAACTGCTCGCGCTCGGACGACGTGAGCCGCAGCGCCTCGGCGAACCGGCGCTCGCAGCCGTGCATCCCCGTTCCGTAGACGTCGGCGTGGTCGAGGAACGTGATGCCCGCGTTGCGGGCGGTGTTCACGAGCGTGCGCACATCCTCGTCGGACTTGTCCTGGATGCGCATCAGGCCGAGGACGATGTTGGGCACCACCAGATCGGTGCCGGGCAGGGTGAAGGTCTTCATGGTCTCTCCGTGGCGGGGTCAGGCGGACAGGCGCGCGACCTGCGCGGCCGTGAGCACGAGGTCGGGTGCACCCGCGGAGTCGCGGATGCTCTCGGGGCGCGAGGCGCCGGGGATCGGGATCACGACGGGGGCGAGCGCGAGCTCCCAGGCCAGCGTGACCTGGTAGACGCTGGCGCCGACCTCGGCGGCGACCTCCTCGAAGGTTCCGTGGCGCCCGGCCAGGTCCTTCGCGTTCGCGATGCCGCCGAGCGGGCTCCAGGGCAGGAACGCGATGCCGAGCTCGGCGCAGTGCTCGAGCTCGCCCTGACTGGAGCGGAACGCGGGCGAGAACTGGTTCTGCACCGACACCAGCCGGCCGTCGAGCACCTCGCGGGCCTCGTTGATCTGGGCGACGTCCGCGTTCGAGATGCCCGCCATCAGGATGACGCCCTCATCCAACAGGTCGCGGATCGCCCCGACGGACTCCGCATAGGGCACCGACGGGTCCGGGCGGTGGAACTGGTAGAGGCCGATCGCGTCGACGCCGAGCCGACGCGCGGACTCCTTGGCCGCACGCTTGAGGTATTCGGGGTCGCCGTTGCGGGTCCATGCGCCGTCGCCTGGGCGCAGATGGCCCCCCTTGGTGGCGACGAGGACGTCCGCGGCGCCGGCGCCGTACGACCGCAGCGCGCGGGCGATGAGCTCCTCGTTGTGGCCCACCTCGTTCGCGTCGCGGTGATACGCGTCCGCGGTGTCGATCAGGGTGACGCCGGCGTCGAGCGCGGCATGGATCGTGGCGATCGACCGCGCCTCGTCCGGACGCCCTTCGATGGACATCGGCATGCCGCCGAGACCGATCGCCGAGACGTTCCGGCCGCCGATGGTGCGCTGCTGCATGGGTCTTCCTCCAGGGATGCGCACGCCGCGACGGCGTGGCGCGCCCAACTCTATGAAGGCGCTAATCTAGAAGTCCAACAGCTGCAATCTCTCAGATCCAGAGCCAGAGGACATAAATGGACCTTCGTCAAATGGAGTACCTCCTCGCGGTCGCGGAGGAACGTCATTTCACGCGCGCCGCGGCGGTCGCTGGCATCTCGCAGTCGGGCCTGTCCTCAGCGATCCGCAGCCTCGAGGAGGAGTTCGGCACAGCGCTGTTCGACCGCACGACGCGTCGGGTCGAACTCACGGCAGCCGGCGTCGCCCTACTGCCCTACGCCCGCGACATGCTCGCGCACGCAGCGGGAGCACGGGACGCCGTCGTGAAGGCCAGTCGCGAGGTCACGGGCTCTCTGAGCATCGGCGCCGAGCAGTGTCTCGGCTTTGTCGACGTGGTCGCACTGCTCGAACGATTCCACCGCCGCCATCCGCGCGTCGAGACGCGGTTCACGCAGACCGGCTCCCAGGAGCTCATCTCCATGGTGAGGTCCGGGGACGTCGACGTCGCGTTCGTCGCCGGCGCACGCCGCCTCGGCTCCCTTCCGCACCGCACACTGGGCCAGGAGTCACTCGTCCTGCTGGCGCCCAATGACCATCCCATCGCCGCGCGGTCGCAAGTCCCCTGGAGCGAGATGGAAGGCCAGGACTTCATCGACTTCGCACCGACCTGGGGCGTACGGGCACTCAACGACGACCTGCTCTCGGCGCACGGCATCCATCGCCGGATCCGCTGCACTGTCAACGACGTGCACACGCTGCTCGACCTCGTCACTCGCGGACTAGGGATCGCCATCGTCCCGAGACACGTCGCCTCGAAACCACAGGCCGCGCAGCTGCGGACAATCGCACTACCAGACGACATCGGCCCCACCTGGAAGGTCTCGGTCGTCTCCCCGTCGTGGGACCGGATCGGGGGACCATCCGCCCACCTGTTGGAACTCGTCACTGACGCCTCACCCGCTTGAACGCCTGAACCCAGGCAGAGGACGTCGGCTCGGCGATTGCGCGATGGCGGACACTCCCGCGCCGATCGTCGCGGAGGGCAAGTCAGGCACAGTTGCGTTGTGGGATCGGCGGACGCGTTGAACCCGTGTCGGGGTCCGCGGTCAGATCGCCCGGGCGAGTTCGGTGACGCAGCGGCGACCCGCAGAGCGGGCGGGGCGTCTACGGCGAGTTCGTGGTGGCCGTGTCGAAGGTTCTGCATGAAGGCATGTCCGGCGATGATGACCTGTGCTGGGTTGTCCGTTCGTAGCCCACGCATCGGTCTGAGCCGCATCCTGATGCTGCCCGACGGCATGGTCCGAGCGCTGCATCTGCCTACGTCAACCACAGTGACACAGGCTTTGGAACCTCGCAGGCCGCCGTGGTGCTGGTGGCGCTCTTCAGGATTCCCTCAGGTACCGCTGGAAAGGCTGCCGCCATGTACCGTCGGACTCTCCTCCTGGCCGCAGGCGCGGCGGCTCTCGGCGGCTGTGACACCCCGGCTCCCAAGGCCGAGGCCACGCCGTCGCCGCCCGCGGCGCCGGCCGCTTCCCCGACTCCGTCGCCCAGCGTGGCGTCTCGAGCACTGCCCGCGGAGGTGGCCAACGGCCCGCGCGACGTTCCCGCCGTCGCGCTCACCTTCCACGGCCAGGGCGAGCCCGGCGTCGTCGGCGGCCTGCTCGACGCGCTCGCCGCCGCGCACACGAAGGTCACCGTCTTGGCCGTCGGCATCTGGCTGCAGCAGCAGCCGGAACTGGCCAAGCGGGTCCTCGACGACGGTCACGAGCTGGGCAACCACACCCTGCATCACGCCGACATCAAGACCATGTCCGAGGCGCAGGCATTCGCCGAGATCGACGGCTGTGGGACCGCCCTGCGCGCCGTCGGTGGCTCGATCGGCCGCTGGTTCCGCCCGTCGCAAACCCAGCACAGCACCGCGCGGATCCAGGCCCAGGCGGCCCGGGCCGGCTACCCGACGTGCCTGTCCTACGACGTCGACTCGCTGGACTACTCCGACCCTGGGGCCGACGCGATCGTACGCACTACGCTGCAGGGCGTCCGAAACGGCTCGATCATCAGCCTCCACTTCGGCCACGCCGGCACCGTCGCCGCAATGCCGAAGCTCCTTGCCGGCCTGCGCGACCGGGGCCTGCGCCCGGTCACCGCCTCGGAGCTGCTGGCGTGACCGCCCGGCTGCTCGGCGCGCTGCTCGCGGGGGTGCTGCTGCTGGCCGGCTGTTCGAGCGGCACGGCCGGCGGCACGCATCCCGCCGGCCCCGGTGACGACAACGCGCCCGCCAACATGTCGGACATGCCAGGCATGGGCGGCTCACCCGCGGTGTCCGGCCAGGCGAGCACCCGCCCCGGCTCCGGCCTGCCCGGGATGCCGCAGCTGCTCGACCCGCACGACATCTACGCGGCAGACCGGCCCAACGCCTTTGCCGCGGTGGTGAAGAACGACCCCTCGCGCGTGTACGTGCCGAACCTCGGCAGCGACACCGTCACCGTGATCGACCCATCGACGTACAAGGTCATCCAGACCGTGCGCGTCGGCGGCGGCCCGCAGCACGTCGTGCCATCGTGGGACCTGCGCACCCTGTGGGTGAACGACAACACCGGCAACTCGCTCACACCGATCGACCCGGCCACGGGCGCGTTCGGCAAGCCGATCGCGGTCGACGACCCGTACAACCTCTACTTCACCCCCGACGGCCGCTACGCCATGGTAATGTCCGAGGCTCGCCACAAGATCGTCTTCCGCGACCCGCACACGATGGCGATCGTCAACTCGCTCACCGTCGGCTGCTCCGGTGTGAACCACGCCGACTTCTCGCCCGACGGCCGGTACTTCATCGCCACCTGCGAGTTCTCCGGCGACCTGATCAAGGTCGACGTCGAGAAGCAGCAGGTCATCGGCCAGATCCACCTGCCCGGCGACCACCCGATGCCGCAGGACGTCAAGATCGCCCCGGACGGCGGCACCTGGTACGTCGCCGACATGCACACCTCGGGCGTGTGGGTGCTCGACGGCGATCAGTTCAAGGTGCGCACGTTCCTGCCGACCGGCGCCGGCGCGCACGGCCTGTACATCAGCCGCGACTCGAAGTACCTCTACATCGCCAACCGCGGCGAGGGCTCGGTGTCGCTGCTGGAGTTCGCCACCGGCCAGCTCGTGGCAAAGTGGCAGATCCCGGGCGGTGGCAGCCCCGACATGGGCGGCGTCTCGGCCGACGGCACGGTGCTGTGGCTGTCGGGCCGCTACAACAGCGAGGTGTACGCGCTGTCGACCACCGACGGCCACCTCCTGGCCCGGATCAAGGTCGGCACGCAGCCGCACGGCCTGTGTGTATGGCCGCAGCCTGGCCGCTACTCACTCGGCCACACCGGCATCCTGCGGTAGCGCACGGTCTCGAACACATCGGCGCTGTTGCGTTGACCGTGGACAAGATCGACGCAGGCTTGAGTGATGAAGGCCGCTACCCACCAGCGCCCGATGATGCCGCCGAGGTCGGCGTTCGCCGGGTTCCGGTTCCCGGCCGAGGTGATCGTCGTCGCGGTCCGGTGGTATCTGCGCTACGGTCTCTCGTACCGCGACGTGGAGGAGTTGCTGGTCGAGCGTGTTGTCGAGGTCGACCACGTGACCGTCTACCGGTGGGTGCAGCGGTTCACCCCGCTGCTGGCCGATGCCGCCCGATTCGCCCGCCATGCACCAGGTGACAGGTGGCACGTCGACGAGACCTACGTCAAAGTCAACGGAGTCTGGCGGTACGTGTACCGGGCGGTCGACCAGTACGGACAGGTCATCGACGTGCTCGTCTCTGCCCGCCTCGATGCCGACGCCGCTCGGAGGTTCTTCCGCCGGGCGCTGTCCACACTGAAGGTCAAGCCCAGCGAGGTGGTCACCGACGCCGCCGCGATCTACCCTGCCGTCCTCGACGAGCTGATCCCGTCCGCGTGGCACCACGTCGAGCGGTACGTCAACAATCCGATCGAGGCAGATCATGGCCAGCTCAAACCGGTTGAGACCAATGCGCGGGCTGGGGACCGACAAGACAGCGCAGGTGATCATCGCAGGGCACGCCTTCATGCAGAACCTGCGGCGCGGGCACTACGAACTCGCCGTCGACGCCCCGCCGGCAATGCGGGTCGCTACTGCGTTCGCCGAACTCACCCAGCGCGTCCCGGATCCGCATCGCCACATTCCCCCTCGGGAACGACGCGCGCGCGACCTGCACCGTCAACGCCGGAGTCTCCGGCCACGGCAATGGCTCCATCGACATACCCACATGCGATCACACCCACCTACCGCGCCACCACCACAACCCAGCCCGGAATCAGACCATTGCGAGAAAGCCAGCAGGGTCGATGAATGGGCGTGGATTGCTGTTCCAGTCGGTGATCCACGCCCGGATGTCGGCCTCCAGGGCCTGAACGCTCTTGTGGACGCCGCGGC
Source organism: Dactylosporangium darangshiense (assembly GCF_039537565.1). Taxonomy (NCBI): domain Bacteria; kingdom Bacillati; phylum Actinomycetota; class Actinomycetes; order Micromonosporales; family Micromonosporaceae; genus Dactylosporangium; species Dactylosporangium darangshiense. The sequence goes on from NZ_BAABAT010000046.1 coordinate 48,023, forward strand.
GGATCTTCTGCTCGCTGAGGTAGCCGAACCAGCGTTCGACCTGGTTGATCCAGGATGAGCCGGTTGGGGTGAAGTGCATGTGGAAGCGGGGATGGCGGGCCAGCCAGGCGCGGATGTCTGGGGTGTTGTGGGTGCCGTGGTTGTCGCAGATCAGGTGCACGTCCAGCTCGGCCGGCACCGTCTTGTCGATCGTGACCAGGAACTTCTTGAACTCGGTGGCGCGGTGCTGGCGGTGCAGCTGGCCGATCACGGTGCCGTCGGCGACGTTGAACGCGGCGAACAGACTGGTGACGCCGTTGCGGCGTGGTCGTGGGTACGCCGCTCGGGCATGCCCGGCATCATCGGCAGCACGGGCTGGGACCGCTCCAGGGCCTGAATCTGGGACTTTTCGTCCACACACAGCACCACGGCCCGTTCGGGCGGATTGTGGTACAGGCCGACGACGTCGACGACCTTCTCGATGAACTGCGGGTCGGTCGACAGCTTGAACGTGTCCGCCCGATGCGGTTTGAGGCCGAAGTCCCGCCAGATCCGCCCGACCGTGGACTTCGACAGCCCGGACCGCTCGGCCATTGACTTGCGCGACCAGTGGGTGGCGTCACCGGGGTGTCTGCTCCAGGGTGGTGACCACGACCTGTTCGATCTGGTCCAGGCGGATTGACGGCGGCCGGCCGGGCTGTCCGGCCCAGACGGCGACGGTCATGCATCCTGCACTGTGCGCGACGAGGATCACTAGCTCGTCATCTGCGCTGATCGAAAAGTGCAGCGCGGCGACCCGTTCGGCCGCGACGTAGGGCGGACCTGGCGGCTCAGGCGCCCATTGGAACTCCGGATAGTCCCTGACCCAACTACGCGACCAGTGGTCGGGGAAAGGGACCCCCGACCGGCACGACCAGGTACCGCGTCATGCCGGCGAGGGTAACGCGCTCGTCACTCTCGCTCATGCCGCCTTTGACGCGCGGCTTCAGATCAGCTGGCGGGACAAGCCGGCGCCGGTGAGCGGGATCTCTGCTCGCAGGGTGGTCCCCGCACCGCTGGGGCTGTCGAGGGACATCCGGCCGCCGAGCGCCTCCACGCGGTCTTTGAGGCCGACGAGACCGGTGCCGCGGGTGAAGTCGGCGCCGCCGACGCCGTCGTCGCGAACCGAGATGCGCAGGACGTCGTCGACGGTGTCGACGGCGACCGTGGCGGCGGAGGCGTGTGCATGCTTGGTGGCGTTGGTCAGCGCCTCGGCGACGACGTAGTAGGCACTGACCTCGACCCCCTCTGGCAGCCGCCCTTCCGTGCGCACCTCGAGGTCGACGGGGACTGGCGAGCGGCGGGCCAGCGTGCGCATGGCCGAGCCGAGATCGCCCCCGGCCAGCGTCGGAGGGTGGATGCCGCGCGCGATCTCGCGCAGCTCGTCCAGCGCACCGGTCAGCCCGGCGGTGACGCGGTCCAGCTCGGCTGCGAGCTCGCCAAGCTCGGGCGGCACCGCCGTCTGTGCCGCGCGCAGCTGCAGCGCCAGTGAGACGAGTCGTTGCTGAGCCCCGTCGTGGAGGTCACGCTCGATGCGCCGGCGCGTGTTGTCGGTGGCGGCGACGATGCTCGCGCGCGACTGCGCCAGTTTGGTCTGCGCCTCGGCGTTCGCGATCGCCGTCGCCACGAGCTCGCTGAAGTCGACCAGCCGTTGCTCGGTGTCCGGGGGGAACCGTTCGTGCCGCGACGCGACGCAGATCGCGCCCCAGAGATGGCCCTCGACCACGATCGGAGCGTCGACCACGCTGCGGATTGCCTCCACCCGGACTTTCTCGGGCACGTTCGCCGACGTCGAGTCGTCCACGTCGAGGCGGGCAGTGCGGCCGGTCTGCCGAACCGACGTGAGGAAGGGATCGTGGTGCAGCTCGCTGCGCGTTCCCGGTTCGAGGCGCCTAAGCCCGTGGCCTCCCATCAAGGTCGCCTGGTCATCCGGCTCGAACCTCTTGATCATCGTGACGTCGGCGTGGAAGAGCGCACCAACCTCCTCGGCCACCGCGGCGAACATGAGATCCGGCCCCACCCCACGAGCGACGAGCGTCGCCACGCGCCGCAGCGCGGCCTGCTCTTCGGCGATCCGGTGCTGCTCCTCGCGTGGTTCAGCGTTCGTGACCGCGGTCCGTTCGCCCGCAGTCGAATCGTCTCGTCGCGAGCCGCCGGCCCGCCGCCTCGGTGTGCTCACACACATGAGACTAGCTCTTTTCCGTACATATCGGTACACATCCGCCTGCGCCCCAGCAAGGCCCGACGCGCCACCTCCCGCACGAGCCCATGGCCACTCGCTCGACGGCGGGCATGTCGGCCGTGACCGTCGCCTCATCCACCCTCGCGAGGACCTCAAATCCTGCCCGGTCCGACGCAGCACCGGTCACCGCGCAACCTCCTCAATCAGGACCACGCCGCCGATTCGAGGCGCAGCCCACCCGCCAAGAGATGCCGGCCCACCGCCACCGGCGCCGGCATCACCTCCACCGCACCAAGCCCAGCCGCCGCAGCGGCCTGGCGTAGCAGCGGCACCTGCCGCGGCCCCACCCGGCCGTCACCGCCCCCGGTACGCTGCCCGCCACCGCGACCGCAGCGCACGCGATCTCCTGGAGCGGCCTGCGCAGTCCCGTCACCGTCCGCGGCACACCGCCGGCGCAGATAAGGCTCGTCACCTGGTCGCGCCGGTTGCACCCGTGATCGTCAGGGAAAGGGGCCGCATTCGTACCCGGGTATGCGGTTCTGCCGATAGGCGCTGTAACAGGGATTAGTCCAGCATCGCTCCTCTTTGCGACAACGCACACCGATCGCACAAGCCGGGCAACCCCACCCGGCCGATCCCCTCCCACGTAAGGACCCGATGTCACTCACCGTTCCCGCATGTCGCACCTCCGACCGGGCGCCTGCGGCATCGACTTCTCCGCGCAGGAGCAGCACACCTTTAGCCTCGGCCGACTCCGATCTCGAGTGCTACGACCACAACACTGGCGGCTATCACGCCCACGGCTCCACTGAGTGCGCCACTGTTGCCGGCGGTCACGACGTGACCCGCGACGCGGGCGTGCTGTAGCGCGATGGCGGTGGAACTAACCCTGCATATGCACGGCCGCATCGGGGGCAGCACGGTCATCGTCGCCCGCGGCGACCTCGACTTCGCCGCGACCGACCGGTTCTTGGTATGTGTCGAGCGGGCCCTGCAGCCGCCGCCCGGCACCCTGTACCTCAACCTGCAGCTGGTGACCTTCATCGACTCCAGCGGGGTGGGCGCGCTGGTCGCCGCACGCAAACAGGCCGAACGGGCCGGCTCCCGGCTCGTGCTGGAGAACCTGTCCGACGTGCTGCGGCGGACTCTGCGCACCGCAGGAGTGCGCGACTCCCTCGGCCTGCCACCGGAGTAGGCCAGGCCGCTTCGAGACATCTCCGATTGGGAACTTGGCGCCGGGCTCGTTGTCGCCGGTGCCGCGAGCCGCAGCGCTCGGGGCAGAGGCGGCCGGCTCAGCTGCTCACGATGCTCGCCCGAGTGTCTATCTGCCCCAGCACCTGGATTGGTCCGGTCCCGCAATGACCCTGGTCGGCGAACATACAGCCGAGGCCCACATCAGCCACCCGATGGCCAAGCTCGACCTGCGCGACCGCATCCCCGCCGTCAACCACCGGCGTGGTGGAGGCGCCCGCACCTCACCGGCCGGCGACCGGATCGACCGAGGTCTGATCCGGATCGGCGTGGGGACGAGCGTTGCGGTGACATGGCCGGGGACCGCCGGGTTCGGACGGCGGTCCCCGGCCATGTCAGCCTTCCTTGAGTGTTACCAGCGGCTCGGGGCGCTCGCCGAGGTGGGGTACCGGACGGTCTGCTCGGGTTCGGTGTCCCCGTTCGCAGGGGTCAGGCCGAGCCAGTCGGTGCCCAGCGGCCGGTCCGAATCCGTCGTGGTCTCGGCCGCCGCGGCTTCGGGGCGCGGCCAGCGCCGCCAGCGCTGCACGCTGAACGCACCGACCAGCAGCAGCACACCCAGCACCATCGCCGTACCGGTTCGTAGCGGCACCGCTAGGTCGACGTGCCGGTCCGCTACCCAAAAATCGTGGGCGAACAGTTTCGCCGTCTGCGACGGCGCGATGAGCAACATCGTGTAGCTCAATGTGTACACGACGCCGATCACCACCGCTCCCAGCGGGGACAACCGGAGCGTGCCGAGGACGCCCAGCAGTAGCCCGGCCACGGCCAGCAGTAGCACTGGCGTCACGAAATCGCCAGCGTGCAGGGCGCTGCTGTGACCGGCGCCGGGAAACGCTCTGGCGGACCGATCCAGTCCGACGGCCAGCAGGACCCAAGCCAGTGGCGCGACGACGATCGCGACGATCAGGGTTCGGATGTGGCGCATGGTTGGCACCTACTGATTTCCGGGCGCCGACATACGCCGGTCGCCTTCGACTCGCGGCGGGACACCGCGTTCCGGTCGAGTGTTGGAGACGCTACTCAACGTCCATCCTCCCCAGGTTTGTGTCGGTTCACGAAGACAAGGAGCGTTTGAACGTCTCGTACCGTCACACCGCATCGATGCTTCCGGGCTTTGTGTCAACGCCCCGCTCCGTCCCGGTCCGGTTTTGCAGAGGGCTCAGTAGCCGTCGATCGCTAGGGCCGCGCCGACGGGCTTTTCCAACAACAGCCCGCTACACGGGTCCACCGAGCCGGTCACGCAACGCCGCGTGAGGGCGATGGTGCGTTCTCGACGGTTGGGCGCTGCGGCTGTACGCGTCGGCAGGGTGGAACGTGACCTGGCCGCGGACGTTGACCCGCATTCGGTGCCGGGGCACGGATCTTGCGAAGGTCAGAATTACCCTGCGAGTTGCTCGTCAGCGGTCCACGTCTCAAAGCGTCCATCGATGGCCGACACCGTAGCCCGGGCACTGCGCGTGGTCACCCCGCTCAGCCGGCCCTAAGGTCGCCAACCATCCGGCGGTAGACCGGCTCCAGCTCGGCGTCAGTGCCAGACGAGTCCAGGTCGAGCTCGCCCGGCTCCTCCGGGGGCAACGCCGCCACCCGCTGGCCGAGCGAGGGCGGGTACTCGCCCGCGCCACCGTCGCCGCCGGCCGGCGCCACGGGGTGGGCGGCGCGGATCTCGGCGGCGAGCGCCGGCCAGGCCGCCACGAGCGGCAGCACCGGCGCCCGGCGCTGCGCCCAGGCGGCCGCGCCCGCGTGGTCGCCGGCCCTGGCGTCGCGGCGAAGCACGGTGACGATCGACGGCGTCAGCCACCGGGTGAGGAGTACCTCGGCAACCGCCGCCGAGCCAGCGACCCGCGCCGCAGTGGCGTCGGCGGCGTGTACGGCCCGGATCGCGTCCGGGCGCAGCAGCGCGAGATAGGCGCGGCGCAGCAGCGCCAGCGCGCCGCGCAGCACCCACGTGACCGGAAACAGCAGCAGCTCGACGATCCAGACCAGCGACTGGTCCCCACCAACCGGGCCGCCGACCCGAGTGGACATCGCGGCGAGGACCGCCGGGTCCTGCAACGCGCGCAGCGACTTGTCGCGCTGCGGCTCCAGGAGGCTCTCCAGCTCGGCGAGACTGTGATCCACCCACCCGGTTACGGGCGAGCGGCTCGGGTCGCCCGGGGCAAAGCGGCCCAGCTCCAGCGCGAGCAGCGCCACGCGCCCTCGCGCGTCGAGGGACGCCCAGAGCGGTGCGCCGACAACGAGGTACCGCCGACGCAGCAACCCGGCAACGCCGCTGGCGGCGTCGAAACGATCGTCGGCGGCCACGACCCGCGGCCGGCGTACACCGAGCCCGGCGCAGACCCGCTCAACGACGGCGTACAGTTCGGGCGCCTCGACGCGGGAGAGCCGCACAGCATGCTTCGGCATGGCCGGCGGACGCGGCATCGTCAACCCGCCGAGCGCGAGCAACACGACGCCGGGCAGCAGCCAGACAGCAGGGAAGTCTCGTGTGCACAGCCATGCGCCGAGCGCCAGGCATCCGATGGACAGCACATGCACGATCGCGGCCACGGCGTACGCCAGAATGCGCCTCACACCAGTCAGTGTGCCCTGTACCGTGCCGCAGTTCGATGCGGGCCTATCCAATCGAGGGCTCAGGCGCTGGCCGGCCTGGAGCTTATGCTGCGTCCCGGCAACGACTGGTACGACACCTGGATCGACGGCGACGAGGACGGCGAGGGCGCCCGCACGGCCCACGCGATCGCCGCAGTCCTGCGCTCGTCCTCGGGTTAGTTGCGAGGTTCATCGCCGTACCCGAGGACGCAACGGCGATCCGGTCGGCGTCTGGGCGCAGGCAGACCTCGCGGGTGACGGCAAACAGTTGGCTCTTGCCTACCGGACCTCGCCGGCATCGAGGTGGGTCCCGAGCTGACGAGTACACGATCCGGCCCCTCGCCTGGTGGGACCCGACCTCACGAACAAACGGGCCCGATACTCGCCGACAAAGCCAATCGGCGTTCGTCCGCGGCCGTAGATGCTTCCCCCAATAGGCGGGCGATTACTGCCCCGCGGGCGGCCAGGGTTGTTGCCGAAGGATGGCCAGATGCGTCCCCGCTGATCGGTCTCGGCACTGCGCAACGTGAGGTGGTCGCGGACGCTGACGCGTATCCGGTGCCGGCGCATGGGCTGGCGGTGCTGCACAGCGCGGGGTTACCTGCTCTTGTCGTGCTTGTCGCAGGCGACCCCGTCGTGGTTGGTGTCGAGTTCGCTGCGGTAGCCGGGTTCGCCCAGGACGATCGGTGCGGCACCGGCGGCTCGGGCTTCGCCGCAGTTCCGGTAGTAGACCGCCGGCAGTGATGGCGACGTCGGAGCTGTGGCGGTGGTCGGGGTACTGGCCGGCTCTGACGCGTCGGGTGTGCCCGGTCCAGCTGCAGTGCTTGCGGAATTCGTGGCACCGGGGACGGCCGGATCAGGTTGGCCAGGCCAGGTACCAGTGCTGGCCGACGACGGTGGCGGCGCGATGGCGGGCACCGCGGCGCCGCCGTGGGACAGCGTCGGCCGCGCCGACCCGAAGATCACAGTACCGAGGCCGCCGGAACAGAGCACGGCCGTAAGAGCGATGGCCGCCAAGAGCAGCCCGCTCGGCCGCCGCAGCTCCGATGCAGGCTTCGCCACAATCTCCTGGGCGGGGTTTTCCTGGGTCGGGGTCAAGTCATCCACGATGGTGCTCCCTGCAGCTCTGATGCTGGCCCGGCCGGCGGCGGTGGAGGTCGATGACGGTGTTGGCCAGGGCACACGAGCATTGACAGACGCAGACAGGCCCATCCTCGCGGATGCGGCAACGGTGCGCCGACGATCCGCCGGGAACTCGTTCAGATTCGCTGGCTACCGGCGTGGTCACTGCTACGTCTCGGACCGCACGCTGCTTGCGGTGATCTTCTCGGCGAGGTTGTTGAGCGGTCCACAGGCCTTGTTCGGGTTGGCGAAGGTGAGACAGTCCTGTGCCTGGCGGGCCAGGTCGCGCAGGTGCTGGGCCAGTGCCGCGTCGACTCGCCCGGCGGTGGCTTCCTCGGCCAGCGTGGCCTGGAACTGCTGCAGGACGGCCGCACGGGCATGCGTCGCCGAGGCAGCCGAGGTGCCGCTGCCCGCCGCACCGATTGAGATTCTGGCAGTAGGCTGCGGCGGGCCGGCGGTGTCGCGTTGTTCGGTGGTGACGGGACACCGCGGCCGACGCCGCCTGCCGGTACCTGCCGGCTTCACGGTTCGGCCGGGGTGCTCAGGGCGCCGCCTGGTCGGAACCTCGGCCAGGGGCAGCACGTCGCGGCCCGGTCCGGCCTGGGCCATGGCGACGGTGAGCGCGGCGCCCGACGCACACGGCCACCCGCAGGACCACCAACCACCGGACCGTTCCGGTAGGCCACAGGTAGGCGATGGAAAGGTGCCGCGTAGCGGCGTTGGCGTACACGGCCCGGAACGCCGTAACAACCTCCTCCTCACCGGCCAGCTCGTCCGGGTTGCCAGGAGCACTGGCCTGGTCGAGCAGCTCGCCCAAGGCCCGCACGTGGTCGGGCAGGTCCCAGTCATGCTCACGGTCGTGGTCTCGCTCGTCCCCGCGGTTGTCACTTCGGTTGTATTGGCGAACAAAGGCGCTGAGCAGCCATTCGGCTTCGTCGGGGGTCGGGTGACCGTGGTTGGCGGTCTGCACCAGGTGTCCTCCCTCATGCGGGTACGCAGCCGGTCGGTCAGCCAGCGGAAGCCACGGCGGGCGGCGGTGCGGCCGGCCGCGAGACGCTTGCCGACCACGGCGGCAGCAACACGTGTCCAGGGCGAGCACGACGCGGAGCAGCACCGCCTCCGCCTCGGTCCCTGGGCTGTGAGGAGATGAGTCGCGCCGCGGCGACAATGCCGATTCGGTCGGCGGCCAGCACGGTCGTGTCGGCCGTGTCGGCAATGCCGTCGAGATGCTCGGGCGAGATGGCGGTGGCGGGTGGCGGCGCACCTGCCGCAGCTCCGTATATGGCCCGGAACGCGTCCTCGTCGCCGCCTTCCGCCTCGGCCAGCAGGGTGGGAAAACGGTCCTCGAGCACGGCGACGTCATGCGGTCCGCGGGCCGATGAGCTGACTGCCAGAACCCGCGGCGGTCGGGCGAACAGCCGGGATCCGCTCACGCCGACCAGCGCCACCTACCGGCGGGGTCGCTCGCACGAGCCGCGGGCACCATCGCCGTCTGTCCGGGCAGGGACCGCCTGCCAGGGCACGGTCCCGGCGTCGTGTGGGTCATGAGCCTGCTCCCTGCGCTGAAAGGACGTCCCTGTCGAGGGTCCGGCCGGCAGGTGCGAGGTGGAGGCCCGTGTCGAGCCGCACAGCTGCGCGGGGGCCAACCACAATGCGGCGACTCGTCCACGGGGGCGCGCATACCGGCCGGACATCTCAAACAGCGCCAAAGGGGGCGAACCTGTTACCGCACTGGATCCAGTCGTCCGGCTATCAGCTCATCGCCGCTGGTCCCGGCTCAGTCCAGCCGGCTGCCCGACCTGTGTCGTCGCCGCACCACAGTCGTGGTGGGCAGCTCCGCCGGATCCGGCGGCTGCGCCGCGCCCGCCGCATCATGCTGGCGGTGTTGTCGCGGCTGTTGCCCCGCCCTCGCAGGTCAGTGTTCATCGTGACCCCGGCGACGCTGCTTCGTTGGCATACATCCTCCGCCTCGGTGATGCGAGGGCCCGCCTGCTGCGTTGTGCCGGCCCGTCAGATCCGGGCGACACCCGCCCACGACATGGCGAACGCAGCGTCGGCCTCGGGCTGCGGGTCGTGGTCGGGTCGCCACTCGACGGTGGAGCACAACCCGGGGTCGAGCAGCGTGCCCCCGCAGCGGAAACGGGCGACTTGGTGGTGCTGGCGCGGCCGGAAGGTGCCATGACCGGTGCCGGGGTCGGTGAACGGGGCGAGCCGTTGGACGGTCTCGGTCTCGAGCAGATCGAACGTGGCGTGCGAGATCGCGACGTAGCTGCCGGCCGGGAGTGCATCGATGAGGTCGGCGACGACGACGTACGGGTCGTCAGTGTTGTCGAGGAAGTGCAGCACGGCGATGAGGAGGAGCCCGACAGGCTGGGTGAGGTCGATCGTGTGGGTCAGCGCCGGGGCGGTCAGGATCTGTCTGGGCTGGCGCAGGTCTGCGTCGACGTACGCGACGGCGCCCTGCGGCGTGCTGGTCATCAGCGCACGCGCGTGGGCGAGGACGATGGGGTCGTTGTCGACATAGACGACCCGCGACTCGGCCGCGATGCCCTGCGCGATCTCGTGGACGTTGGGGCTGGTCGGGATGCCGGTGCCGATGTCGAGGAAACCTCGCCAAGGCAGACCCGCGGCTCGGGCTCTACACCTCGCTCACCGCGGCCAGGGCTGAGAAGCGCAAGGAGCTGCGCACCAGCGCGATCGCCAAGGTGCTGCGCCGCAAGATCCGGGCCGCGATCGACCCGACCACGGCCGACATCGCAGCGCAGCGTGCGGTACGCCTGGGTCATCACCGAGTCCTCCACTCCCATCCCTGTGACCTCTACGGTCGTGCAGCTTGCGCCGGCGGGCCGTCGAAGAACTCAGGCCGCCGGGAACTGCAAGGCGATCAGGACGTCGGTCGAACCCCGGATGTCCGAGGTGCTGGCCGTGGTGGCGCCGTGCGCCCGCAGGATCTCGGCGACCGCGTGCGGCACCGGTTCGTCCGATGTCCGCGTGCCGCTCAGGTCGGCGCACCACATCGGCGGGCCCGACCCGGCGGGCTGGCGGAGCTCGATCGTCGGCGACGGTGAGTTCACCACACGCACCGCGACGCGCCCGCCCGCCGGGGTGGCCTTGAGCGCGGTGAAGCTGACGTAGTCGACCGCCTGGTACAGCCGGGCCGGATCGGCGCGGACCCAAGCCGGATCGGTGCGAGCCAAGGTGATCACGGTCTTGCGGTCATCGCCGATCGCGCGCAGGTGGTGGATGCGGTCCTCGGTGATGTACGCGAGGTCGAGGGTGCGCAACTGCGGCCGGGCGTCGAGCGTCTCGGTTACCGCCTGCCTGCGCAGCTCCAGCAGATCGGTTACTTCCCCGGCCAGGGTTCGAAGGGCGCGCATCTGCTCGACGTTGAGCCGATGCGGTTTGTAGTCGAGCACGCACAACGTGCCGAGCGCGGCGCCTTCGCTGGTCAGCAGGGGAGCGCCGGCGTAGAAGCGGATGTGGGGGTCCCCCTGCACGATCGGGTTTTCGGCGAACCGGCCGTCGGCGGTGGTGTCCGGTATGACCATCAGATCCCGGCCCATGATCGCGTACGAGCAGAACGCTATCTCGCGCGGCGCCTCCCTCACCCCGATGGGGCCGCACTGCGCCTTGAACCACCACCGATCGGTGTCGACCATGGTAACCAGCGAGATCGGGGCGCCGCAGATCTCCGAGGCGATCTGGACGATATCGTCGAAGTCGGTCTCCGGTGGCGAGTCGAGCACCGCCATCGCGTGCAGCGCGGACACCCGGTCCGCTTCGTTGTGGGGAATCGGTATCGGCATCGCCATCTCCGACGCGCGCGCTTCCAACGTCAACCCAACGCTATCTCCCTGTCTCGCCTCTGCCGACCGGTGACGGTTCCGGACAGCATGCGGAGCGCGGGACCTCAGGCCGGACCGGCTCATGCTCGGTCCGCCCGGCCTCGACCTGGATCTGGCCAGCAGCCTGGTAGCCGGGTGGCCCGCCCCCGGAGGACCGGGAGCGAGCCGCTGCGGTGGAGCAGGGACGCGCAGGATCACACGTCGTAGTACATGGCGAACTCGTGCGGGGTAGGCCGCAGCCGGACCGGGTCGACCTCGTTGGCGCGCTTGTACGAGATCCAGGTGTCCACCAGGTCCTGGGTGAACACGCCGCCCTCGAGCAGGAAGCCGTGGTCGCCCTCGAGGGTGTTGAGAACCTCGTCGCGCGGACGTCGCAGCGCCCTCTGACACTGCCGCACACACCTGAAACGCTCGCTGCGGTCCCCGGCCACCCGGCCGGCGACCGCAACCGTTTCAGCCGGGCCGCAGCCACGTCACGATCACCGACATACCCACTACCCAAGCAACGCCGATCCCGAGCGACCATCGCCGCGCCCGAACCCGCACGGACCGGGAGCCAAACCGACGATGCGCGGCGAGTTCGAGACCGATGCCGAGCAGGAAATCCGGAACCCACGCACCTTGAGACGGCCTAGATGTACGGCGAACGCCGGGGCCGCGGCGGCGCATGGTTACAGCCCGTTGTGATGATCAAGCACCTACCGGTCGCCAGACGCACTGACATGCTTGAGCGCGCACCGCATGCTTCGCCGACGCCTCCTGGCGGGACCGGGCGTGGCGACGTTTCTGTGTACGGCCGTGTTTCAGCTTGATTCGAGCCAGCCCAGGACGGCCAGTACGCGGCGATTGTCGTCCGGTTGGCTGTGCAGGTCGAGCTTGGTGAAGATGCTGGCAATGTGGCCCTCGACCGTTTTCAGGGTCAGGAACAGCTGGCGGCCGATCGCGCCGTTGGAACGGCCCTGGGCCATCAACTCGACGACTTCACGTTCCCGATCGGTGAGTGCGAGGTATCGGGTGCGGGTTGTCGCCTGGCCGAGCAGGTAGCTGATCACGGTCGGGTCGAGCACGGTGCCTCCGGCGGCTACGCTGTGCAGCGCGTCGACGAGTGTGCTGACGCCTGCGACCCGGTCCTTGAGCAGATATCCGAACCCTTCGGGGTGCGCTCGGGCGAGCGTAGCGACGTACCGCGTCTCCATCGACTGCGACAGCAGCAGGATTGCGAGGGTCGGCTGTCGTTCACGCAAGCGGATGGCGGCCCGCGCACCCTCGTGGGTGAATGTCGGCGGCATTCGGATGTCGATGATTGCGGCGTCCGGCGGATCTTGTTCGACAGCCTGCTCGAGCGCTGCCGCGTCGCCGACCATGGCGGTCACCTCGATCTGCGCCTCCGCGAGGATACGAGCCAGTCCTTCCCGGAGCAGGACGGAGTCGTCCGCGATGATCACGCGCATGGCAGCTCCGCATCAACACGGGTGCCACCTGCGTGGTCGCTCTCGATGCACAGGAGACCGCCGAGCGCCTCGGCGCGGTCGGCGATGCCACGCAGACCGGTGCCGGTCGGGTCGGCTCCGCCCCGGCCGTCGTCGCGTACGCAAATGTGCAGGCGCCCGGCCCGCGACGCGACCGTGACGCCGATCGCCGACGGGCTCGCGTGCTTGACCGCATTGGCGATCGCCTCACACGCGATGAACCACGCCGTTGTCTCGACCTCGGCCGGGAAGCGCTCCTCGGTCACGGCGAGCGTGACCGGGATCGGGCTGCGCGAGGCCAGGTCGTCCAGCGCGCCCGCGAGTCCGCCGCTGGACAACGCGCTCGGGTGCAGACCGTTGGCCAGCTCACGGAGCTCGGCGACAGCGCCCTGGATCTCCCCGATCCCGTGCTGCACGGTCTGCTGCAGCCGGGCCGGGTCGCCGTTGGCGTGTGCGGCGCGCAGTTGCAGCGCGAGCGCCAGCAGCCGCTGTTGGGCGCCGTCGTGCAGGTTGCGTTCGATGCGCTGACGTTCCGCCACCTGCGAGGTCGCGATGCGTGCCCGCGACTCCTGTACCTCCACCAGGCGCAGGGCGAGGTCTGCGCGGAGGCGGGCGTTGTCCAGCTCTGCCGTCGCCTCGGCAGCGGCAGCCTCGACCAGGCTCCGCTCGACCCGGGCCACGTCGAACGCCACCCGAGCGACCGGGCGGCCGTGCCGGTCGACTGCCACGCTTTCGGCTGCCGGCTCGACCGGCTGACCCTCGCCAGTGACCCATGTCTGGCGGCTGTCCACCCAGTACGCGACCGTCACCGTGTCGTCGTTCAGCGCCTGACGCAGGACATCCTGCACGGTGACCCCGGAGACGGGATCGCGCACGAAGCGGCGTATGACGGCGAGCGCCTCGAACCGCCGGCGGTTGAACCGTCGGTCCACCGACTCCTGGATGTGTCGGTACGACGGCGCGGCCACGGCCACCGCCGCAAGCGTCGCGGCGACGGCGGCGCCGCGCGAGCTGCCGGCCAAGCCGCCCAGCGTGCGGCCGACGGCGTACAGAACGGCCAGATAGGACGCGGCGAGCAGCGCCGACATGACCACGTACGTCACGGCGCGACTGACGATGCGATCGACGTCGTAGAGACGGTATTGCGCCACGGACAGGCCGGCGGCGACCGGCAGCACCACGACGAAGCCGCCGGCGGCGATGTTCAGCCCGACGATGTTGCCGGTATAGGAGAACACGAAGGTGACCGCGACGAGGACGGGCACCAGTACCGCGGCGAGCGCCATCCACCACAGCCGCCGCCGCTCGTCGCCGGCCGACCGGCGCCACCGCGCGACAAGCGACGCGCCGCCAGCCAGGACACCGAGGCCGGTCAGCCAACCGGCGACCCGGGTCGGTCCGGCGAGTACCCCACCGACCGACGGCACCGCCAACGGGTTGGTCAACTGCTGCAGCGGCTCGTTCATGTGGCCGGGGCGCACCAGCCCCAGCGCCCACCACAAGGCGCCACTCGCGACGAGCATCACGGCGGCGTACCGCCATCCGGTGGACACCGCGCGACCGGTGGGCGTCAGGTGCAGCACCAGACCGACGATCACGATCCACCAGATGAAGCTGACGTCGGCGCCCTCGCCGACGAGCACCGCCGCCGGCAGGCTGCCGGGACGGGCCAGCGCACCGTACGCGGCGTAGCTCGTCGCCACCCCGCCCAGCGCGAGGATGTCACCCAACGCCAGGAACAGCCAACCGACCGGGTTGCGCCCGCCCCGGGTGATCAGCGCGGCGCCCACCGTCACCGCGCTGAAGATCGCCAATACGTAGACCGCCGCGCTGCCGTCGTGCAGCCCACGGAGGTCGCGGCGACCGAGGCCGACCAGCGCGTGGTCCACCAGCAGGGACGTGACCAGGGCCGCAGGCGCCAGCAGCCAACCGGCCCACACCGTCAACCCGACCAGACGCCGCCGAACCATGCCCGGAGCATGACAGTTGCGGCGTCGGCTGACGAGAGGGAAAACCCTGCCGCACGTCCGGGGCATTCTCGCTGGTCCGGTCCCTTCCGGCGAGCGGATCGTCAACCTCACCAACAACCGGAGAAGAGGAGCCATGACCACCAAGCCCCGGATCCCCGTGATCGCCGGCGCCAGCCTCATCGCGGCGCCGCTGGTCCTGCTCGTCGCCCGCACCCTCAACGTCCCGTGGCCGGGCGACAGCGGCGTCGTCAAGGTCGGCCGGTACGTGCAACAGATCGCTGACGATCCGGTCCGCTCCGACCTCGGCGCCGCGCTGGTCCTGCTCGGCGCCGTCCTGCTCCTGCCCGCCGTGCTCTACCTCGGCGCGGTGGCTCGCACCCGAACGCGGCGACTCGGCGCGGTCGCCATGGCGTTGACGGTGGTCGGCTGCGTCGGCATCGCGAACGTCGGCGCCGTCTCAGCGATCGACCGGAAGATCGTCCAACACAGCCCGACACCGGTCGCGGTCGAGGTGATCCGCCAGTACGACGCAAACAACCCGATCGTCGACATGCCGATCCTGCTGGGCGTGCTCGGGTTCATCCTGCTCGCGGTCTGCCTGTTCCGCAGCCGCCGCGTGCCGCGCGTGGCCGCAATTCTCATTGGGCTCGGCGGCGCCGCAACGACAATCACCTCCCAAGGACCGATCCGGCCGCTGCTCCTCACGGCCGCGGGCATCCTCCTCATCGGGCAAGGCTGGCTGGTCGTCGCAGCTCGCCCGACCGCCGACCCGCAAGCCTCCGAACCACCGGCCGCGGTAGCCGCCCACCGATAGCGCAACGACACAATGCCGCCACCGCTGGAACGAAGGATCCGGCGGTGGGGCGCACCAACATCCCGCACTCGCACTAAGTAGCCGGCGATCGAGCGCACTGGGCCTCGTTAGTCGTGACGGTCGGTGACCGGTCACGGCACGGGCCGACTTCCTCAACTGCCGATGACAGGGCGTTCTCCCTGGCCCGGGCCTCGCCGGCGTATGGGGTTCGAGACGCGGCCGATCAACATGCTCGACGAGCTTGAACTACCTATGTAGATTAGACGCGTGGAGCCATTAGCCCGTCTCGGTCGGGCCACCCTGGATGCACTCACCGTCCTGCTCGACTCCGACGAGCCCCGGTGGGGCCTGGAGCTGATCAAACTCACCGGACGGCCGTCCGGGAGCGTCTATCCGCTGCTCGACCGACTGGAGCGGGCCGGCTGGGTCACCTCCCACTGGGACGACGACGTCCTGCGCCCTGGCCCGCGCCGGCGGATGTACCAGCTCACCCCCGACGGCGCCGTGGCCGCCCGCGACGCGCTACGTCAGGCGGCCCGTGAGACCGGCCGCGCGCGCGGCGGTTGGGCCGCGCAGCCCGGCGCGGGAACGGTGGGATGAGCGCCCGCCTCGGCCGGGCGATCGTCTACATCGCCGCCGCGGTCATGCCCGACCCGGACACCAGAGCCCGCTATCGCGAACAGTGGCTGGCCGACGTCGACGGCGCCGCCGAGTTGGGCCTGTCTTCGCTACCGGTGGCGCTGGGCGCGGCGGCGGCCGCAGTCCGGCTGGCCGCTACCGACCCGCACTCGGTCACCGCGTTGATGCGCGCTCCGCTGCTGCCGAGGGTCAGCCCCCGACTCCGCCGCGCCTTCGGCATCGTCCAGCTCGCCGTGGCCGCTCCGTACCTGTGGGCGGTCGTCTTCTACGGCTACGCCAGGCTGCGCCTGGGCGTCTCACACGCAGAACTGGTCGGCACGCCATACGACCCGAAGGACCTGCTCGTCTTGTGGTTCCCACCCTTCTGGGCGTACACGCCGGTAATGCTGTGGCTCGCAGTCGGCGGCTGGACGGTGGCGTCCGGACTCGCCCCCGCCGGTCTGGTACTGGCCATCGGCGGGCAGCGCGCTGCGCGGTGGCTGCCATTGACCGGCACCATCGCCGCCGCAGCCGTCACCGCGCTCGCGGTCAGCACCTTCGGCGACACTCTGCGAATCTGGCTGCTCGACTAACCCAAAGCCGGTGTGCCCCGAACGCAGCTACGTGTCGCTGCGTTCGGGTCTGCGAACCGCACCGCGGCCGGACGGTGTTGAGCAGGGCGCGGGCCTGCGGTGCGGACAGGAACTGCTTCGCCCCGCCCGGCACGAGTTCGAGCAGCAGGTGATGCAACCGGCTCACGGCCTCGGTCCGGGCCCGGCCGAGGCCGTCACGCCGGTCAACGAGCAGCTTCAACGCAACCGTGGTGTCTTCGACGACGACCTGCCGCAGTCCGTTGCTGCGCAACGCGGCCACCGCGACGCAGTGCGCGTCGGCCGGGTCGGTCTTGCGCGCTTGGGCGGTGTCGAACAGCCGGGCCCGAGCCGACAACTTCGCTGGAACGTCGAGCACCGCCTCACCGCTGGCGACGAGGCGCTGGGCGATGTGCCGGCCGATGCCGTTGCAGCCCTCGACCGCCCACACCCGGTCGTTGTGTTGCCGGCCGAGCTTGAGCATCGCGGCGTAGCCGTCGCGGTCGGTGCCGAACCGGCCCTGGGCGCCGACCTCATTGCGTCAGATCTCGACAGCCGGTTCGAGTTCGCCCTCGCCCGCCTGCTGGACGGGCGTCGAGGCGCTGCGCGCGGCACCAAGCCGGTGTGCGGGCGGCGTCCTGCTTCACCTCGTCGAACTCGAACCCGATAGTTCTCCCGGCAGGGGCCGTCAGCGTTGGCGGGTGCGGGTGTGTAGGGCGGCGCGTAGTGCCGGGCCGAAGATGCGTCGTATTTCGGTTGGAGACAGCGTGGCGATGGGGCGGATCGGGTTGAGGTAGCGGGTGAAGATGAGGCCGCCGATGACGCCGACGGCGGCGGTGGCGCGTTCGGTGGCGTCGGGGCCGCCGAGAAATTCAGCGATGCGGACGACTAGCTCACTTTGCAGGTAGTCGCGCAGGGCTTGCATGGTGTCGTCGTCTTGGAGGGCGAGGCGGTTCTCGCTCGGTGTGGTGGCGTCCCACAGGGTGGTTACGGCGGTCAGGAGCCGGTCGGCGAGGCCGGCGTGGTCGCCGCGCAGGGCTTGGTCGAGGGTGGTGGATTCGAGGCAGAGCAGGTTCAGCGATTGGCCGAACAGGCCCTGCTTGGAGCCGAAGTGGTAGCTGATCAGCGCTTGGTCGACGCCAGCCGCGGCGGCGATCGCGCGGACGGTGGTGGCTTTGTATCCGTGCTGGGTGAACAGTGCGCGAGCGGCCTCGGCGATCTGGGCCTTGGTGTCGGGGTTGCCGCGCGGGCGGCCCCGGGTTTTATTCAGCACGGTTGAATACTGCCTTGCTGTCGCGGCATGGTCAACGCCAACAACCCCACAGCAAGGGAGCACGATATGCGTACTGTCATTTTCGGTGCCACCGGCCCGACCGGTCACCGTCTCATCGAGCAGGCCCTGGCCGCCGGACATCAGGTCACCGCGGTCACCCGCCGTCCCGGCGCGATTGCACCGCAGACCGGCCTGACCGCGGTGACCGCCGACGTGACCGATCCCGACGCCGTCGCCCGGGCTGTCGCTGGCAGCGACGCGGTGCTGTCCAGTCTGGGCAGCCCGCCGTCCCGGAAGCCGATCACGGTGTACTCGCAGGGCAACGCGAACATCGTGGCGGCCATGCACCGGCACGGGGTGAAGCGGCTGATCACGGTCAGTTCCAGTGTGATGGACCCGACCTGGCGCCCGAGCGGCGAGTTCTTCTTCAACAATGTCATGGATCCGCTGGTCAACCGCCGGATCGGCCGTACCGCGCATGAGGACATGCGCCGCATGGAAGCCCTGGTGCGGAACAGCGACCTGCACTGGACGATCGCCCGGCCGTCCGGGCTGTTCGACCACCCGGATGCCACCCGGTATCAGCTGCGGGAGGATGTCGCGGACGGGCTGTTCACGGCCCGGGTCGATCTGGCCGCGAGCATGGTGGCTCAGCTGAGCGACGACCGGTTCGTCCAGCGGGCGATGGCGGTGATCACCACCGAGGTCAGGCCGGGCATCGTGGGCCTGATCTGGCGCGAAGCCGTGGCGAACAAGAAGTGACCCCCCGTCGGGCGGCGGCCGCGCCGTCGGCGCGGGCCGCGGCGTTCCTCGCCGAGTCGCATCTGGGCACGCTGACGACGCTGCGGCCGGACGGCTCGCCGCACGTCACGGCCGTCCGGTTCACTTGGGACCCGGCCGCCGGCCTGGCCCGCGTACTGACGGTCGCGTCCAGCCGCAAGGTCCGCAACGTGGTGCGGTCCGGCGCCGGCCGCGTAGCGCTGTGCCAAGTCGCGGGCTTGCGCTGGATCACTCTCGAAGGCACCGCGACCGTGTCGGACGACCCGGCACGGGTCGGCGACGGCGTGCGCAGCTATCTCGGCCGGTACCAATCGCCGCCGCCTACCCCACCCGACCGCGTCGTGATCGAGATCGCGGTCGACCGCATCCTCAGCCTCAACCTCTGAAAGGTCACGCCATGCCCACCACCGGCGTTCTCAATTCCACGATGTTCCACCGCGAACTCGGCACCGGCCGCCCAATCGTGTTCCTGCACGGCAACCCGACCTCCTCGTACCTGTGGCGGGACATCCTGCCGGCGGTCGGCGCCGGCCGGCGGCTCGCACCGGACCTCATCGGCATGGGCGAGTCCGGCAAGCCCGACCTCGCCTACACCTTCGACGACCACGCCCGATACCTCGACGCCTGGCTCGACGCGCTCAACCTGGACAAGATCGTGCTGGTGGGCCACGACTGGGGTGGCGCGCTCGCGTTCGACTGGGCCGCGCGGCACCCCGGGCGGGTGCATGGCCTCGCGTTCCTGGAGACCATCGTGAAGCCCATGGCA
The DNA here is from genome assembly GCF_039537565.1 of Dactylosporangium darangshiense. NCBI lineage: Bacteria > Bacillati > Actinomycetota > Actinomycetes > Micromonosporales > Micromonosporaceae > Dactylosporangium > Dactylosporangium darangshiense. The sequence continues at coordinate 67,310 of NZ_BAABAT010000046.1, forward strand.
TGGGACGAGTTCCCCGAGGGCGGACGCGCCCTGTTCCGGTCGATCAAAACACCCGGCGTCGGCGAAACCATGATCCTCGAGGACAACGCATTCCTCACCCAACTGCTGCCGTCCACGGTCGCCCGCGGCCTCACCGCCGACGCCCTCAAGGTGTACCTGGAGCCGTACCCGACGCCGGAAAGCCGCCGGCCGCTGCTGCAGTGGCCACGATCCATGCCCCTCGGCGGCGAGCCCGCCGACATCGTCACACGCATCGAGCGGTACGACTCCTGGCTGGCCACCAGCCCGGACGTGCCGAAACTGCTGCTCGCATTCCAACCGGGCCCAGGAGCGATGATGGGACCGCAGCTGCTCGACTGGTGCGCGAAGAATATCGCCGCACTCGAGACCGAACACCTCGGCCTCGCCGGACACCACGCGCCCGAGGACCAGCCAGAGGCGATCGCGGCGGCGGTACGCGGCTGGGCAGATCGCCACGGGCTCCTGTAGCGCCGGACGAAGCACCCAGTCGCACCATGACGTGAATGACCAAATGGGACGCGCTGTCATCGGCTATGAGCGGGCGCCAACGCCCCACCAATGCGTGACCCTCCGTAGCGGCACTCGCGCTTGGCCCGAGGGTTCCCGCTGTGGAGACCCTCGGGCGACTCGGTTCAGACCCGTCGGCGTTCACTGCGCAGTGAGGTGCCGGCTGAACCAGTCGGCGATGTGCAACACGGTGCGGTCGATGACCGCGGGATCGTCGTAGTTCTGCAGCGCCGGTCGTGGGGCCGCAACATGTACCCGGCGCTGCAGCGGGCCGAAGTCCGGCCGGCCGCCGGCGTCGAGCGCGACGACCTCGCCGTCGAGGACCACCGGCCGCCCGTCGAGCACGCCGATGAGCGCGGCCAGCTCGGGGAAGCTGCCCGTGGTGGTGTTGCCGTTGCGGCTGCCCAGGCGCAACGCCGACCCGGTGACGGCCGCGATCGCGCCGGCCGCCGGACCGCTCGCCGTCAGGTCGCCGATGTCGAGGCCGTGGCGGTGGAGAAGCTCCTGCAGCTGGCTTGTGGTGCACCAGCGGACCTCATCGTCCGGGCCGACCGCTCGGCGCCTAGGTCCGCGGACTGGTACCGTCGCAGCCGCAGAGCCACGTCGTCTCGACCCGGCGCTGTCAGCGAGCGGTCCCGGGCCGCCGGTCTGCGTGGATCTGCCGCTACTGCCGCGGATCTGCGTGTGACTGCAGTTGGAGAAGCCGCTGCCGGCGGGCAGCGTTGCCGAGGTTCGTGACGGGCAGCCCGCGGCGGTAGATCGCGATCCGCAGCGCGAGGTCGAGGTCGGCGCCGTGCTCGGCGAGGAGGCGACACAGGCCTGCTGGTATGGGTGCTCGGCGCCGATGTACGTGGCTGCGGAGTGGGCGAGGATGAGCCGCGGGGTGACGCCCGAGCTCGGCGGCGGTCTGGCCGTTGTGGAGGGTGTGGTTTTCGGCGGTGCCGGTGATCGCTGCGACGACGATCCGTTCGCTGCCGAACCGAGGCAGGCAGATAGGTAGAGCGAGGATCACCAGGTTCACAGCGCGACGGGCCATGAACCGTGCGCCCGCTGGACGTCGCTGCCCGCCCGGCCCTGGCGAACGCCGGATGTCCCGGCCTGAAGGCAAGGCGATCGAGCCTGCGCCTGCGCGATCCCACTGCGCGTTGCCCGAATCGGCAGGCGCCGGAACGGCGATTGGCCCGCGTTCACCGTGGCTGTCGTTCGAAGGACAGCGGCTCGTGCGGGCGGGACCCAGCTGCCGAGGCCGGCCCGTGGCCGGCCCCGGGGGCTGGAGGCGGTGTTGTTTATCCGCGGATGAGGTCGAACTCGTTGCCCTCAGGGTCTGCGAGTGTGGTCCAGGCGTCGAACGAGGCGATCTGCTTCGCGCCGAGCGCCTCTAGCCGGGCGAGCTCGGCCGGGAAGTCACCGCTGATCAGGTCGAGGTGCAGACGGTTCTTGGCCGTCTTGCCCTCGGGAACCCGGTGAAAACCGATGCGAGGACCCGTGGCGGGATCGTCGCCTGCTTCGACGACCGCATGGTTATGGTCGGCGCCGTCGGCGACGGTCCGGCCCAGGGCAGCGGCCCAAAACGTGGCTGCCGCCTTGGCGTCGACCGCGTCGTAGGTCAGCCCGAAAACGTTGATGGACATGGGACTCCTCGTGTGGTTGCGTCAGACCGCGGTGCGGCCGCCGTCGACCGGGATGGTCGCGCCGGTGATATAGCCGGCGGCGTCGGTGGACAGGAACGCGATGACGTCCGCGATCTCCGTGGGGTCGGCGGCCCGGCCCAGCAGTGTGGTGGTGGCGAGCCCGTCGATCAGGTCGGTCGACGCCCCGCTGGTGTATACCGGCCCGGGGGCGATGGCGTTGACGCGGACGCCCGCGGGGGAGAACTCGGCCGCCCAGGAACGGGTCATCGCCGACAGCGCCGCCTTGGTCGCGCTGTAGGCGGCACCACCGGCGAGGCCGACCAAGCCCGCCATGCTGTCGATGTTGACGATCGACCCGGACCCGCGCTCGGCCATACCGGGCGCCAGCGCAGCGGTCAGCAGGTACGCGGCGCGCACGTTCCCGTCGAACATCGTGTCGTAGGTAGCGGTGTCCAGCTCTGCGGAAGGCCCGAACCAGGACCGGCCGGCGTTGTTGACCAGCACGTCCACGGCGCCGGCCTGCTCGGCGAGCGCGGCCACCTGACCCGGATCGGTCAGGTCGGCCGCGACGAAGCGGGCGGACCCACCTGCCGCCTCGATCTCCTTGACCACCTGCTGGCCGCGTTCAGCGTCGCGTCCGTGTACGACGACGGTGGCACCCAGGGCGGCCAGAGCGGCCGCGGTAGCTCGGCCGATCCCGGTGGGCCGAACGAGTCGCCGAATATCAGGCCCGAGTCGACGACCCGGAGCAGAAGATCCTCGCGATCTTCGACGCGCTCGCCGATCTCTTCGCCGAGCCCGGTTTCCGCGGCTGCGCCTTCCTCAACGCCGCCGCCGACGCGCAAACCGGTAGCGCCGAGGAGATGGCCACCAAGGACTTCCGCACCTGGTTGCACGAGCTGTTCGCCGTGCTGGTCGCGGCCGCCGGCTTCCGCGACCTCCGCATGCTCTCCACCCAGCTGGTCCTGCTCTATGACGGCTCCAACATCGCCGCCGCGCTGGACGCCGATCCCGCGGTCGCCCGGTCGGCCAGGGACGCGGCCGCAGCGCTCATGGCGGCCGCGCGGCGCTGACCGCGGATCGGCCGAGGCGGCGGACAGCCGGAACGGGGGCGGCGACTCCGACCAACGGTGTGACCTCGCATGATCGTCTGCCGAGGCGAACGTCGTGCCGGCGCCGACCGCGAGGATGAGGGCGAAGGCCCCCAGGGCGAATGCTGACCTGTGCCCGAGACGCACGTGCCGAACCCCGGTGCACTGATGTGTTGAGCGAACGCCCAACGCCGCCACTGTGGCACCGGTGCCTTGACTGCCCGCTGAAGAAGCTGAACTGACCTTCACGGTCCAGGTCGGCGAGCTCGATCGCAGGGTGGACCTCAAGGGCAAACGGATCGCAGTCGCCCACCGGCCGACCCCGCCGCTCCGGCTCCGCGGCAGGCGGCGCCGTTCGCGCCGCGATCCACAGCGCCCGGACCTGTTCCGCCACCCGATGGGCATTGCCGCGGCCGGATGCCCGGGCCAGCACCACCGCGACCGTCGCCGTGTCCTGCTGGCCTGCGAGCCCACCAACCCCAGAGATAATCCTCCCGATTCAAGTGCCTCCGCGGACTCCCCAGCAGATCATCGTCGGCCGCGGCCACCGCGGCCAACTCCTCGAGAGCCAGGCAGTCCGCCGCGGGACGCCGAGGTGGAGGCGAAGCGGGCCAAGTACGGGTGCGCTGGCTGGCCGTCCCCAGAGTCGCAGCCGCCTGGCGGCGGCGCCGATCTCGGGCCAGCCCGGGTCGGAGCAGGACGAGCGGGAGGCCGCCCTCGGTCCAGACGTCGTCAGCGTTGGCGGTGCCGTCGCCGGCCGGCCCGCCGCCGCCGCGGCCGCCGCCGCCGACGACAGACGCACCTGGACCACCGGTGTGTGGATCTACCGCTGCTGCCGCGGGTTTGTCTGTGATGGCCGGCAAGCGTCCGGGTGGCCATCCCCGACGGTGGTATCGCCGCACGTCCTACAGGTCCAGGTCAGATGCCGCTGGTAGCGGTCGGTACCGAGGCTACACAGTTCGATGCCGAGCAGGACTTGCCGGGGCCCGAGCGGGTGGCCTCTGCGGCAGCGCTCAGGTGCGACGACGTCGACTTGCGGGCCGCCGCCGACGTGTCGCAGGTCGCCGGGCCGGTCGTTCACGACCAGGAGTTTCGCACACATGTTCGGAGTTGCGTAGAGCTTCCAGGCAACCTCACACGGTAACCAACCCGTACGACATTTCCTTCGACCAGCAAGAACGCCTCGGACATGACGCTCCGCGTCGTTAGCGCTCGGGTCGGCAGCCGGGCACGTCGACGCCACAGACATGAAGCTCCCCCTGGGGCCAACTACGCCGGCACCACATCACGCAGCGCCCGCTGCCTGCGGTCTGCCGCCCCCGCCTCCGTCGATCGCGAGGACCTGGAGCTCGACGCGAGCCCGTGCCCGCGTGGTGTCCAAGGGCGGCGACTTCGCCTGCGCTGCCGCCGCCATACCGTCGTAACCGGAGCGCATACATCCCATCGGATTCCGTCACACACCTGACGGTCGAGGCCATGAGTCACGCCAGCGCCGACGAGGCCGACGCAGGTGCGGAACTGGTCTCTGCTGGCTGCTGGTCTGCGCGGGTTGCGCTCGCATCCTCCGCCTTCGGGATGCGAGCGGCCCACCTGCTGCGTTGTGCCGGCCGGTCAGATCCGCGCGACACCGGCCCACGACATGGCGGACGCAGCGTCGGCCTCGGGTTGCGGGTCGTTGTCGGGTCGCCACTCGACGGTGGAGCACAACCCCGGGTCGAGCAGTGTGCCCCCGTGGAGGAAACGGGCGACTTGGTGGTGCTGGCGTGGCCGGAAGGTGCCGCAGCGACGCCGGCCGCCCGGCCGAGGCCTTGGGCGATGTAACTGTAGAACGCCCCGGAGTTGACGATCCTGCGGCTCATCGCGGTGTAGCCGACCGAGAACATGGCCAGGACCGCGGCGATCGCCAGGTAGGCGATGGGGATGCCCTTGACGCCGGTCACCGCCCAGCCGGTGGTCGCGCCGCAGGCCACGACGGTCATCGGCGCCGCGGCCGCCAGCACGAAGAAGACGACGGCGGGCACGCCCAGCCGGTTGCGGGCCAGCGTCTGCGCGACGATGTCGTCGCGGGTGCTGGTCCTGGATCGACGCATCAGCCACTCCAATAGATATCTATCGATGTTTTCGTGATATCTCACCCGGGATTCATCCCGGGTGAGATGACGAGCGGGGCGGGCGGCTGCGTCACCGCTGACACCGGAGGCGGGCTGCCGGCGGCAGGGGTGCCCGGTGAGCAAGACGATTGCGTAGTCGTGTTTGCTGCTGGCTACCGTTGCGATGGCGACCCCGGCGTCGTGCGGCAGCAGCGGGCCTGCGCCCGCTCGGCTGATACGGGCGGGCGCGGCCGACCGACGTTGGGCGCTTGCCAGAGTCCGTTGGTCGCGGTGCGCGGCGCGATCGTGGCGATCGCGCGTCGGTCAGGTAGTCGTCGCCGCCGTCGAGGAGGATCACGTCCGGTGTGGCAGGCAATGCGTCAAGCCAGCGCATTAGCTGCAGGCTCGTACCGGGCGACCGGCCACAGCGCGATGGCCCGTTCGCCAGCGCCCATCACGATCTTCGTCAGCGGCAAACTGCGTGGCCGACGGCGACGAGCAGCCGCTGCGCAGGCCCGGTAGGCGCATAGTTGATCGACGCTTGGGCGGCAACCGTGGAATTCAACCTGCACGTGCAAGGCCGCATCGACGGCGGCACCGTCATCGTCGTCCGCGGAGACCTGGACTACGCCGCGTTGGACCAATTCCGGACCTGCGTCGAACAGGCGCTGCAACCGCCGCCCGGCATTCTGTATGTCGACCTGCAGTTGCTCACCTTCGTCGACTCCACCGGCGTGGGCGCACTCGTTGCCGCACGGCACCACGCCGAGCGCGCCGGCACCCGGCTCGTGCTGGAAAACCCGTCCTCAATGCTCCAGCACGCCCTGCGCACCGCCAGCCTGCTCACCTCGTTCGGCCTGCCACCGGCATAGGCACTCCTCGCGGCCGCACCAGCCGGGATCAGTCGCAGTCGCTGCGGCATCCGCCACGAGCGCCAAGACCGCTCATGATTGCCGATACCGACGTCCGCGTCAGTGGACATTGGCGACCTTCCCCTGGCGCGCGCGGCCAACGGGATCAGCAGCGATCGGTGCGTCTCCGGTCTCGGTATTTCCGCCGCGGACCGCAGGGTCGAGTTCGCCGATGGCGATGAGTAGGGCGTCGATGCCCCCTCCTACTGCCGCGCCGCGGTCGCGGATGATGCCGCATGACGCACCCCCGTGAGCAGCGACAACAACATCGACGCCACCCGCCGCCATCCGCGACCGGGACTTTGAGTGATCGCGCGGCGCGGCCCCTGCGGTCGCTTGGCCGTCGGGCGCACCGTGCGGCGGTGTGACCCGGTGGCGGGCGGCCAGGCGGCCCTGAGGGCGCCGACCGGGCGGCGCGGTCCGGCAGCTGCCGGCGCAGGAGCCGGGTGCGGCGAACTGTCCTTGCCCACGCGGTGCTGGTAGTGGGTTACGGCTCGCACCGGCGCATGACAACGGCGGCCGGCCTGGCTGGCGGCGCTGGATCGCGGTGGGAGCCCGGCTCTTGGGCCGAGGTGCAGGACCTCGTTGATCTGGGTGGCCGGCCGACGAGGAAGGCTCCGGCCCGACCGATCAGGAGGGGCGGCCGGCGCCGCTCGGCGGCCGCAAGGACGTCGGGGTGCAGAGCCGCCACCAACGCCACGATCGCGACCAGCAGCACGAGCGCACCACGCCGCTGGCGGTGCTCGCCGACGTCGCCCGCACCCACCCGTGCACCGCCCGGCCGGGCTGCCGGCACGAGCCGAACCCGCAGTACACCGAACCCAAAGAGTCCCTCCTCGAACCCCAGCCGCCGGTCCCGGACCCGATCCAGGCCGGGCCGCCCGTCGCCGAGCTGCCCGGCCCGACGCCGGCCCAGGACCGGGAGGCGCTACGCACCGGCAGGCTCGACGAGATCGACGCCCCCGACGACCTGACCCTGGTGGTGAGCGAGATCGTCACGAACGCGCACCCGTCCGGCCGACCACCGGTGCGGATGCGGGTGTGGGCCGGCCGGGGCGGGTCGTGGTCACGGTCAACGACGGCGGTCCCGGCCCGGCGTACCCGTTCGCCGGGCTGCTGCCGGTCGGCGGCGACGACGCGTCGGCCTGGTTGGGGCTGTGGATCGCGGCCCAGACCTGTGATCACGCGAGCCTCTACTGGTCGGCGGACGGCTTTCACCGTCCGGCTCACTCAGCGCGCACCGTGACGCAGGCCGGCCTCGTGCGCCACGACGATCGCCTGGGCCCGGTCGCGGACGTCGAGCTTTGCCAGGATGTGCCGGACGTGCGTCTTCACGGTGGCCATGCTGATGACCATCTCCGCGGCGATCTCGCCGTTCGACAGGCCGGCACTGATGCGGGTCAGGACCTCCAGCTCCCGCTCGCTGAGGTCGGCGACACCGGCGGGCGGCGCCGGCGGCCGCGGCGGCCGCGCCGCGAAGTGGTCCATGAGCCGGGCCAGCACGCTCGGCGCCATGACCGGTTCGCCGTCCACCGCACGGCGAACCGCGTCGGCGAGGCCCTCCGACGTCACGTCCTTGAGCAGGAAACCGACCGCCCCGGCCCGCAGGGCGCTGACGACGTCGGTGTCGAATGTGGTGAGCGCGATGACCCGGGTGCGGCCGTCGCCGTCGCCGTCGGCGACGATGCGCCGGGTCGCCTCGACGCCGCTGGCGGCCAACCAAGCCCGCAACCACAGCACCCAAGAGAAGCTGGTCCGGATCGACACGGCCCTAGGCGCGATGCGCCGGGAACGGGCTGCCATCACCTACCCAGCCGTCGCCCGCCGCACCGGAGTCTCACGCACCTTCCTCTACCAGAACGCCGCCGCGAAGGACCTGGTGGTCACCGCGATCGCCGCCAGCGGCGACGAACGACGCCGCGCGCAGACCGTCCACGACGCGCAGGTCGAAGCGTCCTGGCAACAGCGGGCCCCCAACGCCGAAGACGCGCCCAAGACCGCCTACACCGAGATCGGCATCCAACGCGAACGCATCGGCATCCTGCTCGGCCAGATCCGCGACCTGCGAGCCGAGTACGCCGACGGCACGGCACAACGCATCGCCGCGGAGAACATCACCCTCAAGCAACACCTCCGCCAGCTCACTGAGGGACTGCCGGCGCCTCGAGCAGAAACTGCAAGCCGCCCGGTCCAACAACCGTTTCCTCGACAAACGCCTCGCCGACCTCGAAGCCGAACTGCTCGACGCCAAGCTGAGCCACCCGACAAGCGTCCATCCGCGTTCCTGAGTCCTACAGACGCTGGCAGAACAACTCCCGGTCATGATGCACGTCGCGACGTCTGGCCACCCTGCGTGACGAGGATCTGCGGCTGCTCGCGGCCTGGCAGCGTGCGCGTCCTGGGATGGGACAGGCACACACCGTCGACACCAGCCACGGAATCCGTTCGCCGTGACCAAGGCCCATGGCGCGTGCGGTACCTCGCCCGATGGAGCGATGCCCAGCGCCGTGCTTGACAGCTCCCGAGCTTTACCCCTTTACTAGGGATGTAGTAAAAGAGCGGAAGGCGGGCCGTCTTGTTCGTGTTCAGGCTCGACAGCAGGTCGGGGGTGCCGCCGTACCGGCAACTGGTGCACCAGGTGCGGCAGGCGGTCCTTATGGGGTATCTGCGGCCTGGTGACCGGCTGCCGCTGATCCGTGAGGCAGTCGAGACCCTGGCCATCAACCCCAACACCGTCGCCAAGGCCTACCGCCAGCTGGAGCAGGAAGGCCTGGTGACGGGCCGCCCGGGGCAGGGCACCTTCGTCAATGACGTGGCGTCTGCGGCGATCCCGGCGGAGGACTACACCTCGCTGCGCCATGACATGGAGGCGTGGCTCAGGCGTGCCTACGCGGCAGGCCTTGACGAGCACGCGGTCACCGCCCTGTTCACCACCATCCATCAAGAAACCAGGATCGAGGCCGTCTCATGACAGATGCCCTTTCCGCCAGCGGCCTCTGCAAGCGCTACCGCTCGACATGGGCGTTGCGCGAGTGCGACCTGGCGCTACCGGCTGGGCGGGTGATCGCACTGGTCGGCCCGAACGGCGCCGGCAAGACCACGCTGTTGCGGCTGACCGTGGGCCTGCTCTCGCCCACCTCTGGCTCGATCGAGGTGTTCGGCTCCTCGCCCACCACCAACACGCCACAAGCGTTGGCGCGCATCGGTTTTTTGGCCCAGGAGCACCCACTCTACCGGAGTTTCACCGTCGCCGATCTCTTGCACTTCGGTGCCAGCCTCAACATCCGGTTCGACCGCCCGCTGGCAGAAAAGCGGCTTGCCTCGCTTGATATCCCGCTCAACCGCAAGGCGGGCGCGCTCTCCGGTGGACAGCAGTCACAGGTCGCCCTGGCGCTGGCCCTGGCCAAGCGCCCAGACCTGCTGGTGCTGGACGAGCCACTATCCAGTTTGGACCCCGTGGCGCGGCGTGAATTCCTGCAGACCCTGATGGGCGCGGTGGCACAGGACGGGATCACCGTCCTGTTCTCCTCCCATGTCGTACACGAGCTGGAACGGGTCTGCGACTACCTGGTGGTGCTCAACAACGGCTGCATAGCCATCGACGATGACATCGAAACACTGCTCGAAAGGCACAAGATCCTCACGGGACCACGCTCCGATGTGCACGATCCGATGTTGGGCACGGTCATCGAAGCCACTCATAGCGACCGGCACACCTCGCTGCTCGTGCGCGACGGCGCCGCGATCGAGGGGTGGCAGGAACAGCCGGCTGGGCTGGAAGACGTTGTCCTGGCGTACCTGCGTGGTGGCGTGGCGATGGACCGGACGAAGGCGGCCGCGTAATGATCTGGATGACCTGGCGGCAACACCGCGCCGAAATGCTTGTCCTGACGGGGATTGTGGCTGTTGCTGGGCTGATCCTGCTGATGCAGGGGCTCTCCATACGCGGGCTGTTCCCCGACGGTGCGGCGGCCTGCGCCAACTCCGACGTCACCAACGGGGACAGCTGCGCGCAGGCCCTGAGCAAGCTCAGCGACGGTTACGGTCACCCCGAACCGATTTCCTTCCTGGCCACGCTGATGCCGTTCGTGATCGGTGCGTTCCTGGGCGCGCCCCTGCTCGGCCGCGAGTTCGAGGCGGGCACCTGGCAGCTGGCGTGGACGCAGGCAGTGCCGCGGCTGCGGTGGCTGGCCGTGAAAGTCACGGTGCTGGCTGGGCTGACCGTGCTGCTCACCCTAGCGTTTTCCGCCATGGTCACTTGGTATCGGGCGCCCGTGGACACGTTCGATGGAAGGCTGGGCCAGGTCGGGTACGAGGTCGAAGGCGTGGCGCCGGTCGCCTATGCCCTGTTCGCCTTCGCCGTGGCCACCGTGGCCGGGGTGTTGCTGCGGCGCAGCCTCGCCGGGTTGGCCGTGGCCGCGGCGGCGTTCGTGATGGCGCGGATTGCCGTAGCCAGCTTGGCCCGCCCGAAGTTCGCCTCGGCCATGACTGTCCTTCAGACGGTCCAGGACAAGGGGCCAGGCGACACCAGAGGCACCGGCAACGCCGGCGACTGGGTGCTCGGGACGACCTTCGTCGACTCGTCGGGCCACAAACTCAGCACGGCCACGCTGGACAAGCTGTCCGGCGATGCCGCCAATGCCGGGGTCAGCATCCCGGCCTACTTCCAGCAGCATGGGATCCATCGCGCGGTGAGCTACCAACCCGGCGACAGGTTCTGGCATTTTCAGTGGATCGAGTCCGGACTCTATGTCGGCGCGGCCCTCTTGCTTGTCGCCCTGGTGGCCTGGCGAGTCAGGCGGCGCAGCCTCTAGTCAGGTTGCTTCTGAAGTGTCGATCGCCCCTGACGAAAGTCGGGGCGATCGACACTTTGGGCTTCCGCTGCGAGCAGCGCTATCGCAATCGCCATCCGATGCCCCGGCCATACAGGAAGCGGACGCCGCGATGATCACCGCGAAGCCGGTCGAGACCCGACGTGCCGGTTGCCAGCTCCGGCCACGACTGAGGCCAGGTAAGCCGGGCTTCTCGAGCACTTGGAGATCGCTTGGGACTACGAACCCGAAGGCTTCTTGCTTCCATCCGGCCACTACTGTCCGACTTCCTGCCGTGCCTCCGGTATCCAGGAAGGCATGATCGGAGCTCGGTGGTGATCAAGTTGACGTCTGCGTCGACATGCAACGGCCCACGTCGCGAACATGTTCGCGACGTTTCTATCCAGCTCAGAGCCAACTCAACACCCAAGGGGGTCGGTAAGATCGAGCAGGACTACTTGCGGCGGGTGGTGCTGCGCACTTCGCCGCGTTCGTCGGCCGACAACCCCAGCCACGCCTTGTCGATGCGCCGCGCGAGCGGCGCTGGCGTATTGGCTGCCCGCTCCCCGGCCGGCGCACGCGCCCGGCCGCCCGCTGATGTGACGGGCTGCCGCATCGCACGGTCTAGCTGGTCAGCCGTCCTCAGCAACAATCGTGATGTTGAGCGCGGCTTTCTCGTCGTCGGTTAAGTCGTGCACCGTGGCGAGGTAGTCGCGGACCATGTAGTCGGCGTCGGCGCAGCCGCTGTGCGATTCGTCGGTGCAGGTCCCATCGGTGTTTGTTACGCCGATTTCGCCGTGTTCGGCGTCGCTGATGTATAGCTCCCAGCCGAGCCGCCAGCGCTTCGCAATAACGCGGTACGCGACCGCGAGTGGCGGATATCCGGGCGGAGTGTTCACTCTGTCGCTCCTTCCGAAATGCACGACCACCCGCGCCGCAAGTGCGCTCGTAGCGCCTGCGAGCGTACGCCAGCGCACGACGAACGCGCTTCCGTGAATCGGCGGCCTTGTTGGCACCGGAGTCTTTCTCGCGGGCCGCCGGTTCGGCTCGAGACGAGGCGGCCGCCGAGGGCCGCAGCCTGGGCAGCATGACCTTTCGGACAGTCGGGCACTGTCGACCCCGAACCGGGCATTGTTGCAGATGAGATGCCGTGAAGGTCACGCGTTAGCACGCATGTTCGATTACCGTCTCGACCATGACCGCCACCGGGGACGTCAAGGTCCGCTGCACGAAGATCCCGAAGCACGTCGCTCAGGGCGACCTCGTCCACGAGGCAAGGCTGGGCGTCTTCCCGATCCGCTGGCGAGACATGTAGTCGACGATGCTCGGGGTGGCCAAGGTTGACACATCCGCGCCCGCCGCGGACGGTGAACATGCCGAGGGTCGAGCCGCGGTTCGCCCGCCCTCCTACGCGAGCTGATCGACCAGCGGCAGACCGTCGTACCGAGCGCTCGCCGCCCGCGTCCACCACGGCAATACCCACGTCCACGACCTCGCCACCGACCGGAAGGCGCCCACCCCGAAGTTGCATCATGACCCCGGGCGACGCTACTTCGTTGGCATCGTGAACCGATAGCCCGGCGGCGGACGTCCCGCATCTCCGGCCGGGCAGGCCACCGACCGACCAGCAGATCCGGGAGGTGGTTCTGCGGCTCGCGGGGACAACCGGCTCAAGAGCATCGGCGAGATCGGAACCAGCGACCGCTGACGGCGGGCGCTGGCTACCGTCTTGCCCCACGTCCGTGACGGGGCCGCCGCACCAGCCGGTGCCGAACTCCGTCCAACTTGGCCGTACCCGGGCGCGCGGCTTCGGGACACCGACCTGCTGCGCTACTGCACCAGCTCGCGGAACGACGCTCGAACCCGCCCGTTGCGGACCGCCGGTCGGATGCCTGCGACGGCTACGTAGCCGTCCTTCGTCCCACCGGCACCCCTAGTTTGTACTTATCGGTCATCCAGGAACTTTGCCGGGCTGCGCGGCCCGAGGTCGATTCTTTTCGCAGTTGCTGGTGGTCTGCATTGTTGGGCGATAGACGACCTCAAGGAGCATGTTGATGGCGGAGCCGTCGAGGGACTTCGTGGAGCGCAGCGAGCCGTTCCGGCGCGAGCTGCTTGCGCACTGCTACCGCATGCTCGGTGAGGCGGATGAAGCTGAGGATGTGGTTCAGGAACCGTACCTGCGCGCGTGGCGCGCTTACGACCGCTTCGAAGGCCGCTCATCGCTGCGCACCTGGCTCTACCGAATCGCCACCAACGCCTGTCTGTCCGCGATAGAACAGCGCGGCAGGCGGGCGCTTCCCTCTGGCTTGGGCGGCCCCGCCGGAGATCCCGATGTCAGCCAGATCGAGGCCGACTCCGACGTGGCGTGGCTCGGTCCGATCCCCGATGTTTGGGTGACGGCCGAAGCACACGATCCCGCGGCGATCGTCACGGCGCGCCAAAGCGTTCGGCTCGCTCTGATCGCGAGCCTGCAGTACCTTCCCGCTCGGCAGCGAGCTGTGCTCCTGCTCCGGGAGGTCCTCGGATTTAGCGCGAGCGAGACCGCCAGCATGCTGGGGACCTCCGTCATTGCGATCAAAAGCATGCTGCAACGAGCCCGCGCTCGTCTCGATGAGGTCGCTCCGACCCTTGAGAGCGTCGTGGAGCCCTCCGAGCCCCGCGCTCGCGCCCTCCTCGACCTGTACATCGCCGGGTTTGAGAACTCCGATATCGCTGCCCTTGAACAGGCACTGCGCACCGACGCCGCCATCGAACTGGTCGGCACGCGCACCTGGTTCGCCGGCAAAGCGACGTGCCTGCGCTACCTCGCCCATGTGATCGGATCCCCCGGAAACTGGCGGATGCGGCCCACCACGGCCAACGGTCAACCCGCCGCTGCCACCTACTACACCGCTGGTGCAACCGGCCGGGAACTGGGAGTCGCCGTCCTCACGGCCACCTCCGCCGGCATCGCCCGCGTCACCGTCTTCCCCGGCGGCCCCGGCCTCGTAGCGAAATTCGACCTTCCCAAGGAGTGCTGAGATGCCAACACCAAGCAACGAAGAGTTCATCGCCTACAACAAGGGCATCATCGAAGAGCTCCGCACAAACGGTGGAACGGTCGCACGACCGGATTTTCCGATCCTGCTCCTGACTACCACCGGCGCCCGAACCGGCAGACCGCACACTGTTCCACTGGGATTCGGAGTCGACGGAGACCGAGTCTTCGTCGTGGCATCCAAAGCGGGCGCGCCGACACACCCCGACTGGTTCCACAACCTTCGCGCCACCCCCTCAGTGACGGTCGAACTCGGAACAGGCACGTTCCGCGCGACCGCCATCATCACCGAGGGCGCCGAGCGTGATGATCTTTACCGAATCGTCACCGGCGACGCCCCCACCCTGAACGCCTACGAACACAACACCACCCGAGTGTTCCCCGTTGTCGTGCTCAACGGCGTCAGCGCTAGCGATCATCATCCGCAACGGCGGCGGGCTGACGAGCAGCTCGACCGCTGCGGAAGCTGGGGTTGCGAAGGGCGTCCACTGGCGGATCGAACACGACTACCGCGAACTCAAGACCGGCCGGGTCTGGATCACCGCGAAGGCCGCTTCCGGACGGGCCGGCAACGCCAGGTCACCCCGCGTCACGGCACATGCCCGTCGGCGCCGTGGTCCGGGACCGGCGTCCCCTCACCACCGGGACCTCGGTCCGGCCACATCCTCACCACACCGCCGGGCCGCAGCAACGAGCCCCAAGATTCGAGCCGGTGTCCGGAACCGACACCTCCGCAGACCCGCCCCGAACGCTCCCCGGCAACGAGATACACCCACCTGACCGCACGCCGCAGCGGCACGCCGCCCTGTCCTACATCGCCGTTCGAGCGAGCGTGCCACCGCTCGTCACGGTCGCTGACCGACCCCAGTGGACTGCCGCGAACACAGCGAGCAGCTCGGCTGCTGGCCGATGCCGGAGGTCGGCGGCCTTATGACCCACGGCTCCGTCATCGCTCGCGAGCACGGCCCGCCGGCAATCGTCGGCGTCCGGGGCGCCACCACGCGGATCCGCGACGGGCAGCAGATCCGCGTGCATGGCACCGAAGCGTGCATCGAGCCACGGTCGTGACCTACCAGGCGATCGCCCGTTCCCACATCTCGACGTAGGACTCGGCCCCGGCCATGAGCTGTTGCCGCAGCAGCGGGCCGTCGGCCCCGGCCTGCTGGACGAGGTCAGTGGTCCAGTCGGCGAACAGGCCGTACTGCGCGGCGCCGTCCTTGTTGACGTCGAAGGTGCGAGTGCCAAACATTTGGCGGTACACCGTGGTGCCGTTCGGCGCCGTGAACGGGTAGATCAGCGGGTTCGTGGCCGCGTCCGGGCGCGGGTTGGCCTGGTCGCCGAGGCCGTTGACGTCGGTGCCGTAGCCGTAGCCGACGATGGCGTTCCCGTGCGGGGCCGCACGGTTGGTGCGCCACTCGTTGAGGAACTCCGGCACCGAGTTCGCGTAGGTGGCCACGAATCCGCCGAGGGCGAGCACCCGGTCGATCATGGCCGGGTCCGACCAGCTGTGCACCGAGGTCACGCCCGGGTAGTGGGCCGCCGCGGCCATGTCCAGCACCGCCTGCGCGGTCTTCACGCTCATGTGGTCGACATGGATGATCATGCCGCGGTTCATCATCGACTGGACGAGATAGCGCCCGAGGCTCGTCAGGCCCCTCGTGTTGCAGATCTTGCCGCTGGGGTACACCGGCAGCACCGCGCCGGGCGGCAGCCCGACGACGCCGAAGCTCAGCAGGCGCACCAGGTCGTCGTTGACGAGCGGCTGCTCGTTGTCCGACGGGCCGGTGCAGCTCGTGGCGGTCCACCAGTGACCGGTCGACAGCAGGTTGGCCAGGTTCACGAAGGCCCCGCTGACGCCCGAGTCGAACCGGGTGCCGCCGAACGCGTTGTCGAACTTGTGTACCGGATAAATCCCGGAGACGCCGAGGGACTGCAGCTCGTCGAGGCCGGCGTCGATCTGGGCCGTGGTGCACTGCGCGACGTCGTTGACCTCACGGCAACCGAAGACCTCCGAGTTTTCCACGCCGATCGTCACGGCCAACTTGCCCTGGGCGGCGATGCTGCGCACCTGGGCCGGCGTGGTGGCGATGCGGAACCAGCCCTTACCGGCGCCGCCGCTCTGGGCGTCGATGTAGTCCTGCATCGAGTACAGGTAGCGGGACTGGACCCGGATCTGGTCCATCTCGTCGCAGGAGGTGTCGCGGTACGGGAACAGCTCGCAGATGGCGCGGTTGGCCACCAGCAGCGCGTTGAGCACCCGCTGGCCGGCCCGCCACGACCGCTCGATGCCGCGGAAGTACGACTGCTCGTGCAGCAGCGAGTTGTGCTGCGGCCAGTCGCCGAACGTCGGCCAGCCGTCCTCCGGCGAGTTCACCGGGTCCGTGCCGCCGACGATCGCCTCGAACAGCGCGCCCACGTTGAGACTGCGGTGGGTGTCGCAGCCGGCCAGCGCGACCTGTACGCCGCCGGCCGCCCACGCCTCGCCGCAGTGCATCTGGCCCCCGAACGCGGCGGCGGCGGTGATGTGGGCGTGTGCGTCGATCGTCCCGACGAGCCTGCCGTCGCCGTCGACGCCCGGCGCGGCGGTGCCGGTGACGCCCGGGTCGATGTCGGGCGGGGTATAGCAGCCCGTGGCGCTCGCGAGCGCGACGGTGTACGAGGAGCCGGCCCCGCCGAGGCTCCCCAGGAACGAGCCCATGACCTGGCCGGTGGCCGTGGCGCTGAACCGGTACCGGTCGCCGGCCTTGGCGACGGTGAAGTCGGCCCGGTCGCCGTACGAGTCGCCGGCCATGATGAAGCCGACGACGCTCTGATACGCGGGCTTGCCGTCGGAGCCGAACACCTCGTAGCGGCCGAGCTGGGTGGCCTCCAGGCGGAACGACGTGGCGGCGGAGGCGGACGAGGTGAAGCCGTAGCCGGCCCCGCTACGCACCGCGTAGCCGACGGGGCTCGAGCCGTTGTAGATCCGCAGCGTGGCGCAGGTGCCGTCGAGCGAGTCGGCGTTGGCGGTGATGGATGCGGCCGAGGCGGTCGGCACGGCGACAACTGCGGTCGCGACGAGGGAGAGGGCGACGCCGAACGCCAGGCCGGTCAGGCGGGCGCGGCGGGATGGGTGGCGCAGCGACAGGGACATGGCGGTGGTGCCCCTTCAGGCGGGCCGGAACGCACGATCCGGCGGCCGGATGTGAGATCACCTCAGCGTCTGATAGACATCCGTGAGTGTCAACAGGAAACCGAGAATGTTTCAGCTTTTCGATCCGCGAGACGCCGGGCGGCTCTGAGGCCCTCCACCGCCCGACGGTGCCAGCGCCCCGGCCACGCGTTCAGTGCTGCGGAACAGCCAGCCACGTCGACGGCAGGCCATCGTTGGGCAATGGTGCGTGTCAGGCCTCGGCACGACGCCACCCCAACCGCGCAGGTCAAGGCGGGTACAGAGCATTTGATGCTCTCGACCAGTCGAACCCCGACGCGGCCCCGTCCTTCGCGGTCAGCCATGCCCCCCGCGCCGACGCGGGTGAACGGTGACGGGAGCGTCAGATACTGGAAATGTGAGCGGGGCGATCGCGCGGCAGCACGACGCGACTTCCGGTCGTTACGGCACTGAGCGACGCCGCCGGGTGACTCGTGTGCAGGCGCTCGGGCGTCCGCATCGACCAGGGCTGACACACGAGGACGTGACATGAACCGAGTCGTCAGGGTGCCGCCCCGAGCGTCACCAAAATGGTGGCCGTTGAACCGTTGCGCAGGACCACAATGGGGACCCGGTCGCCGGGTTTGTACTGCCGAACGAGAGCGACAAAGCTATCGGCGGTCGTGACGTTGTCCAAGGCGAACTCCACAATAACGTCACCGACTTGCAAGCCGGCCTTCGCAGCCGGACTCCCCGGGCTCACCGCGCCGATCAATACCCCGCCGCCCTCACGGTCTGTCACGCTGATACCCAGAAACGGGGGACGGCCATCATCCGGCGCCGCCACGTCCTCGACCGACCTCGTAGTAGATGTCGGCGTCGCGCCGGTGTCGGCGTTGCGGTCGCTCGAGGAGAACATGTCGGCCGCATTCGCTGCGAGGACGGCGGAGGCAACGAACAGCACCCCGATGACAGCGGCGAGCCACAGATAGCGACGACGCGTTCTGCGGGGCGGTGCGGGCAACGGCGGGCCTGCGTACGGCGCCGGCGACACGACAGCAGGTGGCATGCCGGGTCGATTCACGGGCACGGGCGGCACGACATACGGGGCGCGAGACGCGACAGCAGGTGCCGCGCCGGGTCGAGTGACGGGCGCGGCAGGCCCGCTGTGCGGTACGCCGGCCGGGTGGGTCGGTGGGCGGGTGGCTCCGGACCCGCCGGGCCGCCCCGCTGCGGCGATGACAGCCGGGCCCGGCGTGGCCGTCGGGGTCGTCGGGGTTGCCGCCGGCCTGGCCGGCGCCGGAACGGCGGGCGGCGCGGGAGAGGCCGGCTGCGGCGGTGTCCGCGCGGCCCGTGTCGCCAGATCGGTCGCCGCGGGTCCGACGTATCCGGCGACGACCCGCAAGGCGCCTTCCGCGACGACCAGCTGTGGCTCCTCGATCACTGTGGCGGCCTGGCCGGTCTGCCGATGCAGCAATGTGGCGACGAGCGGGGTGCGGGTGGCGCCGCCGACGAGGAACCAGCCGGCGAGATCGTCGGGTCGGACCCGGGCCTCCTTGACCGTCGCGGTGGTGATCCGGATAGTCCGTTCCAGCAGCGCCGCGGCGGCCGCTTCGAACTGGTTGCGGGTGATCAGGACATCGCGGAGCCCCACCGCGGGATACACGGTGACGGATGACTCCCGAGACAGGGTCTCGCGAGCCTGACGGGCGTCCTGCCACAAGTGAATCCGCTGGCGCCGCTCGTCGCCGGTGCCCGGCTCGCGCAGCCGACGCGCGGTGTCGGGCGCCTCCTGATCGACGACGTCGATGATCATCTGCACCATGACGGCGTCGAGGTCGAGGCCGCCCACGTCGTCGAGGCCGCTGTACGCGAGAGTGTCGAACCCTGCCGGGGTGCGCCGGACCACGCTGGCGTCGAACGTGCCGGCACCCAGGTCGTAGACAACAACGCTCTGCCCAGGCTTCACGACGTGCCCGAGGCTGGAGGTGAAGTATGCCGCGGCGGCAACCGGCTCCGGCACGAGCAGAGGAGCCGGCAGTCCGGCCCGGGCCGTCGCCGCTTCGAGCACTCGACGCCGGGCCGGCCCCCATGTGACCGGATGCGTCATCGAAATCCTGCCGACGGCGGCGCCTGCGGTTCGCCTCGCCTCATCGCCCACATGCCGCAGCACGGCGGCGATGAGATCGATTACCGGATATGTGTGGCCACCGAGCAACACGTCGAGGTCGTCGACCCGGCGCTTCGGATTCTGCTCGAACCGAGCCGGGTCCGACCGGGCGCTCCGCTCAGCGTCTCGACCGACTATGAGCCGGCCGTCGCCGCTGGCGTAGACGGCCGACGGCAACAGCGGTGAACTGTCGAACAACAACGGGCGCGTCCGGCCGTCTGGCCAACGTAACACGGCAACTGTATTAGATGTACCGTAGTCGATCCCTAACCACACACCGGACATGGGACACAGGATAGAGACAGTTGACCTTGGAAACCTCGACGAAACCGATGGTCCGGCACGCCCGAAGAGCCACTTGACGCTTACGGGCGGCAGCGTCATCCCGTGGGGTCCGGGTTGTTCACCCAGGCAGGCGAGCAGGCACCGTTGCGTTGCAGTGAAGTCATCGATCCGCCCGCTCTTGCGACTGCCACCGAAGTCGGCGTTCGCTGGCTCGCGCGGCGAACAGCACCGCGGTCCAGCCGACGCCGCGCCTGGACAACGCGGTTTCTCATCGATCTGTCGGAACCGACAAGTGCACCGACAGATCGATGAGAGACCGGAAGATCTATCGAGAACCTACAACACCCGCCTTGGCGATGCAGCGGATGATCGAGATCTGATTGACCCAGCTGGAGACCTTGGAGATCTTGACGACATCTCCGGTGTGTGGTGCGTGAAGTTCCACAGCGTGCTGACCGCGTCGCTCGGCAAGGGCTCGATCACGCACGTCATCAACAACACCGGGCTGGCGGCGCAGGCCGGCAACGTTCCGTCCAACGTGATCAGTTGTCCCTGAGTCGTCTCCGAACGGGACCGGTCGGCACGCGCCGGCCGGTCCCGTTGCCGTTCAGCAGGTCTTTGTGGTCACGTAGTGGTTGACGACCGTGCCGTCGCGGTACACGACCTCGACCTTGATGAGGGTGGGCGAGTAGCCGCGCCCGGCGATCGTGTAGCACGGGCTGTCGGAGCCGCCGTCGATGTCGACCAGGCGGCGGACCGAGCCCGAGCCGCAGTTGTAGTAGGACCAGTACCACTTGCGGGCCTTGGTCCCGTTGGCGGACACCGTCCAGGGGTCGTAGGAAACGGTGGGCCCGCACGGGTCCACGTCGGCGAGGGCGGGGGCGGGCACGGCGAGCGCCGCCCCGGTGAGCACCCCTGCGACCGTCATCGCCGTGATGGCGCGCTTCAGCATTGTCTTGCTTCCTTTCGTCAGGGTTGAACGGTGCGGGATCAGCTGCCGTGGCTCGTGTCGAGCCATAAGGTGCTCCGTTCCCGGGGGACGTGTCGGATGCCCTGCGCTCCCCCGCGGCGCAGGGCACGACCGTGGCCGACGACCGAGATCGTTCGGCAGATTCACGATCGGCGCCACGGACGTTGCCCGACAGGGCGGCCGCGGCCGGACAAACAACTTCGGACAACCCTTGGTACGTTCCGCTGCCGGGTGCGCGGTGGGAGCGTTAAGCGCTTCGGGGCGTCCGGGAGCGGCAAGTCGTCGCTGCTACGCGCCGGCCTGCTCGGGGCCATCGCCGCGGACCCGCGGTGGCCCGGCGGTGGCGCGTCATGCTCATGGCACCGACCGAGCAACCGCTCTACGTCTTGTCCGAGCAGGTCGCGAAGTTGTCCGGCAGGGATGTCCAGCCGCTGCGCGAGGAGCTACCGGCCGAGCCGGCCGGCCTCGACGTCGCGATCCGGGCGGTGCTCGTCGACGGGCAGTAGCAGTCGACCGACGAGCTGCAGGCGACCCGCCAAACGCGGCTCTGGACGCGCTGGCTGCCGCCCCGGAATCGGAAACGCCGGGAGTAGCCATCCGCCAAGGACACAGTGCAGGGGCTCTACAGCCGCGGAGCCCTGCACCGCCTCCTTGTCCCCCGGAGCCCTGGGCGACCGTCGCTGGTCAATTCCGAGCATCGCGTCGAAGCGGTGGCAGTGGGCCCGGGCCCACGGTGGCCCGGCTGCACGCCACGGTCGCGGCTGTCCGCGCGGACTCGTGGCACCAGTTCCAGCAACGCGTCGAGCGGCCCCGCGAGCTCCTGGAGACCGCCGACAAACCCATGGACGCAGGTTGCCCGTCGCGCGGGCCTGGGCACCGCCGGCTCGCTGCGCCAGCGCCTCGTCCGAGCGACGGGCCTCACCCCGACGGCCTACCGGGCCGCGTGCTCCCGCCCGGCCCGGCCGCCGGGCGGTGACGAGCAACACCCGCCGTCGCGATGACCAGTGCTCGTCGGCGCTCAGGCGACGTGGGTGTCGTACTCCTCGCGATTGGCCAGCACCTCGTCCATGTGCGCCTCGGCCCACGTCTTGATGCCGCGCATCATGTGTTGCAGCGAGAGACCGAGGTCGGTCAGCTCGTACGTGACCGTGACCGGCACGGTGGGCGTCACGGTGCGGGCGACCAGGCCGTCGCGCTCTAGGGAACGCAGTGTCTGGGTGAGCATCTTCTGGCTGACCCCGGCCAGCCGGCGGGACAGCTCGGCATAGCGCATCGACCGTGGCTCATCGCCGCGGTCCGCTCCCGGGTGCGGACCGTCGCTGCCGAGCGCGGCCAGGATCAGCGCGACCCACTTGTCGGAGATCCGGGCGAGCAGCTGGCGGCTGGGGCAGCCGGCCAGGAAGGCGTCGTAGCTCACCTTCGCCTCTGCCCGCTGCTGAGCTGCGGTCCTCGTGGGCATCGACACGTCCTTCCTACCCGGGGGTGACCTACGCACCTTGAGGTGCCCACTTCCTGTTGGAGAGTTACCCGTCCAGAGTGGAGCAGGACACCGTCGAACGCCAACGTATGGAGCGAACATGATCTGGACAGCCGGCTTCCGCACCGCAGTGATCAGTCCCTACGAGCAGATCCAACTCAGCGAACCGCGTGGCTTCGCCGATCAGACGGTACGCCAGGTGCTGCACATGGCGGGCGGTGGCGAACGCCTCCGTGTACGCCTGACGAATCGCTACGGCCGCGGCCCGTTGACCGTCGGCGCTGCGACGGTCGCCGCCGAGCACCGGCAGGCCGCCCTCACCTTCGACGGCGCCGAGCGGCTCACCGTCGCCCCGGGCGAGGAGGCCGTCAGCGACCCAGTGGACCTGCCCGTCGGCCCCGGTACCGACCTGATCCTCAGCCTCTATCTGCTCGGCGAGACCGGTCTGGCCACCTACTCCCACAAGCCGGCGGAAACCGCGCACATCGTCGGCGGGAACCACGTCACGTCGGTCGAGCTCCCTGAGGCCGAGCAGGTCGAAGGGCGATTCTTCGTCTCGGGCATCGACGTGCTCACCCCCGACGACACCGCGATCGCCGTGGCGTTCGGGGACTCCTGGTTCGAGGGCGTCGGCTCGACGATCGGCGCGAACAACCGCTCAGTGGACTTCCTCAACCGGCGCTTCAAGCGCGGATGGGTGGTCAATCAGGGCATCGCCGGCAACCGCCTCCTGCGGGACGAGGTCGGCGAGCACGCACTGGCACGCTTCGACCGCGACGTGCTCTCGATTCCCGGCGTGACCCACGTGCTGGTGCACTTCGGCATCAACGATCTCGGCCTGCCCGGCATGTCCGGCGAGCCTCCCGTCACCGCCGACGCCCTCATCGAGGGCTTCGGGGCCCTGGCCCAGCGCGCCCACGGTGCCGGCCTGAAGATCCTCGCCGCCACCATCGGCCCGTTCGCCGGCGCCGTCTACCCGGGGGTCAGCAGCCCCGAGGGCCTCGCGGCGCGACGCGAGGTGAACGACTGGATCCGTACCACCGACACCTTCGACGACGTCTTCGACGTCGCTCGAGCCGTCGAGAACCCCGAAGCGCCCGACTACATCCACCCCGACCTCGACGCAGGCGACGGCATGCACCTCAACGACAAGGGCGCCCAAGCCATGGCCGAGGCCGTGAACCTCGAAACGCTCGGCCTTTAGTAGTGCTTTGTTAGGTCGGCGTGTCGTGGGGTCGCCGGGTTGAGACGGGTAGTTTCATGTCTCGGTGACCCCTGAGGAGCGCTCACAGCGACTTGAAATCCACATATAGGACCATCACGGCACACAGTCGGTCGGTCCTCGGTGTGAGTCCGAACGCATGAGGCCTGACGGAGCCCTACCTTCGCATGAAGGTCGCTCGCAGCCCCGCCGGGATCAACAGCGCTTCCGGCCGTATGACGACCGCCTCCGGGTTGACCACGGTAAACTCGTAGTCGCGTATCAGCGTGGCGATCGCGAGTACCAGCTGCAGCAGACCGAGCTGGTTGCCCAGGCAGATCCGCGGTCCGGCCCCAAACGGCAGGTATGCGAACCGCGCGTGCGGCGACTGCGCCCCAAGCCACCGGTCTGGGAGGAACTCCTCGGGCTTGTCCCACCACCGCCGGTCGCGGTGCATCAGATAGACAGGCATCATGACCTGCTGGCCGGGGCGGAACGTCCACCGGCCGAGTGTCGTATGGGTGCGCACCTCGCGGCCCAGGAGCCACGTCGGGATGTAAGCGCGCAGCAGCTCCTTCACGACCGCCTCGGTGTACGGCAGATCATCAGCGCTTACCGCCCGGTCCGTTCTCTGTGCCAGCACGTCCGCCTCGGCCTGGATCCGGGCGACGATCTCGGGTTCGCGCGCGAGGATCAGCACCGCCCAGGCGAGCGTCGTGCCCGGCACGCCGTGCGACGCCCTCAGCATCACCGATTGCGTCCGGTAGACGGCCTCATCGTCGAGCGGTTCACCGTCGCTGACGAGCATGGTGTCGAGCAGATCGCCGACCGTGTCATGGGGCTGGGCGCGCCGCTGCCGGATGTGTTGGTACAGCAGTTCGGCGAGCCTCCGGTTGGCCGTCTTCGCCGAGCGCACCGCGCGTACCGGCAGCCAGCTCGGCAGTGACAGGGAGCTCGACATCAGTGCGGTCGAGTGCTCGGCCGCGTCGGCGACGGCGACGGCGACTTCCTCGCTCCCGCGGCCGAGGCAGTAGTCCGCGGTCGCGTGGATGATGAAGGACTTCATCACATCCGCCACGTCGACCTCACGGCCGAGGACGTGGGCCAGGCGGGCGTGGAAGATGTCGACCAGGCGGTCGCTGTGTGCGTCGACTGCCGCCCGGTTGACCCCTGGCCGGCTCTTCTTGCGCCCGGCCATCGCCGTCGGGGTCTGCCGCGCGGTCACCTCCGGCAGGGCGTCGTCGAACAGGGCGGCCTCAATGCCGAAGTCGGTGTTGGTGCGCACGAGGATCTCGTGGACGAGGACGGGGTCGGTCACGACGCTCGTCCGCGCGCTGAAGGCGAACACGTCGCCGTAGAAGCGCTGGCATCGCTGGAGGAACGCGATACGGTCCTGCTCGTAGTCGTACCGGTTGCCGACCAACCGCCGCCCGCGAGGCCCGGCCGGGTACTCACCTGTGGACCTGTTGTGATCCCTTGAGCCTGGGACGGACATGCTTCGTCTGAATTCCGCGGCCGCCCTGCGGTCGGGGCCCGCGTGTGCCGCGCGGAGCGATCGCAACGGTGGCCGCACCAGCACGGCCACCGTTGTCACCGAATCAGGGAATCCACGGGTACCGGCCGCCCATCCGGCCACGGTCAAGCCGCACCAGGCGGGCAAGACCCATCAGAGCGAGCTTCGCCATTCCATTCACCTCCCGGATCACACCGTCGTGTCGGCGCTGATGTTCCGCCTACTGTGTCGAAAGCCGTTTACGGGTTCTTGCTCGTCGGCTTACGGCGCCGCTCAGGCAGCTCGTGCGTGGCCGTAGGCAGGGCTGCATCCGGTTATCGTGGCCGTCATGCGGTTTGGGGTGCTTGGCCCGTTGGCGGTATGGACGATCGGCGGTGTACCGGGCTGAAGGCGCAGTTGCGTTGTGGGATCGGCGGGCGCGTTGCGGTCGGCTACTCGGCCTGGAGCCCGAATTGGCTGGGTCCCGACCTTGGGGTACAGCGACGCCATGTGCGCCACCCCTTCGCCGCCGGCGCGGTGCTGCTGCGGTTCCGCAAGAAGCCGTTCGACCGCCGGATCCGCCCCGGCCCGTTCAGGACGGCTTCACCGGGTGCTGAGTCCAGTGCAGGCCGTCCGGTGAGACGTACACGGCCGTCCGGTCGAAGACGATGTACGTGTCGGGCGCGTCGTTTCTGACCGGCTGCTGCATGTCGTCGGTGCCCTCGAGTCCGCTCACAGGCGCTGGCTTGATGTAGGCGCCGGTGGTGCCGGCGTACCACTCGGCAGGCTTGTCGACCACCGTCTGTACGATGTGGGTGCCGTCCGCGGCGACGAACGAGTCCGCGCCGTGCTGTACCCACGGCAGCGTGTGTCCGGGGTCGGCCCGCTGCCAGGTCAGCCCGCCGTCGGTGGTGCGGTAGACCAGCAGTCGGTTCTGGCCGTTGTCGGTGACAATCGAGACGACGGCGTATGCGGTCGTGCCGTCGATGGTGGCGATGCCGACGGACTGGTTGTTGATGTCCTGCGGGTAGTCCGCCTCGCCCTGGCCGAACACATGCGTCGACCATGTCCGGCCGTCGTCGCGGCTGACCGATACCCCGACGACGTGGGTCTGCGGGACAAACCCGGAAACCCACAGCCCGGCGCCGGACGGCACCCTGTTGATGCCGGACGGGGTGATCGTCGGCGGCTGCTGCGCCAGCTTCTTCTCCACGCCGGTCTTGGCGTCGACCCCGTACACGGCGCACTGCGACAAACCCTGTTCGTCGTCCTCGCGGCACGTTGCCCAGCCGTCGGCCGGTACGGCGGATATCGTGCCCGGCGAGGACTTCCGGTCCTTCCAGGTCCGGCCGCCGTCGATGCTGAACCGCCACGCGGCGGAGTTGCCGCCCTTGGGGAACAAGGCGCCGATCACGCCGGCCGCCGGCACGTCGAGCAGGTAGGGGTTGTCCCGATTCCGCTCCGTCCAGGTGCGGCCGCCGTCGTCGGAGCCGTACAGCACACCCTCGCACGAGGAGTAGTCCCCGGAGGCGCACCGGAGCCGGACCGCGTACAGGTGGTCGAGGTCGGTGGCCACGGCATCCTGCACGACGCCGTCGCCGATGTCGGGGCGGCCGTTCGCGATCGCCGTCGGCCGAGCCGAAGGGGCCATCGAGGCCGCGTCGCTTGCCGCCGGCGCGGGCGCACCGCGGTCCGGTCCGCCGGCAGTGGTGAGCACCGCCACCGCCGCCACGATCACCGCCGCGCCGCCACCCACAACCGCGGACGCCAGCCGGTTGCGGACCCGGCGCCGCCGCCACGCCGTCACATACACCTCGTCGCCGCTCAGCCGGCTCGGCGGTGACGGGCTCGCCGCGGCCTCGTGGAACCGTTCACGCAAGAAAGTCACGAGCACTCCTCCGCCATCGTCGCCGGCCGCTGCTCCAGGTCCTGCCCGAGCAGCTCTTTCAACCGGGCGAGTCCACGCGCCGCGTGGCTCTTCACCGTCCCCTCCGAACACCTCATCGCGTCGGCTGTCCCCGCCACGTCGAGGTCGTGGTAGTAGCGACACACCAGCGCCGCCCGCTGCCGCGGCGGCAGCTTCTCCAGCGCCGCCGCGAACGCCGTCCGCGCCGCCGACTGCTCCATCGCATCCGGCCCGGCCCCGGTGTCCGGCACGTCGGCGTGCGAAAGCTCCCGGCGCCGCCACGCCCGGCGCGCCTCGGACAGGTACCCCCGCACGAGACACGTCCGTACGAACGCGTCCAGAGCGCCCTGATCCCGCACCTTGCGCCAGCTCACCGCTAACCGCATGAACGCGGCCTGCGTCAAGTCATCGGCCCAGTACCAGTCCCCGCACAGCAGGTACGCGGTCCGCCGGACCATGTCTCGCCGGGCCGCGAAGTACTCGCTGAACTGCTGCTGGTCCCCGAACGCATCGCTTGGCATGAACACCTCCTCACCGGATAGGTGCACGGCGGCCTCGCGTCCGGTTTACATGCCTGGCTCAGATTCCTCGGAGATGAGCGACGGCGATAGGCCGGCGTTTCACGCGGCACGGGCGATCCGTTCATCAGCTCTGTGCGTGTACCGAGGCGTTCGACCGCTGCTGCCGGAGTTTCCTTGCGAGGACAGCCGTGTCGGCACGCGTACCTCAGAGGTCTTGTTCGGCCTTCAGCGTCGCCAGTGGCGTGCCGTGAGCCAGGCTCCGGTGCTCAGGACGGTGGCCCCGACTCCCATCCCGATGAGGCTCGTCATGGACGTTGGGTGCTGACGACCGTGCGGAGCGGTGCACGCCCGCAGTGTCCCAGGTTATGTCCACGAGCGCGTTGTGTGAGCTTTCCCGTAAGTCGGCGAGCAAGAAGCCGTAAACGGCCTGCGACACAGTGGGTCACGTCGAGCCGGAGACGACCGCGACGGAGGTCAGGACATGTCGGAGCACGACCGGCTACGGCTGGCGGTCATCATCGGCAGCACT
>NZ_BAABAT010000047.1:0-93766 GCF_039537565.1 Dactylosporangium darangshiense
CCGTGTGGGGCGTACGCGACAGCGACTCCTGGCGCTCGAGCGAGAGCCCGCTGCTCTTCGACGGCGGCGGCAACAAGAAGGCCGCCTACACCTCGGTCCTCAACGCCCTCAACGCCGCCAACCCGACCACCCCGCCGCCCACGAGCCCGACCACCCCGCCCAACACGCCGGGTGGCACCAACGAGATCGTGGGATCGCAGTCGGGCCGGTGCATCGACGTGCCCAACGCGACTCACGACAACGGCACGCGGGTGCAGCTGTACGACTGCCACGGCCAGTCCAACCAGCAGTGGACGTACACGTCCGGCAGGCAGCTGCAGGTGTACGGCAACAAGTGCCTGGATGCCAACGGCCAAGGCACCGCCAACGGTACGGCCGTCATCATCTGGGACTGCAACGGCCAGGCCAACCAGCAATGGAACGTCAACTCCAACGGCAGCATCACCGGCGTGCAGTCCGGACGGTGCCTGGACGTATGGGGCACCGCGAACGGGCAGCAGGTCCAGCTGTACGACTGCAGCGGGCAGGCCAACCAGCAGTTCAGGCTCGTCTCGCTCGGCGGCCCGACCTCGCCGCCCCCGTCCTCGCCGTCGCAGTCCCCGGGTGGGTCGTGCTCGCTCCCGTCGTCGTACCGCTGGTCGTCGACGGGTCCGCTGGCGAGCCCGCAGAACGGGTGGGTCTCGCTCAAGGACTTCACCAACGTCGTCTACAACGGCAAGCACCTGGTCTACGCGTCGAACGTGTCGAGCGGAGGATCGTACGGCTCGATGAACTTCAGCCTCTTCACGAACTGGTCCGACATGGCATCGGCCGGCCAGACCGGGATGAGCCAGGGCACGGTGGCGCCCACGCTGTTCTACTTCGCCCCGAAGAACGTCTGGGTGCTGGCCTACCAGTGGGGTCCGAACGCGTTCAACTACAAGACCTCCAGCGACCCGACCAACGCCAATGGCTGGTCTGCTCCGCAGGCGCTGTTCACCGGGAGCATCTCCAACTCCGGCACCGGCGTGATCGACCAGACGCTGATCGGTGACGGCCAGAACATGTACCTGTTCTTCGCCGGTGACAACGGCAACATCTACCGGGCGAGCATGCCGATCGGGAACTTCCCGGGCAGCTTCGGCTCGAACTACACGACGGTCATGAGCGACTCGCAGTACAACCTGTTCGAGGCGGTCGAGGTCTACAAGGTCCAGGGCCAGAACCAGTACCTGATGATCGTCGAGGCGATCGGGAGCCAGGGGCGCTACTTCCGCTCGTTCACGTCCAGCAGCCTGAGCGGTTCGTGGACCCCGCAGGCCGCCAGCGAGAGCAACCCCTTCGCCGGCAAGGCCAACAGCGGCGCAAGCTGGACCAACGACATCAGCCACGGTGACCTGGTCCGCAGCAATCCCGACCAGACCAAGACCATCGACCCGTGCAACCTCCAGTTCCTCTACCAGGGCAAGAACCCCAGCGCCGGGGGCGACTACAACCTGCTGCCGTGGCGGCCGGGTGTGCTGACACTGCAGCGCTAGGGCGCGGGCCGCTGACGCAGACCCAACCCATCCGCTGACCCGATCGGGCGTGTCCGGTGCCGTCAACGCACCGGACACGCCCGCCTTGGTCGGCGGGGCGGTCTGCGAGGCGCTTCACCCGGGTTGCGAACCGGCGATGGGCACCTACCGCTGTAGGCGTGCCGGCCCGCCGGGTCCGCCGCGGCGGACGAGCCAGGAGTCGGTGATGTGCGTGAACATCGCCTCGGCGGCGCCCTCGGGGTCGTGGCCGGCGATGCGTTCGTAGACGCGCCGGTGGCCTCGGTTGGACGCGACGCGCAGCGTCCGTTCGGTGCGCCCGACGTACCGGGCGGTATGGATGACCTGGCTCTCCAGCGATTTCACGACGCCCCGCGCGATGCGGTTGCCGGACGTCTGCATGATCACGTCGTGAAAGGCGCGGTCGTGCTCCGCGTACCTGACGTTGTCGCCCACCAGGTCGTCCATCAGGTCCACCAGGCTGCGCAGCTGCCGGACGGTGTCCTGGTCGGCCAGGCGGGCGGCCACATTCGCCATGTCGGACTCGAGCAGGCGTCGCGTGACGACCAGGTCGTCGAGGATAGCCAGCGTCTCGTCCTCGGCGATGCTCGCCGCCAGGACGAGCTCGTCGAGCATGTTCCACGTCGTCGGCGCGGTGACGATGGTGCCGGTGCCTTGCCGCACCTGCACCAGCCCCTTCTCCTGGAGGATCTTCACCGCTTCGCGGACCACGGTCCGGCTCACCGCGAAGGCCTCGCACAGCGCCGGCTCGGGGGGCAGCGGTGTGCCGGGCGGGTGCAGACCGCGCACGATGCGCTCGACCAGCTCCGCGGTGATCGCCTTGGCCAGGTTGGCCGGTCGCCGCGGCCAGGCCGGAGGCGCGACGGCGCCCGCGGTGGTTTCCGGTGATGTCGTCATGTCCCCCTCCGGATGGCGCGACGCCGAGGCGTCACGACTTGACTGTCACTGTACGGCAGTGTGTTGACGTCAAACGTCATACGAGTTACGTTTCCGGTCACTCGCGGAGCGACCCGTCGCCCGGACACCCCTCTTGGAGAGTGATCAGCCATGAAGCAGCGAGCGTTATGGTCGGCCGTCCTGATAGCGGTGCTGGGGCTATCCGGCTGCGGCAGTGCCGGCGGGTCGAAGTCCGCCGACAGCGGCGCGGGCAAAAAACTGGTCGTGTGGGACTGGAAGTCCAGCGACGCGAACGCGGCCAACTTCGTCGCGAAGGCGAAGGCCGACTTCGCCAAGCAGCACCCCAACGTCACGGTGGAGTTCGTGG
This sequence comes from Dactylosporangium darangshiense, assembly GCF_039537565.1. Lineage (NCBI taxonomy): Bacteria > Bacillati > Actinomycetota > Actinomycetes > Micromonosporales > Micromonosporaceae > Dactylosporangium > Dactylosporangium darangshiense. The sequence goes on from NZ_BAABAT010000047.1 coordinate 2,800, forward strand.
CGCAGCCGTTCGACCAGTACTACACGCTGCTCGGTTCGGCCATTCAGGCCGGTAAGGGCCCCGATGTGATGCTCTTCAACGGGGGAGGGCAGCTGCGGGATCGCGCGGACTCGCTCGTCGCGCTCGACGAGTATGTCGCCGCCGACAAGAGCCGGCTCGCGGGCTGGGAGGCGTTCAGCAAGAACGGCAAGATCTACGCCGCGCCGATCACCCTGCAGGGCCACCCGATCTACTACAACAAGGCGTTGTACGAGAAGGCCGGCCTCGACCCGGACAAGCCCGCCACGACCTGGCCCGAGTTCCTCAGCAACTGCGCCGCCATCTCCAAGGCGACGGGCACGAAGTGCTTGGCGATGGGCAACAAGGAGGGCTACGGCATCCAGTTCTTCATGTCGAGCTTCGGCCCCGGGATCCTCACGCCGCAGGAGTACACCGACTGGATCGCGGGTAAGCGCAACTGGGAGTCGCCCGACGTCAAGAAGATCTTCCAGCTGTGGAAGGAGGCCGGCGACGCCGGCCTGAACACCGACGGGGCGAACTCCACCCCGATGTTCATGGACATGTTCGGGCTCTTCCAGGGCGGCAAGTCTTCACACGTGCTGGGCCTGATGTCCGACGTTGGGGCATGGAAGGACTTCAACGAGTTCCTGACCCCCCAGAAGGTCGGCGTCATGCTGACGCCGGTCATCACCCCCGGCGCCACGCCGGTCATCGGCTATGACGGCGGCGTCGGCTACGGCGTTGCCAAGTGGACGAAGGACCCGAAGCTGGCCGCCGACCTGGTGCGGTCGCTGACCTCGGCCGAGGCGCTGAAGGCGTACTCCAACGACGCCGGGTCGGTCCCCGCGGACACCTCGCTCGACCTGTCGAACGGCGGACCGGCGCTCGTCAAGATCGCGTCCGAGATCAAGGCGGGCAAGCCCGCGCTGCATGTCGCCCTGTCGGCGAAGACGCAGGATCTGATGGGGCGGCTGTCGCAAGGGCTCCTCAGCGGGTCGGTCACCGTCGACGACGCGGTGAAGCAGCTCGCCGAGTCCGACAAGACGGGTTGATCGGTGTCCTTCGGAGGTTCTCTGTCGTCGCTCCGCCCGGCGCAGGCCGGGCGGAGCGGCCAGGCGCCGGACGCGCGGCGGTTGCGCGGCGCCGAGGGCGGGCCGGCCACCGGCCGGCGTGCGGGCGGCGGAGCCCGGGCCGAACGCCTCGCACCGTACGTCCTCGTGGCGCCGGCTCTGCTGATCATCGTGGCGCTGCGGTGGTGGCCCCTGCTGCTCGGTGTCGACTTCTCCTTCACCGGCGACGCTGAACGCGACGGAGAAGCAGTCGGCTTCGACAACTATGCGACGCTCTTCCACGATCCGCTGTTCCAGACCGCCCTGCGCAACGTCGGGCTGTTGGTGCTGCTGCTTCCGGTGGCGGTGGCGATCCCGGGTCTGCTCGCCACCTTCATCCACCTCCGAGTGCCGGGCCACCGCTTCTTCCGCAGCACATACTTCTTTCCCGCGGTCCTCTCCCCGGTCATCATCGGTGCGATCTTCAATCTGCTGCTGGCGATCGACGGGCCGCTCAACGAAGCGCTCGGGGCGGTCGGCGTCGGCTCGGTGGATTGGCTCGGCGATCCGGACGTCGCGATGTTCACCGTCGTCGCCGTGCACATCTGGGGCACTTTCGGCATGGCCCTGGTGGTCTTCCTGGCCGGCTTCGCCACGCTCGACTCGGCGCTGCTGGACGCCGCCCGGGTCGACGGTGCGTCACTGCCCCAGACCATCTGGCACGTGATCATTCCGGGGCTGTCCCGCACCATCCAGTTCGTGTTCGTCACCACGATGATCGGGATGCTGACCTCGATGTTCGGCCTGCTGTACGTCATGACGGCCGGTGGTCCGGAGGGCTCGACCTACCTGCCCGAGTACTACATCTGGATCCAGCAGGGCCAGATGAGCCGCCCGGCGCTCGCATCGGCCGCATCGACGGTGCTGTTCCTCGTCATGCTGGTCGTCGGCCTGCTCCAGATCGGCCTGCTGCGCCGCTCCGGAAAGGAGGACTGATGCCACAGGCCCGCGTGGGCAGATGGCTGGTCGCCGCGCTGATGACGCTTCTGGCCCTGGCGACCATCTACCCCTTGCTGTTCACCGCGAACGTCGCCATGAAAACCCGGCGCGAGTACATCCTCGATCGGTTCTCGCTGGCCGACTCGCTGCACTGGGACAACGTCACCACGGCGTGGAGCAGTGCCGGCATGGACCGGTACTTCGTCAACTCGCTCATCGTGGTCACGTCCGCCGTGGTCCTCCTGCTGGTGCTCGGCTCGATGGCCGGGTTCGCGCTGAGCCGGGTGCGGTTCCGCGGTTCGGCGACGCTGTCCCTGGTCTTCCTGGCGGCGCTGTTCATTCCGTTCCAGGTCATCATGGTCCCGCTCGCCCGCGTCATGGACAGCAGCGGACTCGTCGACACCTATCCGGGGCTGATCCTCGCCTACGTCGCGCAGTTCCTGCCGTTCACGATCTTCCTGATGACGAGCTACTACCGGACGGTCCCGGCGGAGATCATCGACGCGGCGAGGATCGACGGGAACACCCTCTACGGCGTGTACCGGCGCATCATGTTGCCGATCGGCCGCCCGGCGCTGCTGTCGGTGGGCATTCTGGATGCGTTGTTCTGCTGGAACGACGTGATCATCGCGCTGCTCATGATGCCGTCGCCCGACCATCGAACGCTCATGGTCGGGGTCACGTCGCTGCGTGGGCAGTACTCGGCCAACATCCCGACGTTCGCCGCCGGCGTGCTGATCGCCGCGGTACCGGTGCTGCTGACCTACCTGTTCCTCCAGCGGCAAATCGTCGACGGCGTCACCGCCGGCTCCATGAAGGGCTGACATTGCACATCACCGGCTACCGGACGCTGACGACCGTCCAAGAGTGGGGCAGGCCGGTCGGTGACGCCAACGGCGTCTTCGCCGACGGAGTCACCTCGGTTCCGATCGTCATGGTGGACACCGACGAAGGCATCACCGGCGTCGGTATGGGACCGCACCACGACATCGACGACATCTTCGCCGCCATCGAGGGCGAGGATCCCCGGGGCGTGACGGCCCTCTACGACCGGATGCTGCGCCAGACCTTCAAGGCGGGCCACGCGGGGCGGGTGTTCGGCACGATCGGGGCGCTGGACACTGCCCTGTGGGACATCAAGGCGCAGGCCGCGGGCCAACCGCTCTGGCGGCTGCTGGGCGGCCGCGACCGCACGGTGGCCGCGTACGCCTCCGGCCTGGACATCGGCCTGACCGACGAGCAGCTCGTCGCGGTCTACGGGGAGTACGCCGAGCACGGGCTCCGGGCGGCCAAGCTCAAGGGCGGGCTCGACGTCGAGCGCGACAAACACCGCCTGGGCCTGGTCCGCCAGGTGCTGGCCGACGCGGGGCACACGCGGCGGCCGGGCCTCATGCTCGACGCCAACGAATGCTGGAACCGCAAGCAGGCGGTTCGTCACATCGGCGAGATCGAGCGGGACCTGGATCTGATCTGGGTCGAGGAGCCGGTCCGCCGCTGGGACGCCGCCGGGCTTGCCACGGTCAGCCGCGCGGTCCGCGCCTCGGTCGCCACCGGCGAGAACCTGACCGGGCTCGAACAGTACCGCCCGCTGATCGCCGCCGGCGCGGTCGACGTCGTACAGACGGCCTCGGTCTGGGGAGTCACCCATTTTCTGCGGGTGGCCGCGCTGGCGCACGCGTACGACCTGCCGGTCAGCCCGATCGGCACCACACCGATCGCGCTGCTGCACGCCGCGACGTCGGTGCCCAACCACCTGACCAGCGAGTTGCAGGACCTGCACCCGGCGATCGGCGTGTCCGTCGACCTGGAGGTCGAGGACGGGGCCTTCGTCCTTGGCGAGTCGCCCGGTCTGGGCGTCACCGTTGACGAGCACCTGATCGTTGCATCCACCCAACGGTCGAACACGTCCGCGGCGGACAGTCCCAACGTCCGGCCGGAGGACGCCGGACGGCGGCTGCTGGCTGTCGCGGAACGGGCACGGGACACCGCGACGCCACGTCAGCCCGCGGTCTGGTGACATGGGCAGGCCGCGCGCCGGTGCCGGCTCGGCGCAGGAGCCGACCGACCGGCTCGCCCTGCGCCGGGCCAACCTGACCCGCATGCTGCGGCACATACGCACCAACGGCCCGCGCTCCCGCGTCGCGATCGCCGCTGCCACCGGGCTGCCCAAGGCGACCGTCTCCAGCCTGGCCGACGAGCTGCTCGCCCGGCGGCTGGTGCGCGAGGTCGACGTGCGGCAGCCCGACGGCGGCGGGCGGCGGGTGATCCCGTCGGCGCAAGCGACCATGGCCCGCCTGGCCGTCGCCGGCACCGCCGCGCGCTGTCACTTCGTCGCGTCGCACCTGGGCTCCACGGCCGCCGCCCGCGGCGGGGCGGGTGCCGTGATCGAGCGCGTGATCGAGGACCCCACGGTGGTGACCCTCGAGGCTACATACGTGCCGCAGCCGTAGGACGAGCATCGCGCGATCGACGGTTTCCGGCGCGGTGGCCCGGCCGCAGTGCTGTTGCTGTCCGCCACGTTCGTCACGTCGGCCGCCCTGCCCGGATCCTGCCCACGCGCCTGGTGGTCCGAGAGTCGGCCCGAAACTTTCACCGCCGACCGCGCACGCCGCACGCTCCCACCTCGATTCATCTGACTGATCGGTGGCCGGCGAGATCCGTGGTTGCGTCCGCACAGCACCGCAGCTACACAAATATGGAAGCGCTTCCATATGAGTACACCTGCAAAATCTGGTGTTCAGCGGCGGTCTGCCCGGAAGCGGTTCCAAGTCGCTCGCGGTCAGCATGGGAGGAATACATGAGACGATTTTCGGTCGTCGCCGCTGCGCTCCTGGCGGTTGCCGGGGCCGTCGCCGTCGGGGTGGCCGCGCCACCCGCCAGCGCCGACACCCAGATCTGCAGCAAGTACGGGTCCACACCCATCCAGGGCGGCAAGTACATCGTGCAGAACAACGTCTGGGGCGACGACACGACCCAGTGCATCAACGTTACGAACACCGGCTTCGCGGTCACGTCCGCCGTGCACAACCTGCCGCAGAACGGCGCGCCGGCCGCGTACCCCTCCGTGTACGCCGGATGCCACTACGGCAACTGCAGCTCCGGCAGCGGCCTGCCGCTGGCGGTGAGCGACAGCCGGTTCGCCACCATCTCGACGAGCGTCAGCATGACGTACCCGAACAACGGCAGCGTGTACGACGCCTCCTACGACGTCTGGTTCGACCCGACCCCGCGTACCGACGGCCAGAACACCGGCGCCGAACTGATGGTGTGGCTCAACAAGACCGGCTCCGTGCACGCCGCCGGCTCACAGGTCGGCACCGTCAACATCGCGGGCGCGAACTGGGACGTCTGGTACGGCAACTACGGCTGGAACGTCGTCTCCTACGTCCGGCAGAGCCCGACCTCGTCGATCAGCTTCAACGTCTCGTCCTTCTACCGGGACATGGTCAACCGCGGCTACGCTCAGAACTCCTGGTACATCACCAGCGTGCAGGCCGGGTTCGAACCCTGGGCCAACGGCACCGGCCTCGCCGTCAACGACTTCGCCTACAGCATCGGCACCGGCGGCGGCACCGGGCAGGGTCAGCGGATCGTCGGCGGCCAGTCCGGCCGGTGCGTGGACGTGCCCAACGCCAGTCAGACACCGGGCACGCGCGTGCAGCTGTGGGACTGCAACGGCCAGGCGAACCAGGCATGGAACTACACGTCCAGCCGGCAGCTGCAGGTGTACGGCGGTATGTGCCTGGACGCCTCGGGCGCCGGCACGAGCAACGGCACCGCCGTCATCATCTGGAGCTGCAACGGTCAGGCCAACCAGCAGTGGAACGTCAACTCCAACGGCACCATCACCGGAGTGCAGTCCGGGCTGTGCCTGGACGCCCCCGGCACGGCCAATGGGACACGACTGCAGCTCTGGTCCTGCAACGGACAGGCCAACCAGCGGTTCAGCCGGAGCTGAGCGGCGTCGGTGCGGCGGTCTCCCGGCGCTGACACCGCGCCTCGCGTGGAACATACATGCACGCCGCGCGGCCAGGTTTGTGGTTTCGAAATACTCCTGGTCGCCCGGTCGATGGCGATCTTTCGATGCGATCCGGAGGATCGTTGCCCATGGTGCAGGTGATCCCAGTCGAGTTCCGCGGCGCTCGGGCCGCCGCCGGCCCGCTCACGCTCGGCCAGCTCAACGTTGCGAAGTGGCTCGCCGATGCCCCGGACGCTCCCGCCGCCCGCCTCGAGCAGCGCCTGCCGGTGCCGCCCGGCACCACCGTGCACGCGGTGGCCGTGGCGCTCGGCGCGCTGGTGAGCCGGCATGAAGGGCTGCGCAGCCGCTACACCCTCGCAGACCCCGGCGAGCAGCGCGTCCTGGACTCCGGCAGCGTCCGGCTGGAGGTGTACGACGAGCTGCCGGGGGAGCTGGGCGGGGTGTCCGCCGGCGCTCCGGTGCGGTTCGCGGCCGCCGACGGCCTCGTTACGGACCTTGCGGCCGTGTACTCACACATCGCCGTGGACTTCCAGGCGCTGTTGGTGCTGGAGCGGGAGCTCGCGGCGCTGCTACTCGGTGATCCGCTGCCGGAGGTGGCCATGCAGCCGCTCGACCGTGTCGAGGTGGAGCGCTCCCCGGCCCGGCGCCGCCGCCAGGAGCAGGCGCTGCGGCACTGGTTCCGGCACGTGGAGGCGGCGCCGGCGCACCTGTACGCCGGCCCGCGGGCCGACCCGGTCTGCGGCTCGGGTGCGTACGGCATGTCGTCGGAGGCGGCCGCCCGCGCCCTCGACCGGATTGCCGCCCGCACCCGGACCAGCCGCCCGACGATCGTGCTGGCCGCGTGGTGCGCGTTGCTGGCGCGGCGGACGGGGTACGACGTCTGCCGTTTCGTGATGCTGTCCGCCAACCGCTTCGAGTCCGGCCTGAGCGAGTTCGTCGGGACGCTGGCCCAGTCGACGTTCGTGGCCGTGGACACCGCCGGGGCCGGCTTCGACGAGCTGGTCCGCCGCGCGTTCGGCGCGGTCCTGTAGGCGGGCGTCAACGGCGCGTACCACGTGTACCGCCAGGACGAGGGCACCCGGGAGCGGGTCGCCGCGCGGGGCGTGGCCCCGAGCTTCGAGCCGCTGTTCAACAGCGTCATCGTCGACACCCGCGGCTTCGACGTGCCCGAGCCGGCCATGCCGCCGGCCCCGACCGACCTGGGGTGGGTCGACATGCCGCCGACGAACATCCTGCTGCGCTTCGATCTGGGTCGCGCCGACGATGTCGTGGTGGCCCGCGTGTGGAGCGGCGACACGGGCCGCGTGACCCTGGGGGAGGCGCGGGACCTGCTGCTGGCGTTGGAGCGGCTGCTGCTCGGCGCCGCCGTGCAGGACCTGGACCCGGCGGGGGTCACCGCGGCGCTGGCGGTGGCACCGCTGCAACGGCCGCCGGGCTGGCGGTTGATCGACGACTGCTGGGTCGACCTCGCCGAGGTGCAGCGTCTGCTCGACGACGCGCTGGGCTCCGGAGTGGCCCAGCTGTCGGGCCCGGACCTGACCGCGGTCGTCCTCGACGGCTCGGTGACGGCGGAGGAGGCACGCCGGCGCTGCCTGGCGTTGCTGCCCGGCCGGCACGCCGCGATGGTCCCACGCGCCTTTGTCCTCGCTCGTGCAGCTTGCCCACGGTGATGACGCTGCCGGTGGCGCGGTGCACCGATGGGCGCCGGCGCCCGAAGCGACGGCGTGGCTTCGCCACGAAGGGCGAGGCTGCAATGGCATTGGCCAAGCTCGCCGGCCGACGCCCTGCCGGCCTGTGACTGCTTCGAAACGGTCACCCTGACCGGCGCACGGCTGTTGCCCCCCGAATCGATTCGTCACGGCGGGGGTCGTGACGCCCGGGACCCTGGCGCTGCCGGGCGGCCACCACGCGATCGGCCTCGGTTGACAGGCCCCACCGCGTGTCTTACGGTTCGGACGAATCGGTTCGACGCTCGTGACCGCCCGTCCGATCGTGCCTTGTTGGACAGTCCGCCAACCGTCCTTCGGCGCCACCGCCTCTGTCGCCGGCCCGTCCCGCGATCGGTGGCTGCCGTTCATCCCCTCCCGCCGACTGATCGAGGAGATGTCAGTGCAACTTTCACGAATGCGCCGATGGCGCCGTCGCGGCGTCCTGGCCGGAGCCTCAGTGCTCGCCCTCGCCACCGGAGTCGCCGTAAGCGTCGCCCGCCCGGCCCTCGCCGCCGACGAGTCCATCGCCGTCAACTTCTCCGTAACGAACGGGTCGCCGACGTACCGTGCCTCCGGCTGGATCTACGGCATGACTGAGGACGGCAAGAACCCGCCCGACAACTACTACCGCGACGTGAAGTTCCAGGCGATGCGGGCCGGTGGCGCGCAGCTGCCCGGCGGCGGCTGGGTCGGCGGCGGCTACGACCGCCGGTGGAACGCCACGCGCGCGCAGGCGCAGCGCACTGCGGCGCTCGGCGGCAAGTTCGTCCTGCTCAACCACGACCTGTGGGGCGCCGACGGCGCCGGCATCAGCCGGTTCCCGGGCGACAACGGCGACTGGACCGACTACGACAACTACCTCACCCGGCTGTTCAGCGACGTGCAGGCGGCCGGCATCACCGTCGAGTGGGACATCTGGAACGAGCCGAACATCACCATCTTCTGGAACCGGTCGCAGGCGCAGTACTTCGAGCTGTGGAAGCACACGTACCAGCGCATCCGCGCCACGTTCCCCAACATGCTCATCGTCGGGCCGAGCTTCGCCGGCGTGCCCTCGACCGGCGGCTGGTGGACGCAGTACCTGGACTACGTGAAGGCCAACAACGTCGTGCCCGACATCGTCAGCTGGCACTCGCTGCCCGGCGACCCGGTGGCCAACGTCGCCACGGCCAACCAGACACTCGACTCGCGTGGCATCGCGCACCCGCGGCCGTACCAGATCAACGAGTACGGCGCCTCCAACGAGCAGAACCCCGGCGACGGGGCGTGGTACATCGCCCGCCTGGAGCGCGCCGGCGCCGACGGTCTGCGCGCCAACTGGGCCGGCGGGCAGAACCTCCACAACGACCTCGCGAGCCTGCTCACGCGCAATTCCAGCGGGCAGTACCAGACCAAGGGCGAGTGGTGGGTGTACAACTTCTACGCCTCGCAGACGGGCCAGATCGTGTCGGTCACGCCGAGCGGCTCCTACGACGCGTTCGCCACGAAGGCGACCGGGTCCGCGAAGATCCTCATCGGCAGCGGCCGCACGACGGGCAACGTGGCGGTGAACGTGCAAGGTCTGAGCACCACCAGCGGGATCGTGGTGAACAACCAGGTCCGCGTGGTTGTGCAGAACATCCCGTACAACAACGGCGGCGCCGTCTCCGGCCCGGTCACCGTGCGGGACAGCGTGGTGACCCTGTCGAACAACGCCACGACGATCAACGTTTCGCACACCGCCATCGACGACACGTCGACGATCACGCTGCTGCCGCCGGGCGGCGGGACGCAGCAGAACGTGATGATCGTGGGCGGTCAGTCCGGCCGCTGCGTGGACATCAACGGTGGCACGACCGCCAACGGCACCCAGGCGCAGCTGTGGGACTGCAACGGCCAGACCAACCAGCGGTGGACGTACACGTCGGGCAAGCAACTTCAGGTGTACGGCACCAAGTGCCTCGACGCCTCCGGGCAGGGCACGAGCAACGGCACCGCGGCGATCATCTGGGACTGCAACGGCCAGTCCAACCAGCAGTGGAACGTCAACGCCGACGGCACCATCACCGGCGTGCAGTCGGGCCTGTGCCTGGACGCGAGCGGCCTGGGGACGGCCAACGGCACCAAGGTCCAGCTCTGGCAGTGCCTCAACGGCGCGAACCAGAAGTGGAGCCTGCGCAGCTGAGGTAAGGCGGGATCGGACCCGCGCTCACCTGGTGGGCACGGGTCCGGTGCTGGCGCGCAGTGAGACGGGCGGGGTGTGCAGGACATGCCTCGGCGGCGCCGACGGGGTGCTGAGCCGCTCCAGCAGCAGCTCGACGGCCTGCGCGCCCATGTCGTGGGTCGGCACCTCGGCGGCGGTCATCGGCGGGCGGAAGTCCTCGGCCCAGTGCCGCGCCGCCACGCCGGTGACCGAGAAGTCGCGCGGCACCCGCACACCGGCCCGCTCCAGGCCGCGCTGGATGCCCGGCAGCGCGGCCTCGTTGACGGTCACGAGCGCGGTGACCTCGGGGTGCTGTGTGCGCAGCCGCTCGACGCACGCCTCTCCGGCCGGCGCGTCGTCGCCGCAGCACACGTCGACGCCGGCGATGCCGCGTTCGGCGACGGCGTCGGTGAAGCCGGTCAGCGCGCGCCGGCCAGGGCCGTAGCCGGCGGCCACGAGCTCGGTGGAGCGGTTGACGAGGGAGATGTGCCGGTGGCCGAGGTCGGCGAGGTGGTGCACGCATCGCGACACGAGAGCGGCGTAGTCGATGTCGACCCACCACATGTCCTGCGCCTCGCTGGTGCGGCCGATGGTGACGAAGGGCAGGCCGCGCTGCTGCAGCCGGGCGACCCGATCGTCGTCGAGCCGGATCTCCATCAGGATGAACCCGTCGACCCGGCGGCCGGTGACGATCCGCTCGAACGAGCGGTCGTGCTCGTCGCCGGACGGCGAGAGCAGCACGTCGAAGTCGGCGTCGGCGGCGGCCTCGACGATGGTGGCGACGAAGCTCAGCTGCATGTCCGTGAGCCGCTGGCTGGCCGGCGGGATGACCAGTCCGAGCGTGCGGGTCCGGCCCTCCTTCAAGGCGCGGGCGCTCGCGTTCGGCCTGTAGTCCAGCTCGTCGATGACGGCCTGGATGCGCCGGCGGGTCGCCTCGGAGACGGGCCTGTTGCCCGTGAGCGCATACGACACCGTGCTGCGCGACACGCCGGCCCGGCGGGCGATCTCCCCGATGTTCATCGCGCTCCTCGCAAGCCGCCCCGCATGTCCCGCTGTACCACGGCAGCTTGCCGGAGCCCCGTCCACCACGCAATCGGCAGGTCGAATCGATTCGCACCAAATGTAGGCCGAGTGGCGCAGAACTGCCACCGCCGTGCCGGATGGCCCTTGACCCCAGGCGCGGACGGCCCCTATGGTCGGGTCGAACCGATTCGCTTCACGACGTGACCGTCCCCACGTCTCGGCACGCGAAGACACGCCGGCAACGTGTACACCCCCCACTCGCAGAGGTTCATCATGCCCATGCCACCGCTCGGGCGCCGGGTTCTCGGTGCCGCCCTGGTGCAGGCGGCGCTGAGCGGCTCGAAGCCCCCGGCCGCCGCGCTGGCCACCGCGCAGACGGCGGCCGGCGCGGCGACGAAGTAGGCCGGAAGCAGGCCGAGGGCGTTGAACCGCACGACATCGACCATGAACGCGACGTGGCTCACCTCGCCGGAGTCACCGCCGGCGCGATCAAGGACTGATCCGCCTCAGAAAGTGAGCCGCCGCATGAGCAGAACCACCGGCCCCGCCTTCTCCGTGCAGCACATCCCGTTCAGCTACGCCGGGTCCTGGTTCGGCATCTCGCCCGTGGTGGCCGAGAAGACGTACGCCGAGCACCTGCACCTGGTGTCGCACCAGTCCGGGCTGCACGCCGTGCTGCGGCTGGTGCCGACGCGGGCGGGTGGCGAGGCGGCCACGACGGTGTCCGCCTCGCCGGCCCGGCTGGTGTGGACGGGCGCGTCCGGGCGGGTCGAGCTCGCCTACGAGTCCGTGGACACGATCCGGCTGCGTGGCGAGGGGCTCGGCATGGCCATTCGCGCGGCGCGCCCGACGCTGACGCCGTTCAGCGGCACCTACTTCTACCGCGACCCCGTCGACGGCGCCCACGTCTTCACCGACTACGGCACCGGCCGGCGGTACCGGGTGACGGTTCTCGCAGGCGCCGCGGAGGCCGTCGGCGCGCAGGCCCTCGGCACCGCCGACCGGGGCGTGCTCGTGGACGGCGACGGACCGTGGGAGGTCGCGATCGAGGAGTACGACAGCGCCCGCCCGCCGTACCGTGCCGGCCGCACCTTCGACGAGGCGGTCAAGGCCGCCGAGGCCGAGTTCGCCGCGTTCGTCGGCGCCGTGGCTCCCTGGCGCGGACCGCAGACGCCGGCGGCCGAGCTCGCCGCGTACGTACTCTGGTCGGCCATCGTCCGCCCGGCGGGCTTCATCTCGCGCCCCGCAGTGCTGATGTCGAAGCACTGGATGGACAAGGTCTGGAGCTGGGACCACTGCTTCAACGCCCTTGCCCTCGCCGACGGCCTGCCGGACCTCGCCTGGCACCAGTTCCGCATCGTCTTCGACCACCAGGACCCCGCCGGCGCCCTGCCCGACTCGATCGCCCACTCCGAGGTGCTCTACAACTTCGTCAAGCCGCCCATCCACGGCTGGGCACTGCGCCGGCTCCGCCATCGACTCGGCCACCTCGACCCCGTCGAGCTGACCGCCACCTATGACGCTTTGACGCGCTGGACTGCCTTCTGGCTCGACGCCCGCCGCGGACCCGGCGAGCACCTGCCGCACTACCGGCACGGCAACGACAGCGGCTGGGACAACGCGACCACGTTCGACCCCGAACGGGTGGTGCAGAGCGCCGACCTCGCCGCATTCCTCGTTCAGCAGCTGTGCGCGCTCGCCGACCTGGCACGCCTCCTGGGCCGCGGCGGCGAGGCCACGCGCTGGGCGGCGACCGCCGAACAGATCCGCGCCGCGATGCTGGACCAGCTCTGGAACGGCGAACGGTTCGTGGCGCGTGGCGCCGGCGGCAATACCTGGACCAGCGACAGCCTCCTCGACCTCATGGCCATCACCCTGGGCGACGACCTGCCCGCGCCCATACGAGCCATTCTGGCCGACCGGATCCGCGAGCACCTCACCGCGTTCGGGCCCGCCACCGAACTGCCCACGTCGGCGCGGTACGAGGCCGACGGGTACTGGCGCGGACCGATCTGGGCACCGTCCACGGTCCTCATCGAGGACGGCCTGCGCCGTGCCGGGCACACCGGCCTCGCCGACGACATCAGCGCCCGCTTCCGGGCGCTGTGCGAGCGGTCCGGCTTCGCCGAGAACTTCGACGCCCGCACCGGCGCCGGCTTACGCGACCGCGCGTACACCTGGACGGCCAGCGCCTACCTGATCCTCGCGGCCGCGCACGTCGAGCGAACGACCGTGCCGGCCAGATAGCGCCGCCGGTCATCTTCAAAATGTCGAAAGGTGCATTCCGCGGGGTCGCCACGCATTGTTGAAAAACGGCCATGAAGAACGGCACGCCGATCGCGAAATGATGAGGCATCGGCGTCGCTGCAAGGTGCGCGCCAACGCTGCTGACCTCGCGGGATGCGGAAAATAACAGAAACTCGCCGCCTTTTTCGCCGAGCAAAATAGGCATTGCCAGGGGTTCGGAATGGTGGTTAGTTAGGAACGCCGACCAAGGCGTTTTGACCGCCATCCATCTCGCCTGGTGTCCCGCCTGCCGCGGGCGCCCATCCGTGCCTCGAGAGAGGAGTGCCAATGTCCAAACGTCGGCTCAATCACCTGACGCGCCTGCTCGCCGCTCTGTCCGCCGGCCTCGCCGCCGCGCTGGTGTCCGCCGGGCCCGCGCACGCGGCGACCGTCACGTTCACCCTCGGCGCCGCCCGGACCGACACCAGCGGTCGCGCCCTGCAACTGCACGGGCTGGGCATCGTCAAGGTCGGGTCGGCCGGAGCCGGGGTGTGGTACGGCTTCGGCGAGGACAAGGCCGGCGAGAACAGCAACAACACGTCGTTCCAGGACATCCCCTGCTACTCGTCGTCCGACCTGTCGAACTGGACGCAGCAGGGCGCCGCTCTCGCCCGGCAGACCGGCGGCGACCTGGGCCCGAACCGCATCGTGGAGCGGCCCAAGGTCATCTACAACGCGTCCACCCGGACATACGTGATGTACCTGCACCTGGACAACCCCGGCTACACCGACATGCGCGTCGGCGTGGCCACCAGCAGTACGCCGTGCGGCCCGTACACCTACCGCGGCGGCTTCCGCCCGCTCGGCAACCCGAGCCGGGACATCGGCCTGTTCCAGGACGCCGACGGCACCGCATACCTGCTGAGCGAGGCCGGCGGGCAGGCTCTGCAGATCTACCGCCTCTCGTCCGACTACCTGTCGGTCGTCGCCGCCGTCGCCACGCTGCCCGACCTCGAGTCGCCGGCGATGATCAAGGTGAACGGGCTGTACTACGTGTTCGCCTCGCACCTCACCTGGTGGTACACCAACGACAACGTCTACGCCACCGCAACCTCGCCCGCGGGGCCCTGGTCGGCCTTCCGCACGTTCGCCGCGCCCGGCACCAACACGTACAACAGTCAGACCGCGAACGTCATCACGGTCCAGGGCACGTCCGGGACCACGTACGTCTACGCCGGCGACCGTTGGAACACCAACGACCTGGGCGGCTCGCCGCTCATCTGGCTGCCACTCACGATCCGCGGCACGACCGTCAACCTCGGCCAGTACCCGAGCTGGGGCCTCGACGTGACCGCCGGCACCTGGTCGGCGAACTCGGGCCTGCCCAGCGCCGGCAACCATCAGCTGACCAACCGCAACAGCTCGATGGCGCTGGACTCCCTGGGTGCGTCGAAGGCCAACGGCAACAAGATCATTCAGTGGCCGGCCAACGGCGGCGCCAACCAGCGGTGGACGCTCAACCGGGTCACCGACAATGTGTACACGCTGGTCAATGTCAACAGTGGACTCTGCCTGGACGTGCCCAATCAGTCCACGGCCGGCGGTGTGCAGTTGCAGCAGTGGACCTGCAACGGCGGCGCCAACCAGCAGTGGGCCGCGGACCTCGTCGGCGCCTACAGCGGCAGCGACTACGCCCTCGTCAACGTCAACAGCAATCTGGTGATCGGGGTGGACGGCTCGTCCACCGCCTCCGGCGCGCAGGTGCAGCAGGTCACCGGCACCGGCGCCACCAGCCAGACCTGGACGGTCTCCTGACCGAACCGCCGCATGAGCGTGCACGTCAATGCGGCGCCAATTTTGACCACGTCGATGTGAACGCTCTCATCGACCCGATCGGTCGATGAAGCATCGTCCGCCAACGCAAGCCCGTCCGACCCTACGATCGCGAGGAACCCCGCCATGGTCCTTCCGAAGCTCCGGCGCGCCCGTCGCCGGGGAAGCGTCGTCTCCCTTGCCGCCACAGCCGTCGCCGCGCTCGCCCTGAGCATCGCCGCGGTTGGTCAGCCCGACGCCGCGGCCGCGGCGACCGTCGGCACGCCGACGCCACTCGTCGGCGGCCAGTCCGGGCGCTGCCTGGACCTGCCCAACTCGAGCACCACCAACGGCACCCAGGTGCAGCTGTGGGACTGCAGCGGCCAGGCGAACCAGTCGTGGACGTACACCTCCGGCAAGCAGCTGACGGTGTACGGCAACAAGTGCCTCGACGCCAACGGGCGGGGCACCACCAACGGCACCGCCGTCATCATCTGGGACTGCAACGGCCAGACGAACCAGCAGTGGAACGTCAACACCGACGGCACCATCACGGGCGTGCAGTCCGGGCTGTGCCTCGACGCCAACGGCGCCGCGACCGCCAACGGCACGAAGATCATCATCTGGTCGTGCAACGGCGGCACGAACCAGCAGTGGTCGCAGACGGGGACCACACCGCCCCCTCCGCCGTCAGGCTCGGGCCCGTGCGACATCTACGCCTCGGGAGGGACCCCGTGCGTGGCCGCGCACAGCACGACCCGGGCGCTGTACGGGTCCTACAGCGGCAACCTGTACCAGGTCCGGCGCTCGTCGGACAACACGACCCGCAACATCGGCGTGCTCGCCGCGGGCGGCGCCGCCGACGCCGCGGCCCAGGACTCCTTCTGCTCCGGCACCACCTGCGTCATCACCGTGGTGTACGACCAGTCCGGGCGGGGCAACGACCTGTGGTACCAGGGCTCCAGCGTCGTGCCGGGCTCAACGCAGAGCAGCCCGGCCAAGGCGACGACGGAGTCGCTGACGGTCGCCGGCAGCAAGGCGTATTCGCTGTACATCAACCCCGGTAACAGCTACTGGCGCGACGGGCACCTCACCGGCGTGCCCACGGGCAGCGCGCCCGAGGGCATGTACATGGTCACGAGCGGCACGCACGTCAACAGCGGCTGCTGCTTCGACTACGGCAACAGCGAGACCACACGCAAGGCGGACGCCGCCGGCGCGATGGACGCCATCAACTTCGGCACCCAGTGCTGGTTCGGCGGCTGCTCCGGCAGCGGCCCGTGGGTCCAGGCCGACCTCGAGTGGGGCCTGTACCCCGGCGGCAGTCAGTCCTGGAACCCCAACCAGCGCGCGTTCAACAGCAAGTTCGTCACCGCCACCCTGAAGAACAACGGCACGTCCCGCTTCGCGATGAAGGGCAGCAACGCCGCTTCCGGCAGCCTGTACACGCTGTGGGACGGCGGTCTGCCCAGCGGGTACAGCCCGATGAAGAAGCAGGGCGCGATCGTGCTGGGCAGCGGCGGCGACTGCTGCAAGCCGGGCGGCGGCGCCAACCTCAGCGCGGGCACCTTCTACGAGGGCGCCATCGTCGCCGGCTACCCGTCCGACGCCACCGAGAACGCCGTACAGGCGAACATCGTCGCAGCCGGATACCGGTAGGAGCGGGACTCGCGGCGGGAGCGGCTTCGGCCGGTCGCTCCCGCCGCGATCAGTGGTTGCAAGGTGGTAGAACGCCGCGGGCGCGTCGACCTGGTGCGCCTCGGTCACGATCTAGCCGATAAGTACTATATGAGGGGGATCGGACGACGCGCGCATAGGTGTCTGGCAGGGAGTAGGCGAAGTGCTACCGGGCGGAGATGCGCCCGTTCAAACTGCGATATTGCACGAGAGCGAACGCACGCGCATTCGACGGCTGTTCGTTGCGGGCCGAACGGTCATCTGCAAGGACGTGCTCGGAGCGGATGCGCAGCAGC
Organism: Dactylosporangium darangshiense; assembly: GCF_039537565.1. NCBI lineage: Bacteria > Bacillati > Actinomycetota > Actinomycetes > Micromonosporales > Micromonosporaceae > Dactylosporangium > Dactylosporangium darangshiense. The sequence goes on from NZ_BAABAT010000047.1 coordinate 19,752, forward strand.
GGTTGCAGCACGAGTCGGCGATCCTCCAGCGGCTGCGCGGCGTGGCGGGGGTGGCGCAGTTGGCGGAGGCGCCGCTGCACCCCGGGTCGATCGTACTGGAGGACGTTTGCGGCAGCCCTTTGGCCGCGATGGCGAAGCCGCTGCCGGTTGACGATCTGATCGAGCTCGCGGCGGGCTTGTCCCGAGCCGTGGCGGGGGTGCACCGGCGAGGTGCGATGCACCGTGACATTACGCCGGCGAACATCGTGGTCGCCCGGGACGGCGCCCCGTGTCTGGTGGACTTCGCATTGGCGTCGTCGTTCGCCGAGATCCGTCCCGAGTTCACCCATCCCACCCAGATCGTGGGGACGCTGGAATACCTGGCGCCGGAGCAGACCGGGCGTACCGGCCGGCCGGTGGATCAGCGCGCGGACCTGTACGCGCTGGGTGCGACGCTGTACGAGCTGGCGACGGGTGCGCCGCCGTTCGGTTCGGGTGACCCGCTGCGGCTTACGCATGATCATTTGGCGCGGGTGCCGGTGCCGCCGGTGGAGGTGAACCCGGCCGTACCCGCGCCGCTGTCCGAGATCATCATGCATCTGTTGGAGAAGGAGCCGGACAACCGGTATCAGACGGCGGAGGGCGTGGTCTACGACCTGGAGCGGTTGCGGGATGACGAGACGCGCCGTGGACCGGCGGCGTTGCGGGTCGGCGAGCGTGATGTTCCGTTGCGGCTGTTGCCGTCGTCGCGGCTGGTGGGTCGCGACGCGGAGGTGGCGGCGCTGGAGGCGGCGTTCGATGAGGCGCTGGTGGGCCGGTGCCGCGGGGCGCTGGTCGCCGGGGCGCCGGGGGTGGGCAAGACGGCGCTGGTCGACGAGCTGCGGTCGGTGGTGACGGGCCGGGACGGCTGGTTCGTGGCGGGCAAGTTCGACGAGTACCGGCGGGACCTGGAGTTCGACGCGGTCTATCAGGCGTTCCGGGCGTTGGGTCGGCTGTTGCTGGCCGAGCCGGAGGATGAGCTGGCCGAGATTCGAGGGCGGATCCTGCGGGCGCTCGGTCCGCACGCGAGCCTGATGACCGCGGTGGTGCCGGAGTTCGCGACGCTCCTCGGGGTGCCGCCCGACCCGGGCGATCCGCTGACCGCGCAGACGCGGGCGCAGCGCATGGCGGCGGAGGTGCTGCGCGTGGTCGCCTCGCCGAAACGGCCGGTGGTGTTGTTCCTCGACGATCTGCAGTGGGCGGGGCGCGTGCCACTCGGGTTCGTGGACCTCGTGATGAGCGAGGCCTCGGTCGAGGGGCTGTTGGTGGTGGGTGCGTACCGCGAAGCCGGCGCGGACGTGGCGCATCTGCTGGCGGGACAGCTGTCGCGGTGGCGGCGCCAACCGGGAGTGCGGTGCCTGCGGCTGGCCAACCTGCCGGTGTCCGCCTCCGTCGCCATGGTGGCCGAGGTGCTCCATGTGGACCCGCCGGCGGTGGCCGCTCTGGTCGAGGTGATCGACTCGTATACGTCCGGCAATCCGTACGAGACCGTCGAGCTCCTCAACGGACTGCGCCGCGACGACGTGTTGACGGTGACGGCCGACGGTTGGCGGTGGGACGAGGCGGAGGTGCGGGCGCGCCTGGGCCGGTCCGAGATGGCCGGGTTGCTGGCGGCGCGGGTCGACGCCATGCCGGCGATGTCCCGGCAGATGCTCGATGCGATGGCCTGCCTCGGCGGGCGAACGGAGCCACGCGTGCTGCAGACCGCCACCGCCGAGCCGTCGGACGTCGTGGAACAACGGCTGGCACCCGCCATCGACAACGGCGTGCTGGTGGCCGAGCCCGGGGTGCGGCAGGCGGTGCGGTTCCGCCACGACCGGATCCGCGAGGTGATCCTGCGCCAGCTGGACCCGCGGCGGCGGCGCACCCTGCAACTGGCGATGGCACGGCGGCTCGCGGCCGAGCCGGAGCTGTATGCGGTCGCGGCCGGGCAGTACCTGCACGTGGTCGACGCGGTCGACGACGCCGCGGAGCGGCCGCTGGTGGTGCGGCTGCTGCGCCGCGCCGCGGGCCAGGCGGTGTTGATCGGGGACTACGCGCTGGTGAATGCGCTGCTGGGGGCCGCGCTGCGGCTGATCAGCCCGCAGGAGACAGCTACGCTCGTCGAGGTGCACGCCGGCCGGCACGCCGCGCTGTACAGCCTCGGGCGCCTGGAGGAAGCGGACGAGGAGTACCACACGATCGAGGGGCTGTGCGCCACCGCCTTCGAGCGCGTGGACCCGACGGTGGTGCAGGCACGCAGCCTGACCCACCGCAGCCGCTACGCCGAGGCGATCGCGCTCGGCCTGGCCTCGCTGCGCGAGCTGGGCATCGCCATGCCGGCCGCGGATCGGCTCCCTATGGAGTTCGACCAGCGGCTCGACCAGCTGTACCGGTGGCTGGAGCACACCGACGACGTTGAGGAGCTGGCTCGGCCGGAGGTCACCGAGCCGACGCTGCTTGCCGCGAGCCGGCTGATCAACGCCATATTGCCGGCCGCCTACTTCACCGCCCACACCACATTCGCCTGGCTGAGCCTGGAAGCGCTGCGGGCGTGGATCGAGTACGGCCCTGCGCGTACGCTGCTAGGCCCGGCTTGCCACGCCGGATTCGCCGCCGTCGCGGTGCGCGGCGACTACACGGTCGGGTACCGGACGTTGCGGAGGTTCGTCGCGCTGGGCGAGGCGCGCGGCTACGAGCCGGACACCTCGCAGACGCGCTTCCTGTTCTCGTTGCTGAGCTGCTGGTTCGAGCCGCTCGACGACAGCGTCGGGGCGGCGCAGCGGGCGCGCGAAGGGTTGATCGCCGGAGGCGACCTGGCCAACGCGGGTTACACCTACCACTCCACCGCGGTGTCCATGCTGGAGTGCCTGCCCTCGCTGGATGTCTACGTCACCGAAATGCGGACCGGACTGACCTACCTGCGGCGCATCGGCAGCGAGCAGACCATCCATTGGCTCGACGGCTACCGGTGGTTGACTCGTGTGCTGGGCGCCGAAGACTCCGCTGCGGCCGACGAGGCCGGCCCGTTCGACCAGTACGCCGACAGCCCGTGGGCGCTGTTCCACGCGCACGTCACCCGCGCGATCGCCGCCGCCATCTTCGGCGACGTGGCGGCGCTGGCGCGGAACACGGCCGCGATGATGATGCTGCTGCCGATCGCCGGGCATGGCCTTTACTCGACCGCCCATGCGCGGTTGCTGCACGGGCTGGCCCTCGCCGGCCAGGCCCGGACCGCCCAGGACGCAGAGCGGGGCGATCTGCTGGCCGAACTGGACGACGTGACCAGCTGGCTGGCCGCCCGTGCCGTGGACGCGCCGGACAACTTCCTGCACATGTTGCGGCTGCTGGAGGCGGAGCGGGCGTGGGCCCTCGGCGACTTCCGCGGCGCCGCCCTCGGCTTCGACGCCGCCCGGCATGCGGTCGAGCGGCGGCGCCCGTGGCATCGAGCCCTGATCACCGAACACGCGGCGCGCTTCTACCTCGCCCACGGCCTCGAAGACGCCGGCTCCGGCCTGCTCGCCGAGGCCCGCCAGGAGTACCTCGCCTGGGGCGCCACCGCGAAGGTCGACCAACTCGACTGGGCCTACCCGGCCCTGGCCACACAGGCCGACACGGTCACCGGCCCCGACACCCACCGCCCCGGTGCGCTTGCCCGTCGCCGCTCCAGCGTCGCCACCGGTACCATCGACCTGCTCGCCATCCTTTCCGCGTCGAGGGCGTTGAGCTCCGAGACCAACGTCGAAGGTCTGTACCGGCGCCTGGTCGAGGTGCTCAGCGCGATGACCGGCGCCACCGGCGTACACCTGCTGCTGTGGAGCGACGACCAGCAAGACTGGCTGCTGTGCGCACCGGGCGGCGACGGCCGCGTCATCCCGGCGTGCGGGACCGGACACGAACACATCGTGCCGATGTCCGTGCTGCGCTACGCCCAGCGGATGCGGGAACCCTTGGTCGTGGCCGATGCCACCCGCGACGACCGCTTCGCCCGCGACCCGTACTTCGCCGACATCACGTGCTGTGCGCTGCTGGCCGTGCCGGTCCTCGGCCGCGGCGCTTTGCAGGCGGTACTCCTCCTCGAGAACCGCCTCATCCGCACCGCGTTCACCACCGACCGCCTCGACGGTGTCAAACTCATCGCCGGCCAGCTCACCGTCTCCCTCGACAACGCCCAGCTGTACGCCGCGTTCCGGCGCATCGCCGACGAACAAGCGGCACTGCGGCGAGTCGCGACGCTGGTCGCCCGCGGCATGGGACCCAAATTCGTTTTCGCTGCCGTGGCCGAGGAAGTCGGCACGCTCTTCGGTGCCGACGGCACCGCGGTCGTCCGGTTCGAAGCGGACGGTCAGGCGAGCGTCATGGGCGTCTACGGGTTCGAACGCGCCCGGGCCGGGTTGCGGTGCAAGCCCGACCCGCACTCGGCCATGGCGTCGGTCCAGGCGACCGCCCGCGCCGCCCGCCGCGACACCTACGACCCGACGTACCGGTGGGTGATTCCTTCGGCGACCCACCCGAGCCCGGTCGAGACCACCCTCGCAGCGGTCCGCTCCGCGGTCGCCAGCCCGATCGTGGTCGAGGGTCAGCTCTGGGGCGCCATCAACGTCGGATCACGCCACGAACGGCTGCCGCAGGACACCGAACAACGACTCGTGGACTTCACTGAACTCGTCGCGACCGCCATCGCCAACACCGAAAGCCAGGCCGAGCTCACCCACTCCCGCGCGCGGATCGTCGCCGCCGCCGACCAGACCCGCCGGCGCATCGAACGGGACCTGCACGACGGCGCCCAGCAGCAGCTGGTCTCGCTGGCGCTGCAACTGCGCACGGCACAAGCGGCGCTGCCGCCCGAACTCGCCGCAGAGCTCGACCAGGCCGTCGCCGCCGCGACCGGTGTCCTGGACGAACTGCGCGAAATCTCCCGCGGAATCCACCCGGCCATCCTGACCGACGGAGGCCTCGGCCCGGCGCTGCGCATGCTGGCCCGCCGCTCCCCGATCCCGGTCGACGTCAACCTCCACACCGAGGGCCGCCTGCCCGAGCAAATCGAAGTCAGCGCCTATTACGTCGTCGCCGAGGCACTCACCAACGCGGCCAAGTACGCACACGCCACAACGGCCACCATCACCGTCGAAACCGACACCAACGACACCCACCTGCACGTCACAATCCACGACGACGGCATCGGCGGCGCCGACTTCACCCGAGGCACCGGCCTGCTCGGCCTCAAGGACCGCGCCGAAGCGCTCGGCGGCCGGCTGATCCTGCACAGCACACCCGGCGCAGGCACCAAGCTGCGAGTGGAGCTCCCACTCACCCCCAGCAGCGGCGACACCTCCGCGGGCACGGCGGCACCCAGGCGGTCGTGATCCCCTGCCTCACTTGGCCGTGGTGGTGATGGCCTCGGCCGGTGTGCAGTCCCGGCATCAATTCGCGGACTCGCAACAGGTGACGGTGCGGGTACAGCGGATGCGGGCGCAGTTGGACGCGGCCCGGGCGATCGTGCGAGCGCTGCGGGCATCGCCGGGTTGCGCGCAGCTGGCCCAGGGTTGGGATGGTCAGCCTTCGACGTTGTGGCGTAAGCGGTTCGCCCGTCACACCCGCGAGTGCGACAGCTGCGCCGCTTCTTCGACCGATCTCGTGCCGGCCGACCGGCTGCTGATCGGGTTGGCCCTGGTCCCGCTGCCGGCAGGGCTGGTCGTGGCCGCGTTGCCACCTGGTGCCGAGGCGTTGGTCCATGCCGGTACCGGGCATTCGGGCGGTTGGTTCGCCAAGCTCGCAACCCCGCTCGCGACGAAGCCGGCCGCGGCCGCGGTGGCCACCATGTTGGTGCTCGGCGGTGGCACCGTCGCGGCATACGGTCTGGGAGCGTTCGAGGCGTCGGCTTCCAGCGCGGCGTTCACATCGTCGAGCACACCGACGGCCGCCGCCACGGGTTCCTCCTCCGCGGCACCGAGCGCCACCGCAAGCATCGCCACGTCACCGTCCCTGACGAAGGCCAGCGCCACCCCGACCAAGACAACGACGACTGCCTCCACCGGCCAGTTCCGGTTGCTCGCCCCGGCCGCCGCGTTGCCATCAGGTGCGCAGTGCGCCGCCGCGGTCCGGTCCATGGCCATCCCCGAGAACAAGGCGGTCAATGCGACCGCTAACAACACCACCGGGCACACCGTGCCAGGCGCCGGCGCCCCGCTCAACCGCGTCGACGGAAACTTCACCGGTACCACGGAGCAGATCCTGCGCTGGGCCGCCTGCAGGTGGGGCATTGACGAGGACATGGCCAAGGCACAGGCCGCCATCGAGAGCTGGTGGCGCATGGACAACAAGGGCGACTGGGGTACCGACGCCTCGCGTTGCCCGGCCAACCACGGGCTCGGGGCGGACGGCACCCCCGGAAAGTGCCCGGAAAGCTACGGGATGTTGCAGGTCCGCTACCCGTACAACCTGGCCGCGTTCCCGGATGTCGAGAAGTCCACGGCGATGAACGTGGACTACGCGTACGCCGTCTGGCGGGACTGCTACGAAGGCAAGATGACCTGGCTCAACACTGTCGAGCGCGGATCCCAGTACGCCGCCGGAGACGCCTGGGGATGCATGGGCGTCTGGTTCTCCGGGCGCTGGCACACCAGCGCCGCCGAAGGCTACATCACCCGCGTCAGGAACTACATGTCCCAACGGATATGGACGACTCTCAACTTCCAGCAGCCGAAGTAGCCGGCGTCAGGGTTGGCCCGACGATTGAGCTCAGCTGGGATGGCGCCGGACGGGCAGGACGGCGGCCTTGCCGGCGATGCCGGCTGCGCCGAGCAGGCCGATCTTGCGCACGGTCATGACGGCGGGTCCAGCCACAGCCGGGGGTCGGGCACCAGTGTCTCCAGCTCTTGCCAGACGTCGTCGGGAATCGGCAGCCGGGCGAGGTCGAGCGTCTCGCGGACGCGCTGTGGCGAGGAGACCCCGACCACCGTCGAGTCCACGAACGGCGCCCGCAGCGAGAACTGCAGTGCGGCCGCGGCCAGGGGCACCCCTGCCCGGGCGACGGCCGCACGCATGGCGCCCGCGGCAGCGGCGATCGCGTCGTCCCGCCGGCCATAGGCGTACTTCTGTTGGTGCTGCGGCCCCTTGGCCAGCATGCCACCGCCGTAGGGCGCGGCGTTAAGCACTCCTATGCCGCGCGCGTGTGCCGCCGCGAACAGCGGCTGGGCGGAGCGGTCCAGCAGGGTGTAGCGGTTGTGGCTCAGTACGACCTCGAAGACGCCGGTGTTGAGGTACCGCTGCAGCAACCCGACCGGCCCCCCGGCCACCCCGAGGTGCTCGACCAGCCCCTCCCGGCGCAGGTCGGCGAGCGCCTCCACCGGGCCGCCCGGCGCGATGGCCTCGTCGAAGCCGATCCGCTCCGGGTCGTGCAGGTGCAGGAGCTGGATGCGCTCGAGGCCGAGCCGCTCCAGGCTCTCGGCGAGCGAGGCCCGCACCCGCGCGCCGGAGAAGTCGCCGGTGCGCGGGTCGGGGTCGACCTTGGTGGCCAGGACGGCGCCGGGCGGCAGCCCGCCCCGCTTGCCCAGCGCGACGCCGATGCGCCGCTCGGCCGACCCGTCGTGGCCGTACCCGTTGGAGGTGTCGATGAAGGTGACCGGGCCGTCGAGGACGGCGTCGACGGTCGCGACGGCCCGCTCCTCGGTGACCTCGTAGCCGTACAACTGCGGCATGCTGGCCAGCGGGCTGGTCCCGATGCACAGCTCGGTGATCCGCAGCCCGGTCGCGCCCAGGACGGCCGTTCTCACGCCGCCCGCCCGGCGAAGACGTCGCGGGCCGCGTGGTAGGCGCCGACGATCCGGTCGAGGACCGCGTCGGTCTCGGGATCGGCCTTGGTGGTGTCCGGGTGGTCCCGGCGCCAGGCGACCATCCGCGTCACCGCGCGGTGGAAGGTGAGCCGCGGCGCGTAGCCGGGCACGAATGCGCGGATCTTGCCGGTGTCGAACACGGCGCTGTGCCCAATGTCGCCGAGCATCTCGCCCGACCAGAACCACTCCGGCGCGACGAGCGGGTACATCTCGGAGGCCACGTGGACGAGCCGGGGCCGCACGCCGAGGGCCTCGGCGACGATCGTGTAGATCTGGTCCCAGGTGTACACGTCGGACCCGGTGATGTTGAACGTCTCGCCGATCGCCCGCGGGTTGCCCAGCAGCCCGACCAGACCCTGCGCGAAGTCCTCGGCGTGGGTCAGCGTCCACAGCGAGGTACCGTCGCCGTGCACCGGGATCTCGTCGCCGCGGGCGAGCCGGTCCACGACCGTCCAGCCGCCCGGCAGGGGCGGGCCGGCGTCGTCGTACGTGTGCGACGGCCGGACGACCGTCAGCGGGAATCCCTCGGCGAGGTGGGCGGTCAGCAGGGCCTGCTCGGCCCGCCACTTCGCGGTCGCGTAGGCCAGGTGCGGGTTCGGGCCGGTCGGCGTCGACTCGCAGATGGGCACCTGCCACACCGGCTTGGCGTAGATCGAGCCGGAGCTGATGTGGATGTACTGCCGGGTCCGGCTCCGGAACAGCTCGACCATACGGCGGGCGTCCTCGGCGTCGTAGGACAGGAAGTTGACGACGGCGTCGAAGCTGCGCCCGCCGAGCGCGGCGGCGAGGGCGGCGCCGTCGCCGACGTCCGCGACGAGCCGCTCGGCGGCGTCAGGAATGGCGCGGCCGGCGTCGTTGCGGCCGCGGTTGAGCACCGATACCCGCATGCCGGTCTCGACCGACAGGCGAACGCAGGAGGCACTGATGGCGCCCGTGCCGCCGATGTACAGCACGCGCAGGTCGGCGGTGTCCGATGAGAGCATGAGCAGGACCCCTTCTACAGCTTCCCGGCGTACCAGTCTTCGGCGCCGTTCTCGGTCAGGCAGACGAGCAGGTCCTCGGGGCGGATGCCGAGCGGTGCGAGCTTGTCCGCGATGGCCCGAAACAGGTGGTGCTTGGTCTGCGTGTCGTACATCCGCACCGCCACGATGCGCACCACGAGCAGGCTGCGCCGGTCGACGCCGTTGTACCCGGGGTCGAACTTGAGCTCGCCGGCGTCGTGCGGCAGGAAGATCTGGAAGCGGTCGTCGGCCGGGATGCCCAGCACCTCGACCTGCGCGTCGTGGATCGCATCCCCGATCTCGGCCTGGGACGCGGTGAACACGGCGCGGTCGAGGTGGACCTGGATGAGTGGCATTGCGTGTCCCTTTCGGTATTGCGCGATGGCGCCGGCCGACCTACTTGATGGCACCTGCGGATAGCCCACGCTCGAACAGCCGCTGCAGGCTGAGGTACGCGACGACCTCGGGGATCGCGGTGATGACCGCGGAGGCGAGGATCTTCGTCTGGTCGTTGCTGAACTCGCCGACGAAGTACTGCGGAACGAGCGTGATCGTCTGCAGGTCGGCGCTCTGCAGGAAAACCAGCGGCATGAGGTAGTCGTTCCAGGCCGCGACGAGGGTGAAGATGACGACGGCCGCGGCGATCGGGCGGGTCAGCGGGATCACCAGGTGGATGAAGCCGCGCAACGAGTTGGCGCCGTCGACGCGGGCCGCCTCGAACAGCTCGTCCGGCAGGCCGTTGATGAACGTGCGGGTGAGCAGCACCGCGAAGGGCACCTGCAGCGCGGCCAGCGGCAGGACCACCGCCCAGTAGGTGTCGTAGAGCCCGAGGCGCAGGTCGGTGGCGAACAGCGGGGCGAGCAGGACGACCTCGGGCAGCGTCAGGCAAATCAGCAGCAGCCAGAAGTACACCTCGCGGAAGCGGATATGAAGCTTGGCGAAACCGAACGCGGCCATCATCGTCACCACGTAGACCAGCGCGATGACCACCACGGCGATGAGCACGCTGTTGGCGAAGAACCGCGCGAAGCCGGGCACCGCCAGCACGGCCCGGAAGTTCTCGAGGCCCTGTCCGGCGAAGGCGCCTTTGACCATGACGACGAGCGGGAACAGGAAGGGGATGACCAGGATCGTGGTCACGACCTGCAGGAGCGCGCGGCCGCGCCAGGTGCGCACCTCGAACATCAGTCGCGTGCCTTTCGTTGACGGCGTGACCGCGGCCCAGCCGGCTCGCGTCCCGCGAACTGCAGGATCAGCGCCATGATCAGGGCCATCACGAGCAGGATGATCGACAGGGCCGCGCCGTAGCCGACATGGTTGAGCGGGATCGTCTGGCGGTAGATGTACGTGCCGAGGAACTCCGTGGCGTAGTTCGGCCCGCCGATGGTGACCAGGTACGGCACGTCGAACGTCTTCAGCGCACCGATGGCGCCGAGGATCGCCAGCGCCACCGTGGTGCCGCGCATCTCCGGCCAGATGATGCTCACCAGGCTCCGCAGGTTGCCGGCGCCGTCCATCCGGGCCGCCTCGAGGACCGAGGGGTCGATCTGCGTCATCGCGGCGTAGTACAGCACGAACGTGACGCCGGTCCACTCCCAGATCGTGATGAACATGATGACCGGCAGCGCGGTGCTCGTCTGCCCGATCCAGGGCTGGGCGAGGGAGCCCAGCCCTACGTGGTCCAGGACCCAGTTCAGCTCACCGTCCGGGGCGAACATGTGCCGGAACACCGGGGCCATGATCGCCGGCGCGAGCACCACCGGGATGAAGACGATCACCTTGTACAGCGTGGCGAGGCGCAACCTCGCATGCAGCAGCGACGCAAAGGCGAGTCCGAGCGCCGTCTGGATGACGAAGGTCGCCACGTAGAACACGACCGTGTGCCGCACGGCGGCCCAGAACACCGGGTCGGCGAAGATCCGGCTGTAGTTGTTCCCGCCGACGCTGCGCGGGTCCGGGCTGACCCCGTCCCAGTCCAGCGTCGAGATGTACCCGGTGTACCCGACCGCGTAGTAGATCAGTCCCACGGTGAGCACCAGCGCCGGCAGGATCCACGGCAGGCCGGGCGGGCGGACCGGGCGGCGGCGCCGTCCGCCGCCCTGGCTCCGGGTCTGGACGGGGGATCCCGGTCGGCCGTCGTTGCGTTGCTGCTGCACGGAAGCCGTCACTTGAAGGTCTCTCCCGCCGCCTCCGCGGCCTTCTGCAGCGTGTTCGCCGCCGCCTCGGGCGTCGCCGCGCCGGTGGCCACCGAGGTCGCCGCGGCCAGGATGGCGGTCTGGACGTCGGCGCTCAGTAGCGACTCGCGCGGCTCGGTGACGCCGCCGGCCTGCGTGATGAACTGCTGGACCGCGCTCTTCTGCCGGGCCGGGTCGACGAGCGTGATGTTGTCGAAGTTCGGCTGCACCGACTTGAGGTTGGGCAGGTCGTTGAGCTGGTCGGCGACCACCTGCTGGCCCTCGGCCGAGGTCGCCATCCACTTCACGAAGGTGCGGGCGGCCGCCTTCTGCTGCGACTTGGTGGCGATGGCCAGGCCGAAGTCGGCGTCGCCGTACATCTCACTGGTGTTGCCGGCGCCGGCGACGTCGGGGAAGGCGATGGGCACGATCGGGAACGGCTGGGCGCCGCTGACCCCGGCCGCGCCGAGCGCCGCGGTCATCGCCTTGGTGGTGGCGTACTGCGTGTACCAGGTGCCCATCATGACCATCCCGTACTTGCCGGTGAGGAAGTCGTTGTTGGCATCCGGGTACTGCTGGTAGCCGACCGCCCCGGGTTGCATGATCCCGCTGGTGAACAGGTCCTTCCAGATCGTCAGCGTCTTGACGATGCCGGGGTCGTTCCACTTCGCGTCGCCGGTCGACGCCTTCGTCCACAGGCCGGGCTGCACCGAGTTGGCGATCGACTGCAGGGTGTCCTGGTCGAAGCCCTCCTGCGCGGCGCCCTGCACGAAGCAGCCCTTGCCGTTCTGCTTGAGCACGTCACACACGTGCTTCCAGTCGGCCAGCGTCTTGGGCGGGTCGAGCTTGTACTGCGCGAACAGGTTCGCGTTGATCCACAGCAGACCGGCGTACACCGACCCGACCGACATCGCGGTGAGCTTGCCGTCGGCGCTCAGGCCGCTGATGCCGATCGGCGCGACCTTCGACTTCCAGTCGCTGCCCAGCGCCTCCTCGGCGAGCGAGGTCTGGTCCTCGGCGAACGACTTGAACTGGGTGACGTAGGCGCCGGGCTGCATGTCGAACACGTCCGGCCCCTTGCCGGACGCCAGGGCCGGGCGCAGCGCGGCGACCCAGTCGGAGATGTTGACGAGCTTGTAGTTGACCTTGATGTTCGGGTACTGCCTGTTGAACGCCGCGATGTAGTGCTCGGCGGTCGCCGTGTCCGTCGGCGTCCAGCCCCACCAGTTGATGGTGCCGGAGGTGGCGCTGCTCGTGTCGGAGGAGCCGCTCGAGCCGCCGCAGGCGGTGAGGCCGGTCGCGAGCACGGCGGCGGTGATCAGGGCGGTCAGCGGCTTGGGCGGAGGCAAGAGGCGCATGTGTCCCTCTCCACTCATGGGGCGAGGCTTCGGGAAGTTTTCGCGCGCGTCAGCACGCGCCGGCGCAAGGTCGGCTGCATTGAGCGACCGATGCGGGGTGAACCTCTAGGGGTGTGGTGAGAGGTTAGGACCAACGCAAGTTGCGCGTCAAGGTTCCGCGAAGTTTCTCGAAAGTTTCTTCAGGGACGTGCCGGCGGTGCCGAGCTCTCGCGGACCACCAGGGAGGTGTCGATGTCGATCCGGCTGAACGTCAGTTCCGGCTCGTCGGCCAGCCGCATCACGAGGTGGAACGCCTGCTCGGCCATGGCCGCCAGCGGCACGCGGATGGTGGTCAGCGGCGGGCCGGCCCACCGGGCGATGCGCAGGTCGTCGTAGCCGACGACGGACAGGTCGGCCGGGATCGCGATGCCACACGAGCGGGCCGCCTCGTAGACGCCGAGCGCGTAGAGGTCGGACGAGGCGAAGATGGCGGTCGGCCGATCCGGCAGCGACAGCAGCGCCCGCCCCTCGACCAGGCCGTCGCGATGGTGGAACTCGCCCGGGCGGATCAGGTCCGGCTCGATCGGCACACCGGCCGTCTCCAGTGCGGCCCGGTAGCCGGACAACCGCGCGGTCGAGGCCAGCATGTCGGGCGGCCCGGTGATGATGCCGATCCGGCGGTGACCCAGGTCGAGCAGGTGCCGCGTGGCAAGGTATCCGCCGGTCCAGTCGGCCGAGCCGATCGAGGGCACGTCCGGCGCCGGCGCGCCGGCCGGATCGACCATGACCAGCGGGATGTTGCGCGACCGCAGCCGCTGCTTGTCCTCGGGCGGCAGCACGCACGCGACGAGGATGACGCCGAGCGGCTGCCGCTCGATGACGTCCTCGACCCAGGACGGCTCCGGCAGGTGCCGCTCGGTGGCGGCGGTGAGCACCATGCCGATCCGCCGGCGTCGGGCGACCTGCTCGATGCCGGCCAGGATCTCACTGCCGAACGGGCTGTCGATCTCGTAGACGAGGACCTCCAGCAGGGGCGCGACCGTGCGCTTGGTGGCCCGCCGGTTGTACTGGTGGTCCTGCAGCAGCGCCTCGATGCGGGCGCGGGTTTCCTCGGACACGCCGCCCCGTCCGTTGAGCACCTTCGAGACGGTCGACACCGAGACGTCCGCCATCGAGGCGACCTCGGACAACGTGGCGCGGGCCCGATTGCCCGCAGAGGGGTCGCGTGACATGCGCAGCAGCCTATCTGTGCTCGGCAGTGGGCGACCGGGGCTGTTGACCCCACCACTGCGCCATCCTATGCTCCGATTCAAGCGACACTTTCGCGTTTTTGCAAGAAACTTTCGTACGAGGATGGTCGCGTTGACGCTCTTGAATCCGCACCGGCCGCTCACCGACCGCCCCTGGCAGGACCCCGGACGCGACCCCGAGGCGCGGGTCGACGCCCTGATCGAGGCGATGACCCTGCGCGAGAAGGTGGCGCAGCTCTGCGGGCTGTGGGTCGGCACCGACCCGGACGGCCCCGGCGTCGCACCGCACCAGAGCGAGCTGGACAACGGCGTCACGTTCGACGACGCCGTCCGGCACGGGCTGGGCCAGCTCACGCGGGTGTTCGGCACCCGGCCCGTCGACGCGGACGAGGGCGCCGCTGCGCTGGCCCGCGCGCAGCGGCAGATCGTGGCCGCGAACCGGTTCGGCATCCCCGCGCTGGCGCACGAGGAGTGCCTGGCCGGCTTCACCACGTGGGGCGCCACCGCCTTCCCGGTGCCGCTGTCCTGGGGTGCGACGTTCGACCCGGCGCTGGTCGAGCAGATGGCGGCGCGCATCGGCGCCGGGATGCGCGCCGTTGGCGTGCACCAGGGCCTCGCCCCGGTGCTCGACGTGGTGCGCGACCCACGCTGGGGGCGCGTCGAGGAGACCATCGGCGAGGACCCGTACCTCGTCGGCACCATCGCCACCGCATACGTGCGCGGCCTGCAGTCGACCGGAATCGTCGCCACGCTCAAGCACTTCGCCGGCTACTCGGCGTCGAGGGCCGGGCGCAACCTTGCGCCCGTGTCGATGGGCCCGCGCGAGTTCGCCGACGTCATCCTGCCGCCGTTCGAGATGGCCGTCCTGGAGGGCGGGGCCCGCTCCGTCATGCACTCCTACGCCGAGGTCGACGGCATCCCGGCGGCGGCCAACCGCGCGCTGCTTACCGACCTGCTGCGTGACACGTGGGGCTTCACCGGCACGGTCGTGGCCGATTACTTCGGCGTCTCCTTCCTCAAGCTGCTGCACGGCGTCGCCGCCACGTTCGGCGAGGCTGCCGGGCTCGCGCTCACCGCCGGCGTCGACGTCGAGCTGCCCGGCCCGAAGGCGTACGCCGATCCGCTCGTCGCCGAGATCGAGGCCGGGAGGCTCGACGAGGCCTACGTCGACCGGGCGCTGCGCCGGGTCCTGCGCCAGAAGCTCGAGCTGGGCCTGCTCGACGCCGGCTGGTCCCCCGAGCCGCCGGCCGGACCGGTGGACCTCGATCCGGCCGCCGACCGCCTGCTCGCCCGGCGCATCGCCGAGGAGGCGGTCGTGCTGCTCAAGAACGACGGCGTGCTGCCGCTGCGCGGGCCGCGTTCGATCGCCGTCGTCGGCCCGACCGCCGACGACCCGATCACGCTGCTCGGTTGCTACTCGTTCCCGGCCCACGTCGGCGAGCACCACCCCGACCGGCCGCTGGGCGTGCAGATTCCGACCGTCCTGCACGCGCTTCGCGCTGAGTTCCCCGGCGCCGACATCTCCTACGCGCCCGGCTGCCACGTCCGCGAGACCGGCACCGACGGCTTCGCCGAAGCGCTGGAGATCGCCGCCCGGGCCGACCTCGTCATCGCCGCGCTCGGCGACCGCTCCGGCCTGTTCGGCCGGGGCACCTCTGGCGAGGGCTGCGACGCCGACTCGCTGCGGCTGCCCGGCGTGCAGGCCGAGCTGCTCGAAGCGCTGCTCGACGGCCCCACGCCGGTGCTGCTGCTCGTCGACTCCGGCCGGCCCTACGCGCTGGGCACCGCGCCTGAGCGGGCCGCCGCGATCGTGCAGGCGTTCTTTCCCGGGGAGGAGGGCGGCACGGCGATCGCCCGGGTCCTCAGCGGCGCGGTGAACCCGTCCGGGCGGTTGCCGGTCAGCGTCCCGCGAACGCCGTACGGGCAGCCGTGGACGTACCTCAGCCAGATCCTGGCCCGCGCGTCCGAGGTCTCCAGCCTCGACCCGACCCCGGTGTACCCGTTCGGCGCCGGACTGGGGTACACGACATTCGCCTGGAGCGACCTGTGGGTCGAGCGCCCCGAGGTGCCCACCGACGGCTCGGCCGGGGTGGCGCTGACGGTCACCAACACCGGCGATCGGCCCGGCGTCGAGGTTGTCCAGGTGTACCTGCACGACCCGGCCGCCTCGGTGACGCGCCCGGTCGTGCGCCTCATCGGCTACGCGCGCGTCGCGGCCGAGCCGGGCCGCTCGGTGCGCGTCCGGTTCGACGTGCCGGCCGCGGTAACCTCCTTCATCAGCGCCGACCTTACCCGGATCGTCGAGCCCGGCGACATCGAGCTGCGCATCGGCGCGTCCAGCACCGACGTCCGCGGCACCGCGCTGATCCGGCTGACCGGCCCTACGCTCGTGCTCGACCACACCCGCCCGCGCCACTGCCGGGTCACCACGGAAGTCCGCTGAGCCCACTCACGCACGGAGGTCCGCCGAGTCCATGGACTCCACGCTCATGCACCGCACCGGAGAGGTCACGCTGTCCGTCGTCACGCCCGACGGCCGGCCCACCGCCGACCGCGCCGTCACCGTCGCGCAGCAGCGCCACGCGTTCCCGTTCGGCAACATCGGCTTCGACTTCGTCTCGCTCGTCGGCGGCCCACCGCCGACCGGCGGCGAGGACGCCGAGACGTTCGGGCGGGCCGGCCGGCTCGAGCTCGACCGGGCCGGCGAGCTGTGGCTCAACCTGTTCAACACCGCGACGTTGCCGTTTTACTGGGGTGGCTACGAGCCGCGCCGCGGTGCCCCGGACACCGCGCGGCTGACCGCCACCGCCCGCTGGTTCGCCGAGCGCGGCGTCACCGTCAAGGGCCACCCCCTCGTCTGGCACACCGTGCAGCCGCCGTGGCTGCTGGGCCTGGGCCTGGACGAGGTGGAACGCCTGCTGCGGGCCCGGATCCGCGACCTCGCCGGCGGGTTCGCCGGGCTGATCGACACCTGGGACGCCATCAACGAGGCCGTCATCATGCCGGTGTTCGCCAACGGGGAGAACGCCGTCACGCCGCTGGCCCGGGCCCGCGGCCGCATCCACATGGTGCGGATGGCGTTCGAGGAGGCCCGCGCCGCCAACCCGGCGGCGACGCTCGTGCTCAACGACTTCGACCTGTCCTCGGCCTTCGAGTGCCTGATCGAGGCCGTGCTCGAGGCGGGCGTGCGCATCGACGCGATCGGCCTGCAGACGCACATGCACCAGGGGTACCGCGGCGAGGAGTACACCATCGGCGTCCTGGACCGGTTCGCCAGATACGGCCTGCCGCTGCACATGACCGAGACCACGCTGGTGTCGGGACACCTGATGCCGCCGGACATCGACGACCTCAACGACTACCGGATCCCGCAGTGGCCGAGCACCCCCGAGGGCGAATCCCGCCAGGCCGACGACGTGGTCCGCCACTACCGGACGCTGTTGGCGCACCCAGCGGTGCAGTCGGTCAACTACTGGGGCCTCACGGACGACGGCGCCTGGCTGGGCGCTCCGGCCGGCCTGGTGCGCGCCGACGGCACCCGCAAGCCGTCGTACGACGCCCTGGAGTCTCTCATCAAGGGCGAGTGGTGGCTGCCGCCGACCGGCCTGCGCACGTCCGCGGACGGCACGCTCACCATCCGCGCCTTCCTTGGCGACTACACCATCGACGGCGCCCCGTTCACCATCGCCCCAGGCCGCACTGCCCTGACCGTCACGCTCGCCTGATCACCCCGCTCGCGTGCTTCGCCCGTCGCGACCGGGCTCAGGCCGGCGGTGGCCGGCCGGTCGAGGCCTGCTCATGAGCCTCGACCAGTGCGACGCAGACGATCGCGTTCGGCAAAGACAACCTTGACACACCAGCGACACCGGTCCGATCCTGTTGCGTAACGCGCTACACGTTCTATACAGCGCAACGACGTCGCAGGCGAAGACAAGGGGTTGCCGTGCTCGCTGCCTGTTCGCTTCGTGACCTGCCGCCCGGCGCGGCCCTGCGCCTCGACCTTCCCGAGCTGAGTGCGCCGATCGCCCTCTTCCACACGGAGCGCGGCGAGGTCTACGCGATCGACGACACCTGCACCCACCAGGAGGCCTCGCTCAGCGACGGCTGGCTGGAGGGTTGCGAGGTGGAGTGCCCGGTGCACAGCTCGAAGTTCGACCTGCGCACCGGCGCGGTCGACGCGCCGCCGGCGAAGATCCCGGTGCGCACGCACAAGGTCGAGGTCCGCGACGGCACGGTCTTCGTGGACCCGGCACCATGACCCTCGGCAGTGTCGTGGTGGTGGGGGCCGGGCTCGCCGGGCTGTCCGCGGCCAGGGCACTGCGCGGCCAGGGCTTCACCGGCCGGCTCACCGTGGTGGGCGCCGAGCCGCACCGGCCCTATGACCGTCCGCCGCTGTCCAAGGAGTTTCTCACCGGTACTGCGGAAGAGCCCGACCTGGCCCTGGAACGGCCGGACGACGACCTCGGCGCGACGTGGATCCTCGGCGACCCGGCGGTGCGCCTCGATGCCGGGCGGCTTGAGCTCCACAGTGGACAGACGTTGGCCGCCGACGGGTTCGTCATCGCCACCGGCGCGTCGGCCCGGCCGTTCCCGGGCGCGGTGACCCTGCGCTCGCTGGACGACGCACGATGGCTCAGGCACCGGCTGCGCACCGCGCGAAGCCTTCTCGTCGTCGGCGCCGGGTTCATCGGCGCGGAGGTCGCCTCGGCCGCCCGGACGCTCGGCCTCGACGTGACCGTGGTCGAGGCGGCCCCGGCCCCGCTGGCCGGGCCGCTCGGCGCCGAGATGGGCGCCGTGGTCGCCGGCCTGCACGCGGCGCACGGCGTGCGCATGATCTGCGGCGTCGGCGTCGACCGCGTGGACGACGGCGGCGCGCACCTGGCCGACGGCCGGGTCCTGCCCGCCGACGTGGTCGTCGCCGGGATCGGCGCCCGGCCCGAGACCGGCTGGCTGGCCGGGTCCGACCTCACGGGGCTGGGGCTCACCGACCGGGGGGACGGCATCGAGTGCGGCCCGGACGGCGGCACCGGAGTGCCGGGCGTGGTCGCGGTCGGGGACTGCGCCGCCTGGTTCGAGCCGCGCCTCGGCCGGCACCTGCGCGTCGAGCACTGGACCGCGGCGGGCGAGCGGGCCGCGATCGCCGCCCGGACCCTGCTCGGGCTGGCTCCGAAGCCGGCGCGGCTGCCGTACTTCTGGTCCGACCAGTACGGGCTGCGCATCCAGTTCGCCGGGCACACCGTCGACGGCGACGAGGTGACCGTCGAGGAGGGCGCGCCGCAGCAGCACCGGTTCCTGGCCGTGTACCGGCGCGACGGCGCCGCGGTCGCCGCGCTCGCGGTCGACATGGTGGGGCCGTTCTCCCGCTGGCGGCGACAGTTGGAAACGAAGGGGAGTTCGACATGACGTTGTCCCTGCCGCAGAGCCTCATCGCGACCCTGCCCGGCGCGAGCTACACCGACCCCGGGCAGTTCGCCCTCGAACAGCAGCGCATCTTCGAGACGATGTGGTTCTGCGCGGCCCGGGCGGACGACCTCGCCGCGCCGGGCGCGTTTCGCACCGTGCCGGTCGGGCGGGAGAGCGTGCTGCTCAGCCGCGCGCGCGACGGCTCGATCAAGGCGTTTCTCAACGTGTGCCGGCACCGGGGGGCCCGGCTGTGCACCGAGGAGTCCGGCAACACCGGGCGGGCGTTTCGCTGCTCGTACCATGCCTGGACCTATGACCTCGACGGCCGGCTCATCGCGGCACCCAACCTGGTGAAGATGCCCGACGTCGACCGCCGCGAGTTCGGCCTCATCGCCGTGCACACCCGCATCTGGCTCGGGTACGTCTGGGTCTGCCTCGCCGACGAGCCGCCCTCGTTCGAGGCGGACGTCGTCGGCGCGGCGACATTGCGGCTGGGCGACGCCGAGGCGATCGAGCACTACGGCATCGACCGGCTTCAGGTCGGCCACCGGGTGGTGTACGACGTGGCCGCGAACTGGAAGCTCATCGTCGAGAACTTCATGGAGTGCTACCACTGCGCGACGATCCACCCCGAACTGGTCGAGGTGCTGCCGGAGTTCGCCGGCGGTTACGCGGCCCAGTCGTTCGTCGGGCACGGCGCCGAGTTCGGTGAGCAGATCCAGGGATTCACCGTCGACGGGTCGCCCGGTGTCGAGCGCATCCCGACCATCACCGAGGACCAGGACCGGCGGTACTTTGCGATCACCGTCCGGCCCCAGGTCTTCATCAACCTGGTGCCCGATCACGTGATCCTGCACCGGATGTACCCGCTGGCGGTCGACCGGACCGTCGTGGAGTGCGACTGGCTGTTCATACCCTCGGTGATGGCCGGCGACCAGGACATCCGGCGCTCGGTCGAGCTGTTCGAGCGGGTCAACGAGCAGGACTTCGCCGCGTGCGAGCGGTGCCAGCCGGCGATGTCGTCGCGGGCGTACGCCAAGGGCGGCGTGCTGGTGCCCAGCGAGCACCACATCGGCGAGTTCCACCGGTGGGTCGAGACGAAGGTCAGCGGTAGAAACCCAGCCGATGGCTGATCTCGTCGGACCCGGCGACGAGCGCCGGCGCCAGCTGCTCCATCCGGTCCGGGGTGAGCCGGAACGCCGGACCGGAGACACTCACCGCGGCGATGACCTCGCCGTGGTGCGAGCGGATCGGCGCGGCGATCGCGTTGAGCCCTTCTTCGTACTCCTCGACCGTGGTGGCGTAGCCCTGCCGGACGGCGGCGGCCAGCTGCCGGTCCAGCTCGGCCTCGCCGGTGACGGTGTTCGGGGTGAACCGCGCCTGGCCGGCCTTCGCCAGCAGGTCCGCGCGCCGCGCCGGGTCGAGGTGGGCAAGCAGCACCTTGCCGCTGGAGGTGGCGTGCAACGGGGTGAGCGTACCGACCCAATTCTGCGCGGTGATCGCGAACGCTCCCGGCACCTGGTCGATGTTCACCGCATACAGCGCCCGGGCCACCGCCAGGTTCACCGTCTCACCGCTGTCGCGGGCCAGCCGCTCGCAGACCGGCCGAGCGGTCCGCGTCAGGTCCATCCGGGCTGTGACCGCGCCGGCCAGCCGGACGATGCCGAAGCCCAGCCGGTACCGGCCGCGGGCCTGATCCTGCTCTACCAGCCCGCGGTCCTCCAGGGCGCTCAGCAGCCTGAACGCGGTGGACTTGTGTACCGACAGTTCGGCAGCCACGTCGGTCACCCGCGCCTCGCCGGTCCGCGCGAGGATCTCCAGCACGGTGATGGCTCGATCGACGGACTGTACCCCTGAGTCCGTGGGGCTGTTGCTCATGACGCAACTATACGAGGAGAGGTTGCCAAGTATGCGGTACGACTTCGTCATCATCGGCGGCGGCTCGGCCGGCTCGGTGCTGGCCAACCGCCTCTCCGCCGACCCGTCGGTGCGGGTGCTGGTCCTGGAGGCCGGGCGACCGGACTACCGCTTCGACGCGTTCATCCACATGCCCGCGGCGCTGACGTTCCCGATCGGCAGCCGGTTCTACGACTGGCGCTACCGATCCGAGCCGGAGCCGCACCTGGGCGGCCGGCGCATCTACCACGCCCGCGGCAAGGTGCTCGGCGGATCGAGCAGCATCAACGGCATGATCTTCCAGCGCGGCAACCCGATGGACTACGAGCGCTGGGCGGCCGAGCCTGGACTGTCCGCCTGGGACTATGCGCACTGCCTGCCCTACTTCAAGCGGATGGAGAACTGCCTGGCCGCCGCCGAGGACGACGAGTTCCGCGGTCACGGCGGGCCCCTCGTGCTCGAGCGCGGCCCGGCGACCAACCCGCTCTTCGCGGCGTTCTTCGCGGCGGTGCAGGAGGCCGGCTATCCGCTCACCGACGACGTCAACGGCTACCGCCAGGAAGGCTTCGCGCCCTTCGACCGCAACATCCACCGCGGGCGCCGGCTGTCGGCCGCCCGGGCCTACCTCCACCCGGTCATGCGGCGGCCCAACCTGACCGTCCGCACCCGGGCCCTGGTGGGCCGGATCCGGTTCGCGGGCGGCGGGTCCGCCCGCGCGACCGGCGTCGACGTCTCCTTCCGCGGCGGCCCGGTGCAGAGCATCGACGCCGGCGAGGTCATTCTGTGCGGCGGCGCCTTCAACACCCCGCAGCTGCTGCAACTGTCCGGCGTTGGCCCGGCCGACCACCTGCGCGCACTGGGCATCGAGCCGGTCGCCGACCTGCCCGGCGTCGGGGCGAACCTGCAGGACCACCTGGAGGTCTACATCCAGTACGCGTCGAAGCAGCCGGTCTCGATGCAGCCGTACCTGTCGAAGCTGCGCTGGCCCGACGTCGGCGCGCGCTGGCTCTTCGGCCGCACCGGCCCCGGCGCCACCAACCACTTCGAGGGCGGCGGGTTCGTGCGCAGCAACGACGACGTCGCGTACCCGAACCTGATGTTCCACTTCCTGCCGATCGCGGTGCGCTACGACGGCTCGGCACCGGCCGGCGGCCACGGGTACCAGGTGCACGTCGGCCCGATGTACTCCGACGCGCGCGGCTCGGTCCGCATCACGAGCACGGATCCGCGCCAACATCCGGCGTTGCGGTTCAACTACCTGTCGACGGCGCAGGACCGCCGTGAGTGGGTCGAGGCGGTCCGAGTCGCGCGGAACCTGCTCACCCAGCCGGCCATGGCGCCGTTCAACGGCGGGGAGCTGTCCCCAGGCCCGCAGGTGGAGTCCGACGAGGAGATTCTCGCCTGGGTCGCACGCGACGCCGAAACCGCCCTCCACCCGTCCTGCACCGCCCGGATGGGGGCCGGGCCGGAGACCGTCGTCGATCCGCAGACCATGGCTGTGCACGGAATCGAGGGTCTGCGGGTGGTCGACGCGTCGGTCCTGCCGTACGTCACCAACGCCAACATCTACGCCCCCGTCGTCATGGTGGCGGAGAAGGCGGCCGATCTGATCATCGGCAATTCGCCATTGCCCGCGGAGGGGGCCGAGTACTACCGTCACCACCGTTCGATCGCATGAGCCGCATTGTCGGCGGTTGCTGTGCGGCTGTGCACAGGCAACCTCGGTTGGAAACGAACGACGAACCTCCTCGCAATATTGATCACCAATGCTATTGCGGCGTCATGACCGGTTGATGGGAGGTGCTCACCGCAACGATGGTGAGACATCGTCAGGCCCCGGCGGGATCCACCCGGACGACTCTGCGCGAGGAGCGCACGCCGACCGGCACGATCCGCGGGCGGCTCGCCCGCCTCCTGGCACTGCCCATGGTGGCGGTGCTGCTCCTGCTCGGCGTGGTCGTCGCCGGCGACTACGCCGACTACCGCGCCGCGCGGCAGATCACCGACCAGGTGCCCCTGGTGCTCGAGGTCCAGACGCTGGCGCAGCAGTTGCAGGAGGAGCGTGGTCTCACCACCGGCCTGCTCGGCGGCAACGTCAGCTTCAAGCCGGAGATGGCCCCGGTCCGCAAGAAGGTCGACGACAGCCGCGCCGCCCTGCAGCGGCTCGCGGCGAACGCCGACTCCGACCCGAGCCCCGGCGCCACGGCGGTGCTCGCCGAGCTGCAGAAGCTCGACACGCTGGCCGGGACCCGGTCCCAGGTCGATGCCGGCAGCGCGCTGCGGGCCGGCACGTTCGACTACTTCACCGCGCACATCACCGCGCTCAACGGCATCGACTTCGCGCTCGACCGATCGGCCGACCGGACGCTGCGCCGGGGTGTCGCGGCGCTGAGCGCGCTGGCCGAGGCCAAGGAGTACCTGACGCAGGAGCGTGCGTTCCTCAACGGTGTCTTCTCTGCCGGCGGCTTCCACAAGGGCGAGTACAACCAGTTCGCCGCCATGTACGCGGCCGCGCACGAGGCGGAGAACCAGTTCGCCAAGGTGGCCACCGCGGCGCAGCTGGCCCGCTCGGCGAAGGTCCGTTCGACCGGCGCCTACAGCGAGGCGCTGGAGTTCGAGAACCGGGCGCTCTCCTCGGCCGACGACAAGCCGCTGCTCATCAACCCCCAGTCCTGGTGGTCGGCGCTGACCACCGTGCTCGACGACATCCGGGCGCTGGAGGAGTCGATCGGCACCGACATCCGCGACCGTGCCGCCGCGGTCCGCCGCGGTGCGACCGAGCGCCTCGTGGTCCTCAGCGCCCTGGTGCTGCTCTGCCTGGCCGGCGCGGTCGCGCTGGTCGTCGCCGCGATCCGCTCGATCACCCGTCCGCTGGCGATGCTCGCCCAGGAGGCCGAGGCCGTCGCGACACAGCGGCTGCCCGAGGCCGTCTTCCACGCCCAGCAGGGCACCGACGACCAGCAGCCCGACCCGCCGCCGCCGGTGGTCGTGCCGCGCCGGGCCAGCGTCGAGGTGCACTCGGTGGCGGCGGCGCTCGACCGGGTCCAGACCACGGCGTGGACGCTCGCCACCGAGCAGGCACTCCTGCGGCGCAACACCACCGAGTCGCTGGCCAACCTGGGCCGGCGCAACCAGAGCCTGGTGCGCCGCCAGCTCGGCTTCATCAGCCGGCTGGAGAGCGAAGAGAGCGACCCGGCGGGCCTGGCCAACCTCTTCGAGCTCGACCACCTCGCCACCCGTATGCGGCGAAATGCGGAGAGCCTGCTGGTGCTGGTCGGCGAGGACGGCCCGCGGCCCTGGTCCTCGGCGATGCCGCTCTCCGACGTGGTCCGCGCCGCGATCTCGGAGGTCGAGGACTACCGGCGGGTCACGCTGCGCCGCATCGACGAGGGGTACCTCGCCGGCGGCTTCGTCACCGGCGTCGCGCACATGGTCGCCGAGCTGGTGGAGAACGGACTGACCTTCTCCCCGCCGGACGTCGACGTGGAGATCCAGGGCCGCAACTTCGGCGACCGCTACCTCATCGCGATCGTCGACCAGGGCGTCGGCATGCCGCCCGACGAGCTGGACAAGGCCAACGGACGCCTGCGGGGCTCCGACCAGTTCCTCCTGGCACCGGCCCGGTTCCTCGGCCACTACGTGGTCGGTCAGCTGGCCCGGCAGCTCGGCGTCGACGTACAGCTGAGCAACTCACCGGTCACCGGGGTCACGGCCCGGGTCATGCTGCCGGCCCGGCTGATGACCACCCCGCCGCCGCCGATCGAGGGCCCGCGCGAGCCCCAGGCGCCGCCGCGGATCGTGCCGTCCACGGTCGGGGCCGAGCCGGCGCACACCGCGGCGCGCCCGCCTGCCGCCGTCACGGCCCAGCTGGTGCTGGGCGGGCACCCGGCGACGACCGTCGAGTACGTGTCCGTGCCCGGCGCCGCCCCGCCCGGCACGGTGGTGGACGGCCACGGCAACGCTGCGGCGAACGACCTGGTCCAGGTCCCGTCGCAAATGCCGTCCTGGGCCGACGAGTCCACCGGCGAGCGTACCCGCAACGGCCTGCGCAAGCGTCCGGCCCGCCGGCCGGCGGCCGGGGCCGCGGTGACAGCGCAGCCGGAGACCGGCCCCGACCGGGCCGAGCGCGGCGAGCCGGTACGGCGGCCATCGATGGTCGACGACTCACCGGCCCAGGTCCGCGACCGCATGCTGTCCCTGCGCGACGGGTTCCGACGCAACGAGCGGGACCGTGAAGAACCGGGAGAAGACGCGCGATGAGCGTTGACGTACGAGCCGGTGCGCACCAGTTCAACTGGCTGCTGGCGAACTTCAAGCGAAACACCGACGGGGTGCGCGACGCGGTGGCGGTGTCGTCGGACGGGCTGCTGATCGCCGCGTCCGACGGGCTCGACCGCAACGGTGCCGACCACTTGGCCGCGATCGTCTCGAGCCTGGCCAGCCTGGCCCGCAGCGCCGCCAAGCGCTACGACTTCGACGGCCTGAAGCTGATGATGATCGAGATGCGCCGCGGTTTCCTGCTGGTGTCGGCGATCAGCGGCGGCAGCTGCCTCGGCGTGCTGGCCGAGGGGGACTGCGACCTCGGCGTCATCGGCTACGAGATCGCGGCGCTGGCCGACCGGTTCGGCACGCTGCTCACCCCGGCCCTGATCACCGAGTCCCGGCGGTACCTGCCGCAGTGAACGACCCCGGCGAGCACCGGCTCCCTGACCCGCGGATGATCCCGCGATGGCAGGCCGATCCGGTGCGGCCGCGGCACCAGGCCGACGAGCCGGAGGAGGCGGAGGAGCCCGGCGCCCCGGCCGACGCGGCGCTGGTGCGACCGTTCATGGTGACCGGCGGCCGGACCCGGCCGCTCACCGACGGGCTGCGCCCCGAGACCGTGGTCAGCGCGATCCCGGCGGCGCTGCACGCGCCGCTGCGCTTCGAGTCGCGCCGGATCGTCGAGCTGTGCCAGAGCCCGCAGACCGTCGTGGACATCGCGGTCCGGCTCGGCCTGCCGCTGGGCGTCGCCCGCGTCCTGGTGGCCGACCTCGTCAGCGACGGGTACGCGACCAGCCAGGGACCGACCGAGCTGCCCATCGAAACCATTGAGAGGATCAGGGACCGTGTTCGGTCGCTCTAAGCCGTCCGGTCCGCCGCTCGCGGTCAAGATCGTGATCAGCGGCGGGTTCGGCGTCGGGAAGACCACGTTCGTCGGGGCGATCTCCGAGATCGAGCCGCTGGTGACCGAGGCCGCCATGACCGAGGCGTCGGTCGGGGTGGACGACCTGACCGGCATCGCCGAGAAGACGACCACCACGGTAGCGCTGGACTTCGGCCGGATCACGCTCGACGAGTCGCTGTGGCTGTACCTGTTCGGAACGCCCGGCCAGGAGCGCTTCACCTTCCTCTGGGACGACCTGGTCGAGGGGGCGCTCGGCGCTGTCGTGCTGGTCGACACCCGCCGGATCGAGGACTGCTTCCAGGCGATCGACTACTTCGAGGAGCGGGGCACCCCGCTGCTCATCGCCGTCAACCAGTTCGAGCGCAGCGCGCGGTTCGAGCTGGGGGAGGTGCGCGAGGCGCTCGGGGTCGGCCCGGAGGTCCCGATAGTCGACTGCGATGCCCGCTCCCGCGAGTCGGTGAAGTCCGTGCTGGTGGCTCTGATCGAACGGGTGCTGATCACGCGGATCTCGCGGTTGGCACCGGCCTGAGCAATGCCCGCGACATCGGTGCGTAACGGCGCCGAAAAGGCGGTCGTCGATCACGTTGCGGTTCGGCGCACAGGCTTGACGGGCGAATAGGCGAGGGACATCCTGTTTCCCAATAAGCCGCGGTTTTCCTTATTACGCAACACCTAGCGGCTTCGAACGCGAGCTTCTGAAGGACGGTGGTCCGGACGGTGGCAAGCCTCTACATCGACGGTGCCTGGTGCGGGCCGGCCGACGGCGGTCAGCGGGAGATCTGCTGCCCGGCCGACGGCACGACGGTCGCGACCGTCGACGAGGCAAACGCCGCGGACACCGAGCGGGCGATCCTGAGCGCCCGCCGGGCCTTCGACGACGGGCCCTGGCCGCACACCCCGGCCGGCGAGCGGGGTGCCCTGCTGCTGCGGGTCGCCGACCTGCTCGCCCGCGACGCGAAGGACATCGCGGTCGCCGAGGCGCTCGACACCGGCAAGCGGCTGGTCGAGGCGGAGTTCGACGTGCAGGACGTCATCCGCACCTTCCGCTACTTCGGCGGGATCGCCGACGCCGAGGCCGGCCAGGTCGTCGACACCGGCCGCGAGGACGCGATCAGCCGGATCGTCTACGAGCCGGTCGGCGTCTGCGGCCTGATCACCCCGTGGAACTACCCGCTGCTGCAGGCCGCGTGGAAGGTCGCGCCGGCCCTGGCGGCGGGCAATACGTTCGTGCTCAAGCCCAGCGAGTTGACCCCGTCGACGGCGATCCTGCTGATGCGGCTGCTCGCCGAGGCCGGGCTGCCCGCCGGCGTGGGGAACCTTGTGCTGGGCGCGGGGCCGGTAGCCGGTGCGCCGCTGGCCGAACATCCGGCCGTCGACCTCGTCTCGTTCACCGGCGGTCTGGTCACCGGGCGGCGGGTGATGGCCGCCGCGGCCGGCACCGTGAAGCGGGTCGCGCTGGAGCTGGGCGGCAAGAACCCGAACGTGGTCTTCGCCGACGCCGACGTCGAGACCGCCGTCGACTTCGCGCTGACCGCGGTCTTCCTGCACTCCGGGCAGGTGTGCTCGGCCGGTGCCCGGCTCATCGTCGAGGACCGGCTGCACGATGCGTTCGTCGACGAGGTGGTCCGCCGGGCCGAGCTCATCCGGCTCGGCGGGCCCTTCGATCCACGAGCCGAGACCGGCCCCCTCATCTCGGCCGCGCACCGCGAGCGGGTCGAGCGTTACGTCGCTGCCGGTCTCGCCGAGGGCGCCGTCCTGCGCTGCGGCGGGAAGCGGCCGGACGATCCCGAGCTGTCGGGCGGCTTCTACTACCGCCCGACGGTGCTCGACGAGTGCCGCTCCGGCATGTCCGTGCTGGCCGAGGAGTCGTTCGGCCCGGTGCTGACCGTCGAGCGGTTCAGCGGCGAGGACGAGGCGGTCCGGCTCGCCAACGACACCGTCTACGGGCTGGCCGGCGCCGTGTGGACCCAGGATTCGGGCAAGGCGCAGCGGGTCGCGCGGGCGCTGCGGCACGGCACCATCTGGATCAACGACTACCACCCCTACGTGCCGCAGGCCGAGTGGGGTGGCTACAAGCAGTCCGGCATCGGCCGGGAGCTGGGCCGGGCGGGCCTCGCCGAGTACCGCGAGATCAAACACGTCTGGCACAACATCCGGCCCCGCCCGCAGCACTGGTTCGGTTCGTCATGAACGAGCGAGGGGTTCCCATGACCTTGACACAGTCCTCCAGCCACCCGGCGCTCGCCGTCGACGGCCTGTGGAAGGTGTTCGGCCCGCGCGCCGACCGGATCGTCGGCACTGAGCTGGCCGACCTGTCGCGCGACGAGCTGCGCGACCGCACCGGCTGCCTGGTTGCGGTGCGGGACGTGTCGTTCGAGGTCGCAACCAACGAGGTGTTCGTCGTCATGGGCCTGTCCGGCTCGGGCAAGTCGACCCTGGTGCGCTGCCTGACGAGGCTCATCGAGCCGACCGCGGGCGCGGTGCGTTACGACGGCGACGACATCGTGCAGGCCGACGCGCGCCGGCTGCGGCAGCTGCGCCGGCACCGGTTCGGCATGGTGTTCCAGCACTTCGGGCTGCTGCCGCACCGGCGGGTGCTGGACAACATCGGCTACGGGCTGGAGATCCGGGGTGTGCGCAAGGCCGAGCGCGATCGGCGGGCCGGGGAGGTGCTGGACCTGGTCGGGCTCAGCGGCTACGCCGACCACTACCCCGACCAGCTCTCCGGCGGCATGCAGCAGCGCGTCGGGCTGGGCCGCGCGCTGGCCGTCGACCCGCAGATCCTGTTCTTCGACGAGCCGTTCTCCGCACTCGACCCGCTGATCCGCCGCGACATGCAGAACGAGGTGGTGCGGCTGCACCACGAGGTCGGCAAGACGATGGTCTTCATCACCCACGACCTGCACGAGGCGCTGCGCCTGGGCGACCGGATCCTCATCATGCGCGACGGCGCGGTCGTGCAGATCGGCCGGCCCGACGAGGTGGTCGGCGCGCCGGCCGACGACTACGTGCGGGACTTCGTCGCCGACGTGCCCAAGTCGCACGTGCTGACCATCCGGTGGGTGATGCGACCGGTCCGCCCCGAGGACCCGCTCGACGGCCCCGAGATCGGGCCCGACCTGATCGTGCGCGACGCGGCGCGGGTCGTGCTGGCCGCCACCGCCCCGGTCCGGGTCGTCCACGATGGACAGTTGCTCGGCATGGTCGACGACGACGCGATCCTGCGGGTCATCGTGGCCGAGGACGACCGGCGGCCCGCGCCGGCGCCGCGCGACGGCAGCGCGCCCGGCCCGGGCGCCACCACGCAGGACGCGGAGGCGGTGGTTGCGCCGTGACCACCGTCGAGTCGGCCCGTGCGCGGGCGGCCCGCCCCGGCCTGCGCCGGCCCGGGCTGCGCCCGTGGCTGGTCGCCGGCATCCTGGCGGTGTGGGTGCTGCTGTGGATCCCGCTGCGCGGCCGGCACACGCTCGCCCTGGACACCTCCCAGCTCACCGGCGTGCAGAAGCAGCTCAACGAGCTGCGCGACAAGGTCGTCATCGCGCGGGGCAGCAACCCCTTCTTCACCGACTTCGTCAACGTGGTCCGCACCGGCATCGACAAGCTCACCGAGCTCATCCAGTCGCTCATCAGCCAGCCCGCCTACGATCGGCCCGTGCCGGTGATCGGCTGGCTCGGCGTGGTGGCCCTCGCGGTGCTCGGCGCCTACGCCTTCGGCAACTGGCGGGTCGCGGTCGTGGCCGGGCTCGGCTTCACCTCGCTCGGCCTGCTCGGGTACTGGCAGCAGAGCATGGACACGCTGGCCCTGACCCTCGCCGCGGTGCTGCTCAGCCTGCTGATCGGCATTCCGGCCGGCATCTGGATGGGGCTGTCCAGGACCGTCGAACGCGCGCTCACGCCGGTGCTGGACTTCATGCAGGCGGTGCCGACCTTCGTCTACCTGGCGCCGCTCACGCTGTTCTTCCTGATCGGCCCCGCCTCGGCGGTCATCGCCACGCTCATCTACGCGATGCCGCCGGTCATGCGGCTTACCGCGTTCGGCATCCGCGAGGTGCAGGAGTCGGCGCTGGAGGCCAGCCGCTCGCTCGGCGCCACCCGCTGGCAGCTGCTGCGCAAGGTGCAGCTGCCACTGGCCAAGCGCACCATCGTCGTCGGGATCAACCAGACCACGATGTGCGCGCTGTCCATGGTCACCATCGCGGCGCTCATCGACGCACCGGGGCTCGGCCGGGTGGTGCTGCGCGCCTTGCAGATTCTCGACGTCGGCACGGCGTTCCGGGCCGGCCTGGCCATCGTCATCATGGCCATCGTGCTCGACCGGGTCACCACCGCGGCGAGCGTGCGGATCGAGGCGACCGCCCGCGGCGGCACCGCCGGCTCGCGGTGGCGCCCCTGGACGGTCGGCGCGCTGGGCGGGCTGACGCTGGTCGCGCTGTACCTGGCGTACACCTTCGTCTGGGCGGCCGTCTTCCCGGGCTCGGACACCGGCGGGCTGTTCGGCGCCCGGCTGGCCGAGGCGGTCGGCAGCGTGTCCGACTGGGTGCAGGCCAACCTTGCCGACGTCACCGAGGCGATCCGCAACGGCTTCAGCTACGGCCTGCTCAACCCGCTGGAGCACCTGATCGCGGGCTCGCCGTGGTACCTGATGTGCGCGGTCGTCCTGGGCGTGGCAGCGGTGCTGGGCGGCTGGCGGGTGCTGCCGATCGTGGCGGTCTGCCTCGGCCTGCTGCTGGCCTGCGGGCTCTGGCAGGACTCGATGGTGACGCTGACGGCCACGCTCATCGCCACGGTCATCGTCATGGTGCTCGGCGTCGTGTTCGGCGTGTGGATGGGCCGCAGCGACCGCGCCGACCGGGTGATCCGCCCGGTCCTCGACGCCGCCCAGGTCATGCCCGCGTTCGTCTACCTGGTCCCGTTCCTCGGCCTGTTCGGGCCCAGCCGGTTCACCGCGATCGTCGCGGCCGTGGTGTTCGGCATGCCGGTCGCCACGAAGATCGTCGCCGACGGCATCCGGGCCGTGCCGCAGACCGTCCTGGAGGCGGCGGCCGCGTCCGGGTCCACGACCTGGCAGGTGATCAGCAAGGTCCAGCTGCCGCTGGCCCGCCGGGCGCTGGCGCTGGCGACCAACCAGGGCCTCATCTACGTCCTGTCGATGACCGTGGTCGGTGGGCTGGTCGGCGGCGGCGCCCTCGGTTACCTGGTCGTCGCCGGGTTCTCGCAATACAGCCTGTACGGCAAGGGCCTGGCCGCCGGCGTGGCCATCGCCCTGCTGTGCATCCTGCTCGACCGGATCACTCAGGCCGCCGCACGGCGCGCCGACGCCCGGTCGTGAGCTGCGCATTTCCAGCACTAGGGGAGGAACACGCTTCGTGATGCGAACAGCAACGTTGGTGCGGACCGTGGCGCTGCTGAGTGCGGGCATGCTCGCCCTCACCGGCTGCGGATCCAAGATCAAGCCCAATGCCGAACCCTCGACGTCGACCAGCCACAAGCCCTGCGGCACCGTGAACCTGGCGGTGAACCCGTGGGTCGGCTACGAGGCCGACGCGGCGGTGATCAGCTACATCGCCAAGGAGAAGCTCGGCTGCAACGTGGTGGCGAAGAACATCACCGAGCAGGTCTCGTGGGAGGGCTTCGCCACCGGCGCCGTCGACGTGATCCTGGAGAACTGGGGCCACGACGACCTCAAGAAGACCTACATCGACCAGCAGAAGGTCGCACAGGAGGCCGGCGAGACCGGCAACAAGGGCACCATCGGCTGGTACATCCCGCCGTGGCTGGCCAAGGAGCACCCGGACATCCTGGACTGGCACAACCTCAACAAGTACGCCGCCCAGTTCAAGACGTCCGAGTCGGGCAACCAGGGTGCCTTCCTCGACGGTGACCCGTCCTACGTCACCAACGACGTGGCGCTGGTGAAGAACCTGAACCTGAACTTCAAGGTCATCTTCACCGGCAGCGAGGACGCGCTGATTCAGGCGTTCAAGAACGCCGAAGCCCAGAAGAAGTGGGTCATCGGCTACTTCTACGAGCCGCAGTGGTTCCTGTCCGAGGTCAAGCTGGTGCACATCCCGCTGCCGCCGTACACGCCCGGCTGCGACGCGGATGCACAGAAGGTCGCCTGCGACTACCAGCCGTACGACCTGGACAAGATCGTGAGCACGAAGTTCGCCAACTCCGGCAGCCCGGCGATGACGCTGGTGAAGAACTTCAAGTGGACCAACGACCACCAGAACGACGTGGCCCGGGACATCGCCGAGAACAAGCTGTCCGACGAGGCCGCGGCCAAGAAGTGGGTCGACGCCCACCCGGACGTCTGGCAGCCGTGGCTGCAGGGCACGTGATCCACGCGTTGACCTGATCCGCGAACGGGCCGGCCCATGTGTGGGACCGGCCCGTTCCGCTCTTGACACATGCGACGGCGCCCGCGAATCTGTTGCGAAAGGCGCACCGCGTTGCTGAAGACGCACCGACTTGGGGGTCAGCATGGCCGGTCCGAAGGTCGTCGTGATCGGTGCCGGCGTCGTCGGCGCGGCCGTCGCGGACGAGTTGGCGTTGCGCGGCTGGGACGACATCACGGTCGTCGACCAGGGGCCGCTGCCGGCTACTGGTGGCTCGTCGTCGCACGCGCCGGGCCTGGTCTTCCAGACCAACGCCAACCGGACGATGACGCTCCTCGCGCAGTACACCATCGAAAAACTGCGGCAGCTGGACTGCTTCCTGCCGGTCGGCAGCATCGAGGTGGCCACCGGCCCGGCCCGCCTCGCCGAGCTGCACCGCCGGCACGGCTGGCTGACCGCCTGGGGCGGCCGCGGCAGCATCCTCGACCCGGACGAGTGCCTGCGCCTGCACCCGCTGCTCGACCGCGACCGCGTCCTCGCCGGCCTCCACGTCCCGGCCGACGGGCTGGCCAAGGCGGTCAAGGCGGTGCAGACCCAGCTCGACCGGGCCGCCGCCCGCGGCGCCCGGCTCCTGGCCGGCCACGAGGTCGTTGACATCCGCACGAGCGGGGGCCGGGTCACCGGCGTCGTCACCGACCGGGGCGAGCTGCCGGCCGACGTCGTGATCTGCGCGGCCGGCATCTGGGGGCCGCGGATCGCCCGTATGGTCGGCATGCGGCTGCCGCTCACCCCGCTGGCGCACCAGCTGGCCTGGACCGGTCCGGTGCCGGCCATGCACGGCATGACCGCCGAGGCGACCCGCCCGATCCTGCGCCACCAGGACGCCGACCTCTACGTGCGCGACCGCGGCGACCGCCTCGGGGTCGGCTACTACGGGCACCGGCCGCTGCCGATCAGCGCCGACGACATCGTGCCCGTGTCGCAGGCGGAGATCATGCCCTCGATGCTGCCGTTCACCGAGGAGGACTTCGAGCCCGCCTGGGCTGCGACCCGCGAGCTGCTGCCCGCGACCAGGGAAGCGAAGATCGACGAGGCGTTCAACGGCCTCTTCTCGTTCACCACCGACAACCTGCCGCTGCTCGGCGAGTCGCCCGACGCGCGGGGTTTCTGGGTCGCCGAGGCGGTCTGGGTGACGCATTCGGCCGGGATCGGGCGGGCGGTCGCCGAGTGGCTCGTCGACGGGGTCAGCGCCTTTGACCTCAGCGGCCTCGATGTCAACCGGTTCGAGCCGCACCAGGTGGCGCCCGAGTACGTGCTGGCCCGCGACTGCCAGAACTACGTCGAGGTGTACGACATCATCCACCCGCTGCAGCCGATGGAGGAGCCGCGGCCGCTGCGCACGACGCCGTTCTACCCGCGCCAGCAGGAGCTGGGCGCGACCTTCCTGGAGTACGCCGGGTGGGAGCGTCCACAGTGGTACGAGGCCAACGCGCCGTTGGTCGCGGGCCGGCGCCTGCCGCAGCCGGACGACTGGGCCGCGCGGTACTGGTCGCCGATCGTCGGCGCCGAGGCCCAGGCCACCCGCGAGGCCGTCGCGCTGTACGACATGAGCACCCTCAAGCGCGCCGAGGTGGCCGGGCCCGGCGCCGCCGAGTTCCTGCACTGGATCTCCACCGGCGACATCCACAAGTCGGTGGGCTCGGTCACGTACTGCCTGCTGCTCAACGCCGACGGCGGCATCCGCAGCGACGTGACGATCGCCCGGCTCGGCGAGGAGCGCTTCCAGGTGGGCCTCAACGGCCAGCGTGACATCGACTGGCTGCGCCGGCACGCCCCCGCAGGGGTCACGGTCACCGACCTGACCGCGGGCACCTGCTGCATCGGCCTGTGGGGCCCGCGCGCCCGCGACCTGCTCCAGCCGCTCACCGACACCGACCTGTCCAACACCGGGCTGCGGTACTTCCGGGGCACCCAGACGTACGTCGGGATGGTCCCGGTCACCGCCCTGCGTCTGTCCTATGTGGGCGAGCTGGGCTGGGAGCTCTACACCACCGCCGATCTGGGCCTGAAGCTGTGGGACACGCTGTGGGCGGCGGGCCGGGCGTACGGCGTGCTCGCCGCCGGCCGGGGGGCGTTCACCAGCCTGCGCCTGGAGAAGGGGTACCGCTCGTTCGGCACCGACATGACCCACGAGCACGACCCGGTCGAGGCGGGGCTGGACTTCGCCGTGAAGCTGGGCAAGGGCGACTTCTTCGGCCGGTCCGGCCTGCAGCGCAGGGCGCACACCAGGCGGCTGGCCTGCCTGACCCTCGACTCTGTGGTGATGGGCGGGGAGCCGGTGTTCAGTGCGGACACGGCCGTCGGGTACGTCACCAGCGCGGCCTACGGCTACACCGTCGGTTCCGGCATCGCCTACGCCTGGCTCCCGGCCGAGTTGGCCGAGCCGGGCCGGACCGTCCACATCGGATACTTCGACCGGCGGATCCCGGCCACCGTCACCGCCGAGCCACTGTTCGACCCGGCCATGACCCGGCTGAAGGGCTGAGATGGAAGACCTTCCCGAGCACCCGGACTTCCTCTGGCGCAACCCGGAGCCCCGGCGGCACTACGACGTCGTGGTGGTCGGCGGCGGCGGGCACGGCCTGGCCACCGCCTACTACCTGGCCCGCAACCACGGCATCACGAACGTGGCGGTACTGGAGCGCGGCTGGTTGGCCGGCGGGAACATGGCCCGCAACACGACCATCATCCGGTCGAACTACCTGTGGGAGGAGAGCGCGGGCATCTACGAGCACGCGCTCAAGCTGTGGGAGACGCTGGAGGACGACCTCGGCTATCCGCTGCTGTTCAGCCAGCGCGGCGTGCTCAACCTCGCGCACAGCCTGCAGGACGTGCGCGACAGCGTCCGCCGGGTGCACGCCAACCGCCTCTGCGGCGTCGACGCCGAGTGGCTCGAACCGGAGCAGGTCAAGGAGGTCTGCCCGATCATCTCGATCTCGCCCGATGTGCGGTACCCGGTGCTCGGTGCCACGTACCAGCCGCGGGCGGGCATCGCCAAGCACGACTACGTCGCGTGGGGCTTCGCCCGGGCCGCCGACGCGCTCGGCGTCGACCTGATCCAGCACTGCGAGGTCACCGGCATCGACGTGGCCGGCGGCCGGGTCGTCGGGCTGCAAACGACCCGGGGCCCGATCAGCGCCGGCCGGGTCGCCCTGAGCGCCGCCGGTCACACCTCGGTCCTGGCCGCGATGGTCGGGCTGCCGATGCCGCTGTCCAGCCACCCGCTGCAGGCGCTCGTCTCCGAGTTGCTGGAGCCGGTCCACCCCACCGTCGTGATGTCCAACGCGGTACACGTCTACGTCAGCCAGGCGCACAAGGGGGAGCTGGTGATGGGCGCCGGGATCGACGCCTACAACGCCTACACGCAGCGCGGCGCGCTGCACGTCATCGAGCGGCAGATGTCCGCGGCGCTGGAGCTGTTCCCGGTGTTCGCCCGCGCGCACGTGCTGCGCACCTGGGGCGGCATCGTCGACGTGACCCCGGATGCCTCGGCGATCGTCGGGCCGACCCCGGTCGAGGGGCTCTTCGTCAACTGCGGCTGGGGCACCGGCGGGTTCAAGGCCACCCCGGGCGTCGGCTGGTGCTACGCGCACACCGTCGCCACCGGCGAGCCGCACGAGCTCAACGCGCCCTTCCGGCTTGACCGGTTCACCACCGGGGCGCTCATCGACGAGCACGGCGCGGCGGCGGTGGCGCACTGATGCTGCTCATCGACTGCCCCTGGTGCGGGCCGCGCAACGAGGACGAGTTCCACTACGGCGGACAGGCGCACGTCGCCTATCCGGCCGATCCGGCCGCGCTCAGCGACGAGGAGTGGGGCCGGTACCTCTTCGTCCGCGACAATCCGAAAGGCCCGTTCGCCGAGCGCTGGTGCCACAGCTCGGGCTGCCGGCGCTGGTTCAACGCGGTGCGGGACACCCGCACCAACGAGGTGTTGCGGGTGTACCGGTGAACCTTCGCCTTCCCACGACCGCGGACATCCTGCGCTTCACGTTCGACGGCATCGAGTACACCGGTCATGCCGGCGACACCCTCGCGGCG
Organism: Dactylosporangium darangshiense; assembly: GCF_039537565.1. Classification (NCBI taxonomy): domain Bacteria; kingdom Bacillati; phylum Actinomycetota; class Actinomycetes; order Micromonosporales; family Micromonosporaceae; genus Dactylosporangium; species Dactylosporangium darangshiense. Next base: position 56,251 of record NZ_BAABAT010000047.1, read on the forward strand.
GCCCTGCTGGCCAACGGCGTCCGGCAGGTCGGCACCAGCGTCCGGCTGGGCCGGCCGCGCGGCATCATGTCGGCCGGCAGCGAGGAGCCGACCGGTGTCGTGCAGATCGAGACCCCGTTCGCCGACCCCCTCCGCCCGGCCACCATGGTCGAGCTCTTCGACGGGCTGGCCGCCACCGGCCTCGCGGGTCGGGGCCGTCTCGCCGACGGCCCCGACCCGGCACGGTACGACGCGGTCTTCGCCCATTGCGACGTGCTCGTCGTCGGCGCTGGGCCGGCCGGCACCGCGGCGGCTGCGTTCGCCGCGCGGGCCGGCGTGCGGGTGATGCTGTGCGACGAGCACCCGCGGGACCCGGCGCTGGTGGCCGGGGCCACCGTGCTGGGCCGCACGACCGTGTTCGGCTACTACGACGACAACTATCTCGTCGCGGTCGAGCGGCGCACGGACCACCTCGGCTTCGCCGCGCCGGCGGGCATGGCGCGCGAGCGGATCTGGCGCATCCGCGCCAAGCGGGTGATCCTGGCCACGGGCGCGCACGAGCGGCTGATCGCGTTCCCCGGCAACGACCGCCCCGGGGTGATGCTGGCCGGTGCCGCCCGCACGTACCTGCACCGCTTCGGCGTGCTGGCCGGCCGCCGTGCCGTCGTGTTCACCGCCAACCGGTCCGGTCACCAGGCCGCCGAGGATCTGGCCGCGGCGGGCGTGGAGATCGCGGCCGTGGCCGACGCCCGCGAAGGGCGGACGGTCACCGGTACCGAAGGCGTGCCGGCGCTCACCGCGGTCCTCGTCGACGGCCGGCGCGTCGAGGCCGACCTGCTGCTGGTCTCCGGCGGGTGGAGCCCTGTGCTGCATCTGTACAGCCAGGCCGGCGGCCAGCTGCGCTACGACGAGGACCTGGGGGCGTTCCTGCCGGACGGCTGCCGGCAGGCGGTGGAGCCGGTCGGGGCCGCCGCCGGCCGCTACGACCACGACGCCTGTGCCGCCGACGGTGTGGCCGCCGCCGCGCGGGCCCTGACCGCGCTCGGTGTGCCGACCGGGCCGGTGCCGCCGGTGCCCACCGGGCGGCTCGACCCGCCGGGCTCCTACCTGTGGCACGCCGCCATGGACGCCGCACCGCACGAGGCGTTCGTCGACCTGCAGCGCGACGTCACCGTGGCGGACATCCACCGGGCCACCGGGGCCGGGCTGCGCTCGGTGGAGCACGTGAAGCGGTACACCACCGCCGGCACCGCGCACGACCAGGGCAAGACGTCCGGCCTGCTGGCCAGCGCGACGGTCGGCGACGCGCTGGGGGTGCGGATCGCGGAGCTGGGCGTGACGACGTTCCGCCCGCCGTATACGCCGGTCAGCTTCGCCGCCCTGGCCGGCCGCGACCGAGGCGACCGCTTCGACCCGGTCCGGATCACCGCGATCCACGACTGGCACGTGGCGCGGGGTGCGCGCTTCGAGAACGTCGGGCAGTGGAAGCGCCCCTGGTACTACCCGCAGCCTGGGGAGGATCTCGACGCCGCGGTGCACCGCGAGTGCGTCGCGGCGCGAACCGGTGTCGCGATGATGGACGCGTCCACGCTCGGCAAGATCGACGTGCAGGGTCCGGACGCCGCCGAGTTCCTCGACCGCATGTACACCAACGTGATGAGCAGTCTGGCCGTGGGCGCCGTGCGGTACGGCGTGATGTGCCGGCTGGACGGCATGGTGTTCGACGACGGCACCGTGGCCCGGCTCGCCGAGGACCGGTTCCTGGTCACCACCACGACCGGCAACGCCGCGGCCGTGCTCGACTGGTTCGAGGAGTGGCTGCAGACCGAGTGGCCCGATCTCGAGGTCTGGTGCACGTCGGTCACCGAGCAGTGGTCCACCGTCGCCGTCGTCGGCCCGCAGTCCCGCGCGGTGCTGGGCACGATCAGCGGCAGTCTGGTCGACCTGCCGTTCATGCGCTGGCGCGACGCCACCGTGGCCGGGCTCGCCGCACGGGTGTTCCGGATCAGCTTCTCCGGCGAGCTGGCCTTCGAGGTCAACGTCCCGTGGTGGCAGGGGCCCGCGCTGTGGCAGGCCGTCCACGCGGCCGGGCAGCCGTGGGGCATCACCCCGTACGGGACGCAGACCATGCACGTCCTGCGCGCGGAGAAGGGCTATCCGATCATCGGGCAGGACACCGACGGCACCGTCACCCCGCACGATCTCGGGCTTGCGTGGGCGGTGTCGAAGAAGAAGGCCGACTTCATCGGCAAGCGCTCGTTCACGCGGCCCGACACCGCGCGGCCGGACCGCAAGCACCTCGTCGGCCTGCTGCCGGAGGATCCCGCGCTGCGTCTGCCCGAAGGCGCCCACCTGGTCGCGAGACAGGAGCTGCCGCCGCCCCCGGTACCCCTGCTGGGGCACGTGACGTCGAGCTATCACAGTGCCGCCCTGGGCCGCACGTTCGCGCTGGCGCTGGTGCGGTCAGGCCGCGACCGGCTCGGGGACCGGCTTTGGGTGCCCTTGGGCGACGGCCCGGCGGTGCCGGTGACCGTGACGGCGCCGGTGCTCTACGACCCGGAAGGGGCCCGCCGTGACGGTTGAGCGCCTGCCTGCCATGCCGAAGCTGAACGTTCGCAGCCGGACGGTCCCGGACGGCTATCCTTCGACGCCCAACACGTTCATCGTCGAGGGCGACCGCCGGGTGCTGTGGCTCGGGCCGGATGAGTGGCTGGTGCTGCATCCCGCCGGTGCCGAGCCGGGATCCACGGTGGATGTGAGCGACACGCGGGTCGTGTTCTCGGTGGCGGGCCCGCACGCCAGGTCGATCCTCGCCCACGGCTGCGCGCTCGACCTCCACCAGGCGGCGTTCCCGGTCGGTTCGTGCGCGCAGACCATGCTGGCGCGGGCCGCGGTCATCCTGATGGCGGTCTCGGACGAGCCGGTGTACTGGTTGCTGGTCCGCTCGTCGTTCGCCCGCTACGTGGCCGAGTGGCTCGACGACGCCGCGTTGGAGTACCCGTCCGCAGCAGGGCGAGGGTGAGCACGCAGCCGGTCAGGGCGAGGACGGCGGCTGCGGCGAAGCCGGCCCGCAGCCCGGCCAGGTACCCGGCGGAGCCGGTCACCGCCGAGGCCAGGACGAGGGCCGCGGTGACGCCCAGGCCGGATCCGATGCGCTGTGCGGTGTTCACGATGCCCGCGGTGACGCCGGCGTCGTCGGGATGGACCGACGTGACGGCCGGCGCGGTCACGCCGACGAACGAGGCGGGCAGCCCGACGCCGAGGAGCAGCGCCGCGGGTAGCACGTCGACGAGGTAGTTCACCGTGGACGGCAGCATGGCCAGCCAGGTCAGCGCGGCGGCCTGCAGTGCGAGCCCGGCGGCGAGCAGGGCGCGGGCGCCGAAGCGTTGGTTGGCGGCGGGGATCACGGTCCGGGCGGCGACCAGCCCGGCCAGCGCGACCGGCAGCAGCGCCAGGCCGGAGCGGGTCGGGCCGTAGTGCTGGACGTTCTGCAGGTACAGGGCCAGCAGCGCGAAGGCCGGGACGTGCGCGGCGCCGATCAGCGCGTTGACGACCGCCGAGCCGGTCACCTGCCGGATGCGGAACAGCCGTAGCGGCATGAGCGGTTCGGCGGCCCGCGTCTCGGCGACGGCGAAGCCGGTCAGCAGCACCAGCGCGACGGCCAGCATGACCGCGGCGGCCGCCCGGGTGCCGGCGTCGGCGATCGCGCCGATCGCGTACCCCAGCAGGAGCAGGCCCGTCGTGCCGAGCACGGCGCCCGGCAGGTCAAGGCGTCCGCGCGTGCCGGGGCGCCGCGGCGGGTCGGCGGGCAGCAGCCGGCCGGTCAGGGCGAGGGCGAGCGCGCCGACCGGCAGGTTGACGAGGAAGATCGACTGCCAGCCCAGGCCCTGGGTGAGCAGGCCGCCGACCGTGGTGCCGATCGCCGCGCCGGCCGCGCCCATGGCGCCCCAGACGGCGAACGCCCGGCGGCGGGCGGCCGGTTCGGTGAAGGCCCGGGTGAGCAGCGCCAGCTGCGCGGGCACCGTCACGGCTGCGGCGATGCCCTGCACCGCTCGGGCCGCGACCAGCAGCCACGCGGCGCCGGACAGTCCGGCGACCGTGGACGCGGCCGTGAAGAGCGCCAGGCCGAAGGTGAACACCCGTCGCGGCCCGAGCAGGTCCGCCGCCCGGCCACCGATCAGCATGCAACCGCCGAACGCCAGGAGGTAGGCGTTCGTGACCCACGACAGCCCGGCCTCGTCCAGGCGCAGCGCCGCACCGATGCTCGGCAATGCGATGTTGACGACGGTGGCGTCCAGGAACACCACCAGCTCCACCGCGGTGATCAGCACCAGCGCCGCCGTACGGCCCGTTTCCCTGCTCAACTCGCCACCCCAATCACTAGAGCGTTACTCTAGTAACGGTTGCGCTAGAGTGATGCTCTAGTCAAGGTGGGGGAGGTCACGTGGCAGCAGGGAAGCCGGGTGCGCGAGCGGCCAAGGCCGCCCAGACGCGGTCGCGCATGCTCGCCGCCGCCCGGGAGCTGTTCGTGCAGCGCGGCTACACGGCGACGACCATGCAGGCCATCGCCGACGAGGCCGCCGTGGCCGTCCAGACGCTGTACTTCACCTTCGAGACCAAGCGGGCGATCCTCAAGGAGCTGCTCGATGTGGAGGTGGCCGGTGACACCGCGCCGATCGCCACGCTGGACCGCCCGTGGGTGGCCCAGGCCCTCGCCGCACCGCCCGCCGACATGCTGCGCCGGCTCGTCGAGGCCACGGGCGCCATCCACGACCGAGTGGCGCCGGTGATGGAGGCCGTCCGTTCGGCCGCGACCACCGACCCCGTGATCGCCGAGATGTGGCGCACCAACATCGCACAGCGGCACACCGTGCTCAGCGTCTTCACCGGCGCCCTCGCCGCCAAGGGCGGCCTGCGACCCGGTCTCAACGCCGCCCGCGCGGCCGACGTCGCCCTCGCGACGCTCGCGCCGGAGACCTACCGGCTCCTGACCGGCGACCGCGGCTGGACGCACGACGAGTGGATCGCGTGGGCCACGCAGGCACTGGGCGACGCGCTGCTGCCGCGCACCGGATCGCTAGAGCGCCCCACTAGCTAAAACGGCGGTGACGAGAGCTGCGATCTGCGGGTACGGCTCGAACGCCGGGTCCGGCATGGCGAGCTGGTGCAGGACCAGTCCGGTCCAGTGGTTCATGATGATCGGTGCGTCGCGGTCCGGGTCGGTCGACCCGGCGAGGCGGAACCAGGCGGTGGCCCAGGCGTTGACCCTGGCTCCGGTGGCGGTCAGCTGGGGCCGCAGCGGCGGGTGGGTGCCGGCCTCGGCGAGGATGGCGTAGCGGGCCATCGTGAGGGTGCGATGCGGGCCGGTGGACTCCTTGGCGAACTCGGCGAGCGCCCGGGCCAGCTCCTGCGGGGTGGTCGGTGCGGTCCGCAGCGCGAGCTCCTCCCAGTTCGCCCGTTCGCGGGCGGCGAACCGTTCCACGACGGCGTCGAGCAGGGCGGCCCGGGTGCGGAAGTGGTTGGAGGCCGATCCGGCGGGCAGGCCGGCCGCCGCGTCCAGCGTGCGGTGCGTCAGCCCGTGCATGCCACGGGTGCCGACCAGCTCGATCGCGGCGTCCAGCAGCTCTTCGCGTCGTCCCATCACCCGTACACTACCGCAGTAGTTGCCGTTACTACGATCGTTGTGGGTGCGGTTCATAGTACAGCGTTTGGTTTATTCAGCGACTGATGTACCGTCGAAGCGTGGAGACGTTGACGCACGGCCGGGTGCTGGCCCGTTTCGGCCACGCCCTGTCCGACCCGGTCCGGGCGCGGCTGCTGCTGGCCCTGCGCGAGGCACCCGGATACCCGGCCGAGCTCGCCGAAACCCTCGGCACCAGCCGGCAGAACCTGTCCAACCACCTGGCCTGCCTGCGCGGGTGCGGCCTCGTCGTCGCCGCTCCCGAGGGCCGCCGCACCCGCTACGAGCTCGCCGATCCCCGGCTCGCGCACGCTCTGGGCGACCTACTCGGCCTCGTGCTCGCCGTCGACCCCGCCGCCTGCCCGGCCGCCGAGCGGGACGGTTGCTGCTGATGGCGGCGCCGTTGCCCCTCGCTCCGTCGGTGGCCCGGCGCGCGGTGCTCGCCCGCCGGATTCGGCTGTTCGTTGCCGCGACCATCGCCTACAACGTGATCGAGTCGGTGGTCGCGATCGCCGCCGGGGCCGCGGCCTCGTCGACCGCGCTGATCGGGTTTGGCCTGGACTCGGTCGTCGAGGTGTCCTCGGCCGCGGCGGTGGCCTGGCAGTTCTCCGGCCCGGACCACGAGCGCCGGGAGCGCACCGCGCTGCGGGTCATCGCCGTGTCCTTCTTCGCCCTCGCCGCCTACGTCACGGCCGAGTCGGCCCGCGCGCTGCTGAGCGGCGACCGGGCCGAGCACTCCACCGTCGGGCTGGTCCTCGCGGCGGTGTCGCTCGCCGTGATGCCGCTGCTGTCCGCCGCGCAGCGCCGGGCCGGCCGCGAGCTGGGCTCCGCCTCGGCGGTCACGGACTCGAAACAGACGCTGCTGTGCACGTACCTGTCCGCCGTCCTGCTGGCCGGGCTCGCCGTGAACACCCTGTTCGGCTGGTGGTGGGCCGATTCGATCGCCGCGCTGGTCATCGCCGCCGTCGCCGTGCGGGAGGGCCGCGAAGCCTGGCGAGGCGATGCCTGCTGCGATTGTGCGGGATGAACGGCCCGCCCCTGGTGGCACGAATCGGGGATCTGAACTACTAGGCGCAATAGTAGATTGGTTGGTGCCGGCGGGTCGACCGAACCGCGGCTTCACCATCCCCGAGAGGAACCACATCGTGAGCGAGTACGGCGACTTCAGCATGGGCCACGAATCCGGCGAGCTCGAGCAGCTGCACCAGGAGGCCGGCAGCGAGCAGGACTACAACTCGCAGTTCGGCGTCTTCGCGCAGGACCACAGCGCGGCCGAGTCCACCGACTTCGAGACCGGCAAGCACGTCGAGTTCACCGGCGCGGACGGCAGCCACTACGAGTCGACGGACTACACCAACTACTCCAACGACTCGGAGGAGTCCGACTCGGTGTTCGCGGCGCAGGGCAGCGAGTCCTCGCACTTCGCGGAGTACTCCCAACTCGACGCGCTGCGGGCGCAGTTCGAGTCGAACTTCGCCGAGGGCACGCAGATCAGTGGCGGCGAGGGCGGACTGTCGATCGCCTCCAGCTGAGCACGGACCATCCGTCCGTCCCGGCGTCGTAGACCGGGACGGACGGTCATCCCGCGAGCCCTTGCGCGGGGACGGTACGCTCCAACACATGCGGACTTCCGCATAAGTCCGAGCCGGGGAGCCGACAGCATGGATCACGACCGCGAACCGCACGAGGACGGCGACCACGACCACGAGCACGGCGACCACGAGCACGGCGACCACGAGCACGGCGACCATGGGCACGACGACCACGGACACGCCGGGCACAGCCACGGCGTGTCGGCGGACGCGGACCGCCGCTGGCTGAGCCTTGCGCTGGGTCTGATCGCCGCGTTCATGGCCGGGGAGGTCGTGGTCGGGCTCCTCGCGAGGTCGCTGGCGCTGCTGTCGGACGCCGCACACATGCTCACCGACGCCGGTGCGATCGTCCTAGCGCTGGTGGCCATGCGGCTGGCGGCGCGGCCGCCGAAGGGCGGCTACACGTTCGGGCTCAAGCGGGCTGAGATCCTCTCGGCGCAGGCCAACGGGCTGACGATGCTGCTCCTGGCCGTATGGCTGGGCATCGAGGCGATCCGGCGGCTCATCCACCCGCCCGCGGTGGCCGGCGGGCTGGTGCTCGTCACCGCGCTGGCCGGCATCGTCGTGAACCTGGCCGCCGCGTGGGCGATGTCGCGGGCCAACCGCTCGAGCCTCAACGTCGAGGGCGCCTTCCGGCACGTCCTCAACGACCTGTTCGCGTTCATCGCCACCGCCGTCGCCGGCGTGGTCATGGTCACGACCGGGTTCACCCGGGCCGACCCGATCGCGACGCTCATCGTCGTGGCCCTCATGATCAAGGCCGGGCTGGAGCTGGTGCGGGCCTCGGGGCGGATCTTCCTGGAGGCGGCGCCCTCGGGCATCGAGCCCGCCGCGCTCGGCACCCGGCTGGCCGCCCTGCCGGACGTGGTCGAGGTGCACGACCTGCACGTGTGGGAGATCACCTCGGGCCAGCCGGCGATGTCGGCGCATGTGCTGGTGGCCGAGGGCCGTGACTGCCACGCCGTGCGGCACGCGATCGAGCAGTTGCTGCGCAGCGACTACCGCATCACGCACAGCACCCTGCAGGTCGACCATGCCGACACCGATCCCACTGTGTCCACCGGCTACGAGGTCGGTCCCGACCCGCACTGCGCCGACTCGCACGGCGCCTCCTACCGGCCGGCTGATCGCACGGCGGCGACGTGAAAATGCGGGTCCCAGAGCGACCACGGGACCCGCATCACAGCAGGCCGGGATCGCAAACGCCACTCCAAGGGGCCCGGCCGTGTCCCACTCTACTATGGTAGATAGTAGTTCACAACGTCAGCCGTGCGGCGCGACGAACATGAGCGCGACCGCGGTGAGCGTGCCGGCGATATTCCGGTCCGCCACCACCGTCGTATCGGCACTACTATCGCGAATAGCAGCACATGGCGGAGGTGCTCGTGCAGGGGCTCGGTGACCTGGAAGCGGCGCTCATGGAGCTGCTCTGGGAACGCGTCACGGCCACCACGGTCCGGGAAGCGATGTCGCAGCTGCAGTGGCACCGGGAGCTGGCGTACACCACGGTGATGACGGTGCTCGACAACCTGCACCGCAAGGGCTGGGTGACCCGGGAGCCGCACGGCCGCGCCTACCGGTACTCCCCGGCGATGAGCCGCGACCACTACGTCGCGCAGGCCATGCACGATGCGCTGGTCGACAGCGGCGACCGCCTGGAGGCGCTGACCGCCTTCGTCGGCAAGATGACGCTGGACGAGGCGGTCGCCCTGCGGGACGCGCTGGCCGGCTACGAACGCCGGATCGGTGGCCGGTGAGCCCGCTGCTGCTGTGCTTCGCCGCGATGGCCGCGGCGGCCGCCCCTCGGCTGGCCGCCGCCGGATGGCCGCTCCGGGCGCCACGCCTGGCGGTGCTGCTGTGGCTGGCGCTGTCCGGGGCGACGGCCGGCAGCCTCGCCCTGGCCGGGCTGAGCCTGGCGTTGTACTGGGACCGCACGCACGACGTGGTCAACGGCGCCTGGCACGTGTGCCTCGACGCGCTGCGCGGGCGGCACGGCTCACTCGGCCAGGCGGTTGCCGTCGCCGGCCTGCTGAGCGTGGTGCTCCTGGCCGGCCGGCTGCTCATCAGCGCGATCCGGATGCTCGGTGCGCAACGCGCCCGGCGCGCCCAGCTGCGGCTGCTCGTCCGGGTGGCCGCCGTGCCCGGCACGGTGCCCGGCGCGACGGTCGTGCACCACCACGAGCCGGCCGCCTACCTCATGCCCGGACGACACCGCACCGGCGCCGACATCATCATCACCTCAGCGGCCGTCGACCGGCTCGGCGCGGACGAACTTTCGGCGGTGCTCGCACACGAGCGGGCCCACCACACCGGCCGGCACTACGCCATCACCCACTGGATGCGGCTGCTGGCGCAGGCGTTTCCGTGGATGCGCTGTTTCCGGCTGGGCCGCCGGCAGGTGGACCGGCTCGTCGAGCTGTGTGCCGACGAGCACGCCGCCCGCAGCAGCTCCCGCCTCGACGTCGCCCGGGCGCTGGTCAGCATGGCCCAGCCGAGCTCCGGGTCGCCCTACGGCGGGCTGCTGGCCGTGCACGGCGGCGACAGCATGGAGCGGCTGCAGCGGCTGCTCACGCCTCCGCCACCACTGTCCCGGGCCGCCCGGGCGCTACTCGGTGTCGCCGCCGCGGTACTGCTGCTCGCGCCGATGGCGCTGGCCACCCTCGACCGCTACGCCGGCTGGCTGCCACACCTGCTGCCGTTGTAGCGCCACGCCGGCCGCCCGGACGGGTTGGCCCGGGCGGCCGGATCGGTCCGCGCTACAGCCGGGCGAGGATCTTGTTCATGGTGTCGATCTCGGCCCGCTGAGCCGTGATGATCTGCTGGGCGAGGGCCTTGGCGTCGGTGTTGGTGCCATCGCGCAGCTCGTCCTGGGCCATGGTGATGGCGCCCTGGTGGTGGGCGATCATCATGGTGCAGAACTGCTTGTCGAAGTCCTTGCCGGAAGCGGCCTCGAGCCGGGCCATGTCGGCGCCGGACATCATGCCGGGCATGCCGCCGTGCTGCATGCCGCCCATGTCCATGCCGCCGCTCATCGTCGGGGCGGGCTTGCCCCAGGCCGACAACCAGCCGGTCATGGTCTGGATCTCGGGGTCCTGCGCGGCCTTGATCTGAGCGGCGAGGGTCTTCACCTCGGGGTCGGCGGCGCGGGTGCCGGCGAGCGCCGCCATCTGCACGGCCTGCCGGTGGTGGGGGATCATCATCTGCGCGAACATCACGTCCGCGCCGTTGAACGCGGCCGTGCCGGAGGCGGCGCTGCCGGCCGGGACGGTCCCGCCGGGGTGCATGCCCGGCATCGTGTCGTGCCCGCCGCCGCACGCGGCCAGCAGCAGGGCGGTGGTCAGGGCGGTGGTCAGGGCGGCGCCGGCCAGGGTGGCGCGGCGCACGAGGGTGCGCATCATGGTGGTGGTCGACCTTTCGGTGTCGGACGGAGCTGCGCAGGACTCGGCGGCACCGCCGCAGCACGCAAGGGGCTGGGGCGGCGCGGGGCGTCCTATGTGCGCAGGACCGACACCGTGGCGAGGGTGAGACCGACCCGTCTCGGCGGCGGGGCTCGCGGGCCGGTGCGTGCGGTCCGGCCGGTCAGGTGCGCCGCTCCCGCGGCCCGGCGGCCGTGCAGCAACGCGGCGGCGAGCAGGAGCACGGCGAACGCGACGAGCACGGCGAGGCACACGTCCCAGCCGCTCATCCCGTGGTGGCCGTTCGCAGGCCCGTCCAGCACGGGGGCGTCGTGCGCGGCCGTCGCCATGTGACCTGTGTGCGCCGGGGTCGTCAGATGCGGCCCGTCGTGGCCGAGAGTGTGCATGGCGGCCAGGCCGACCAGGGTGGCCAGCAGCAGCACCAGCCGGGCGGTCCGCCCGAGCCGGTCGTGCGCGCTGCCGTGTGCCACGTGTCCCACGGTACCGCCCGCCCGCCGCCGCAACCGTCGAGGCCTCTACGCCTCGGGGGCTAATCTATGGCTGTGCTCGAGGTCAATGGGGTGCCCACCTGGTACGACGAGCGCGGCGCGGGCGAGCCGGTGGTCCTGCTGCACGGCGCGATCGTCGACTCGCGCTGCTTCGCCGGCAACCTGGACGCGCTGGCCGGATCGTTCCGGGTGTACCTTCCGGAGCGGCGCGGCCACGGGCACACCCCGGACCCGGGCGGCCCGCTCAGCCCGCAGGTGATGGCCGCGGACACGGTCGCGTTCCTGGAGACGGTGGTGGGTGCGCCCGCGGCGCTGGTCGGCTACAGCGCGGGCGCGGTGGTGGCGCTGCTGACCGCGCTGGCCCGCCCGGACCTGGTGTCCCGGCTGGTGCTGATCAGCGGCGCGTTCCACCAGGACGGCTGGCTGCTGCCGTCAGCCTCGCCCGCCGACATCCCGCAGGTCATCTACGACCAGCACGCCGAAGTGTCGCCGGACGGGCCCGGGCACCTGACCTCCGTCATCGAGCGAATCGCCGCCTCGGCCGGGGCGGGCGACCTGGCGCTGACCGCGGCCGAGCTGAAGGCGGTCGGCTGCCGCACGCTGGTGCTCGTCGGTGACGACGACGCCGTCTCCCTGGAGCACACGCTGGAGCTGTACCGGGGGTTGCCCGACGCCGAACTTGCCGTGGTGCCGGGCGCCACGCACACGCTGCTGATCGAGAAGCCCCAGCTGTGCACCGGCCTCGTCACGGCCTTCCTCGGCGGCCCACCGGCACCGACACACATGCCGATCCGCCGGGCCCGCAGCGACTAGAGCGGCAGGCGGACGGTCGCCGTGCAGCCGGCGTCCGGGCGTGACCGGATGTCGAGCGTGCCGCCGGCGTTCGCCACCGCCTGCGTCATGAGCGCGAGGCCGAAGTGGCCGGGCTCGGGCGGCCGCCGCGTGTCGAAGCCCGCGCCGTCGTCGGCGACGGTGAGGCGCAGAGGGTCGGTGATGTCCAGCGTGACGGCGATGGTGCCGGGACGGCCGTGCCGGACGGCGTTGCGGACGAGCTCGCGGGCGCTGCGGGCGATGAGCAGCGCGTGGTCGTCGGTCAGTCCCGCGGTGTCGTGGATGTCGGAGACCCGGATGTCGAGCGCGACCGGCTCCGGCACCGCGGCGCGCAGCAGCGCCGGCAGCCGGCCGGCCAGGTCCGCGGCGCCGACCGCCGACGGGAGGACGTCGTCGGTGAGCGTGCGCAGCTCGCGGATGCTGTCGGCGACGATGGCGCGCGCCAGTGTGGTGGCCGGGCCTACGGTCAGCACGACGTTGGCGGCGGCCAGGTGCTGGATCGGCCCGTCGTGCAGGCGCTGGGCGAGCTCGCGGCGCTCCCGGTCGGCCGCCGTCATCGCCAGCGTGGCCAGCGCCGCGTCGTGCTCGGCGCGGCGCCCGGCCCGGCGGGCCGCGGCCAGGCTCAGCGGCATCGTGGCCAGCGCGAGGCCGAGCACGCCGGCCAGCAGCGGCGGCAGCTGCGTCGCGATCGCCTGGCCGGTGAGGGCGCCGGCGCTGACCGGCACGTAGGCCTCGAGGCTCATCGAGTGGCCGGCGGCGTCGCGGAAGTCGAGGAAGGCTTCCCGCAGCCGGCGGCGGTCGGCGGTCTCGTAGCGGTGTTCGCCGTCGTTGGGTACCTCACGGCCGCGCAGCACACCGGAGCCGATCGACCGCAGCGGTTCTTCGTCCCGAGTTCTGGTGGTGCCCTCCAGGCCGGGCACGTCCGACACGACGATCCGCGCCCGGTCGCCGTCGACGATCCACAGCTTGACCCGGTAGAGGGTGCCCGAGCGCAGGAACGGCTGCAGGTGGTCGAGGACCGCCGCGCGGTCGTACCCGGCCGGCCCGGCGAAGTCGTACGCGGCGAGGCTCGGGATCACCGCGTCGGCGACGGTCTTCGAGATCTGGGTCGCGTCGCGGCCGGACTGCTGGTGCCCGGTACGCCAGGCGCCGGCCGCCCCCGCGACGGTGACGACGGCGGCGGCGACGCCGGCGAGCGCGGCGTGGCGCAGCAGGGCCCGGCGCGGCGTCAACCGGCTGGGCGCACCGTTCATCGGAACCGGTCCGCGCGCGCCACGAGGCCGAGCCGGTCGGCGGCCAGGACGGCGTCGAGCTGGGACTGCACGCCGAGCTTGGACCGGATGCTCTTGAGGTGGTCGCGGACGGTGTGGACGGACAGCTCCAGCTCGCTCGCGATGCGCGTGGCGGGCCGGCCGGCGGCGAGCAGGGCGAGCACCTCGCGTTCGCGCGGGCTGAGCCGGGGGAGGGCCTCCGACGAGGGCTCGGCGCCGCGGATCGCGTCGAGCACGCTGCGCAGGGCGTCGTCCTTCGGCAGGAACACGTCGGCGCCGACCCGCCGGGCCCGTTCGGCGAGGCCGGGCTGGTCGTGGCCGGTCAGGACGATGAGCAGGGCGTCCGGGCGCAGCGAGCGCAGTCGCCCGACGACGGTGAGCCCGCCGCCGTCGGGCAGGTTCAGGTCGACGATGGCCACGTCGAACGCGCAGCCCGCGGCGGCGTCGAGGGCGCCGCGCACCGAGCCGGCCACGGCCACGCAGCGCAGGTCCGGCTGGGCATCGAGCGCGAACGCGAGCGCATCGGCGAAGACCCGATGGTCGTCGACGAGGAGTACGGCTCGCATGACCGGGTCGGCTCCTTCGCAGGCCCCCCACGTTTTGGGGGGTTGGCCGCCCTATCGAAGCACCGGCAGGGTGATTAGGCAAGCCTAACCTGACCTAAGGAACCGTTTCGTGCTGATCAACCGTTTCCGCCTCCTGCCGATGCTCGCCGTCCCGGCGGTGCTCACGCTGCTCGCCGCCTGCGGCAACGGCGGGTCGGAGCCGGCCGCCGCCCCGCCCTCGCCCGGCGCCGCGCTCGACCGCAACGTGACCCTGACGCTGTACAACGCCCAGCACGACACCGTGGCGAAGGCCTGGGTCGACGCGTTCACCGCCAAGACCGGCATCAAGGTCCAGATCCGGCAGGGCAGCGACCTGGAGATGGCCAACCAGCTCGTCGCCGAGGGCGGCGCGTCGCCCGCCGACGTGTTCCTCACCGAGAACTCCCCGGCCATGTCGCTGGTCGAGAACGCCGGCCTGTTCTCGCCGATCGACCCGGCGAGCCTCGCGCAGGTGCCCGCCGAGTTCGCACCGTCCACCGGCAAGTGGATCGGCATCGCCGCCCGGTCGACCGTCCTGGCGTACAACCCGGGAATGATCGGCGAGGCGGACCTGCCGAAGTCGATCATGGACATGCAGGACCCGAAGTGGAAGAACCGCTACGGCGCGGCACCCAAGGGCGCGGACTTCCAGGCGATCGTCAGCGCGATGCTCGAGCTCAAGGGCGAGGCGGCCACGAGCGCCTGGCTCGCCGCCCTCAAGGCCAACGGGCAGGCGTTCACCGGCAACACCGCGGCGATGAAGGCGGTCAACGCCGGCACCGCCGCCACGGCGATCATCTACCACTACTACTGGTACGGCGACCAGGCCAAGACCAAGGAGAACAGCAAGAACGTCAAGCTGCACTACTTCGGCAACAACGACCCCGGCGCGTTCGTCAGCATCTCCGGCGGCGGCGTGCTCAAGTCCAGCAAGCACCAGGCCGAGGCGCAGGCGCTGATCAACTTCATCACCGGCAAGGACGGCCAGACGGCGCTCGCCGGCGGCACCTCGTTCGAGTACTCGGTCGGCAAGGACGTCGCCTCCAACCCCGCGCTCAAGCCCCTCGCGGAGCTCAACGCGCCGAAGGTCGACGCGTCGAAGCTCAACAGCAAGACCGTCGCCGGCCTGATGACGACGGCCGGACTGATCTGAGCTCCCCGTTCATGCACCTTTTCGAAGCGACGGCGCGGCGGCTGCGGCCGCTGCGCCTGCTCGCGCTCTGCGTCCCGGTCGCGCTGTTCGCCGCGATCCCGTTGTTGTACATCGGGTTCTCCTCGATCCAGGCCGGCTGGTCCGGCATCCGGCCGCTGGTCTTCCGCCCGCTCATCGCCGAACTGCTGGGCAACACCCTGGCGCTGTGCGGCACCGCCACCGCCGGCTGCGTCGTGCTCGGCACCGCCCTGGCGTGGCTGGTCGAACGCACGTCGCTGCCGTACCGCTCGGCCTGGCTCGCGGTGCTGTGCGCCCCGCTGACGATCCCGGCGTTCATCAACAGCTACGGCTGGATCACCGTCCGGCCGAGCCTCTCCGGCCTGACCGGCGCGACGCTCGTGTCGATCCTGTCGTACTACCCGTTTGTTTTGCTGCCGGTGGCGGCCGCCGTGCGCGGCCTGGACCCCGCGGCCGAGGAGACCGCACGCTCCCTCGGCTCGGGCCCGGCCGCCGTGTTCGCCCGGGTGGTGCTGCCGCGCCTGCGACCGGCCCTGCTGGGCGGCGCGCTGCTCGTCGCGCTGCACCTGCTCGCCGAGTACGGCGCCATCGAGCAACTGCGCTACCCGACCTTCGCCACGGCGATCATCGCGCAGTACCAGTCGACGTTCGCCTCGACCGCCGCGAACACGCTCGCCGCCGTGCTCGTGCTGTGCTGCCTGGCGTTCGTGACGCTCGAGGTGCTGCTGCGCGGGCGCGCCCGCACCGCCCGGCTAGGCGCCGGCGCACCCCGCCCGGCGGTTCCGGCGCGCCTCGGCCCGTGGACCGCACCGGTGATCCTCGCCCTGCTGGGCCTGCTCGGCCTGGCGATCGGCGTGCCCGCGTACAGCGTGGCGCATTGGCTCACCTACAGCACCGCCGACGCCTGGGACCCCGGCACCCTGCTGCCGACGCTGTGGAGCACCATGCGGCTCGGTGCGCTCGCCGCCGGAGTCGCCGTCGTCGCCGGGTTCCCGATGGCGTGGCTGGCGGTGCGGTACCGCAGCGGCCTGACCACCGCGCTGGAGCGCAGCACCTATCTGGCCAGCGCGGTGCCCGGCGTCGTCGTCGGGCTGGCGCTGGTCAGCGCGTCGATCCGCTACGCCCGCCCGCTGTACCAGACGACGACGCTGGCCGTGGCCGCGTACGTGATGCTGTTCCTGCCGCGGGCGATGGTGAGCCTGCGCTCGGCGATCGGCCAGGCGCCGCCCGCTCTCGACGAGGCGTCGCGCGGGCTGGGGCAGTCGGCGCTGGCCACGTTCCGGCGCGTGACGGTCCCGCTGACCGCGCCGGGCATCCTGGCCGCCGCGGCGATGGTGTTCCTGGCCGTGTCCACCGAGCTGACCGCGACGCTCCTGCTGGCACCCACCGGAACCCACACCCTCGCCACCGAGTTCTGGTCGGCCACCGCCGAGATCGACTACCCGCGGGCCGCGCCCTACGCGGTCTGCCTGATCCTGCTGTCGGTGCCGGCGGCGTACCTGCTGCTGCGCCAGTCCACCAAGGGAACCTCGCGATGAGCGCGCTGTCGATCCGCAACCTCCACAAGGCCTACGGCCCGGTCCGCGTGCTCGCCGACGTCGGCCTCGACGTCGCCGACGGCACGACCACGGCGATCCTCGGCCCGTCGGGCTGCGGCAAGACGACCCTGCTGCGCCTGGTCGCCGGCTTCGACCGCCCCGACGCCGGCAGCATCGTCCTCGGCGGCCGCGAGGTCACCGCCGGCCGCCGCGGCCTGCCGCCGGACCAGCGCAACATCGGCTACGTCGCCCAGGAGGGCGCGCTGTTCCCGCACCTCACCGTGCACGCGAACATCGCATACGGCCTGCCCCGCCGCACGACGACCGCCTCGGCCCGCCGCGCCCGGGTGGCGGAACTGCTGGAGCTGGTCAGCCTGGATCCGGTGCTTTCCCGTCGGTACCCGCACGAGCTCTCCGGCGGCCAGCAGCAACGCGTCGCCCTGGCCCGGGCCCTGGCCCGTCGCCCCGCCCTGGTCCTGCTCGACGAGCCGTTCTCCTCGCTGGACACCGCCCTGCGCGCGACGACTCGGGCGGCGGTCGCGGCCGCATTACGCGCCGCGGGGGTCACCGCGCTGCTCGTCACCCACGACCAGGCCGAGGCCCTGGCCATGGCCGACCAGGGCGCGGTGCTGGCGCGCGGCACGTTCACCCAGGTCGGACCGGCCCGTGACGTGTACGCCCACCCGGCCGACCTCGACACCGCCCGCCTGCTCGGCGCCGGCACCGCCCTGCCCGGCAAGGTCGCCGACGGCACGGCCGTGTGCGCCCTGGGCGTCCTGCCCGTCGCCGGGCCCTGCCCGGACGGCGACGCGCACATCTTCGTCCGGCCCGAGCAGGTGCGGCTCGGCGCCACGGGAACCCCGGCGACCGTGCTCACCGCGGAGTTCCTCGGCGCCGACACCGCACTCACCCTCGAGCTGGGCGACGGCAGCACCCTGCAGGCCCGCGTCGACGGCGCATTGCCCTATGCGGCCGGCACCCCGGTCACGGTCGACGTCAGCGGCACCGTGCACGCGTATCCGCATCCGGCGATGACATAGCTACATCTCGTCCGGCGAGTCGATGCCGAGCAGGCCCAGGCCCAGCTGGAGCGTCCGGGCGGTCAGGTCGCACAGGACCAGGCGGCTCGCCCGGGTCTCACCGTCGGCCTTGAGGACCGGGCACTGCTCGTAGAACGTCGTGAACGCCGAGGCGAGGCTGTAGAGGTACTGGGCGAGCCGGTGGAACTCCAGGGTCGCCGCGACATCGTGGACGACGTTGCCGAACGCCAGCAGCGCGATGGCCAGAGCCCGCTCGGCGGGCGCGGCGACGGCGATCTGCTTGGCCTCGCGGTCGGGGGTGATCCCGGCCCGCCGGAAGATCGAGCAGATCCGCGCTCGCGCGTACTGCAGGTACGGCGCGGTGTTGCCGTCGAAGGCGAGCATCCGGTCCAAGTCGAAGACGTAGTCCTTGATCCGGTCGGTGGACAGGTCGGCGTACTTGACCGCGCCCAAGCCGACCGCCCTGGCCACGGCCGCGCGCTGGTCCTCGCCGAGGGCCGGGTTCTTCTCGGCGGCGACCGCCGCCGCTCGGGTGACCGCCTCGTCGAGCAGGTCGACGAGCTTGACCGAGACGCCGGCCCGGGTGCGCAGCATCTTGCCGTCGCTGCCGAGGATCGAGCCGTGGCCGACGTGTTCGGCCCGCACGGGCGGGACGAGCCAGCCGGCCTCCCGGGCGGCCTCGTAGATCATCTCGAAGTGCTGGCGTTGCGGCAGCCCGACGACGTAGAGCAGCCGGGTCGCGTGCAGGACCTTGATCCGGCGGCGGATCGTCGCGAGGTCCGTCGCGGCATACCCGAAGCCGCCGTCGGACTTCTGCACGATCAGCGGGAGCGGGTTGCCGTCGCGACCGGTGAATCCCGGCGGGAACACGCACTTGGCGCCGTCGGACAGCCGGAGCAGGCCCAGCGAGTCCAGCTCGTCGACGACCGACTGCAGCTGGTCGTTGTAGAACGATTCGCCGTCGTAGTCGTCGTCGGTGAGGCGCACGCCGAGCCGGGCGTAGACGGTGGCGAAGTACTTCTTGGACTCGCCGACCAGGGTCTCCCACAGCCGCCGGGTGGTCGGGTCGCCCGACTGCAGGGCGACGACGCGCTGACGGGCGCGGTCCTTGAACGCCTCGTCGGCGTCGAACTTGCGGCGGGCGGCCTGGTAGAAGCCGTTGAGGTCACCGACGGACAGCTCGTGAGCGGCCTCGGTCTCGCCGATGTCGAGGAGGTGCTCGATGAGCATGCCGAACGGCGTGCCCCACTCGCCGATGTGGTTCTGCCGGATGACGGTGTTGCCCTGCCACTCCAGCAGCCGCACGGCCGCGTCGCCGATGATCGTCGAGCGCAGGTGGCCGACGTGCATCTCCTTGGCGGCGTTGGGCGCGGAGTAGTCGATCGTGATTGTCTCCGGCGCGGCCGAGGCCGCCACGCCGAGCCGGTCGTCGGCGCACACCTCCACCAGCAGCTGACCCAGCACGGCGTCGGTCACGGTGAGATTGATGAAGCCGGGACCGGAGATCTCGACCCGCTCGCACACGTCGTCGAGCTGTGCCGCCGCGACGACCCGCTCGGCGATGGCCCGAGGGTTGCTGCTCAGCTTCCTGGACAGCGCCAGCGCCCCGTCCGACTGGAAGTCCGCCAGCTGCGATCGGCGCACGGCCGGGTCGACGGGCTCGCCCGCCACGGTCGCAAACGCCGCCGCCATCCGCTGCCGAAGCAGGCCTTCCAAGTCGGTCATAGCACCACCATCGCCGACGGCGGCACCGTTGGCCACGCATTTCCTCGTATGCGTCGCAGCTGAGAGCTACTGCGGCCGGCCGATGAGCAGGCGGAGCGAACCGGTGAACTCCGGCTGGGTGCGCAGGTGGCCGTAGCGCTCGTCCCACACCCCGCTGTCGAGGTCGCGGCGCAGGTGCTCGACCGCGCGGGCCTCGTCGGCGTCGTCGACGAACGTCCAGGCGGACTGCGAGCGGCGGACCGCCGGGTCGAGGAAGCGTTCGGGCCGGGCGTAGAACGCCTCGGTGAACCCGTCGGTGCAGTCGATCGGAATCCGGACCGGCTGGATGTCGCACGTGGCGCCGATGTGCTCGGCGATCAGCCGCATCGCGGGGTAGCGGCGGCGTTCGGCGGCGATGAGCTCCGGCGCGTACCCCGCGAGCCAGTACTCGTCGAGGGCGTCACCGTCGAAGGTGAGCACGACGACCGGCCCGCGCGCGACCCGGCGCAGCTCCCGGAGCCCGGCCACGGTGTCCGACCACTGGTGCACGGTGACGGAGGCCATCGCGGCGTCGAAGCTGTCGTCGTCGAACGGCAGCCGCTCCGCGGTCGCGTCCAGCGCCGGCACCCGGTGCGGCGGCCGCTGGGCGCGCATCGCGGCGGACGGCTCCACCGCCACGACGTAACGGTCGGCCGGCTCGTAGGACCCGGCGCCGGCGCCGACGTTGACGATCGTCCGGGCGTCACCGAGCGCGGCGTGCAGCTGCGCCTCGATGCGCGGGTCGGCCCGGCGCTGATTGGCGTAGCCGCGGCCATGACGGCCGTAGTCGACGTCACCGGCAAGCATGTGGTGCTCCTCCCGCGGGCGGTCAGGGTTGCAGGCGCTGCGGGGTCCAGCCGGTGGGGTGCCGGTCGTAGCGCAGGCGGCGGTGCAGCCGATCGACGCTGCCGTGCCAGAACTCGATGGCGGCGGGTTCGATGCGATACCCCGCCCAGCCGTCCGGCCGGGCGATCGTCCCGCCGGCGGCGAGCAGATCCGCGGCCCGTCGCCGCAGCGCCGCCTCGTCGTGCAGGGGCGCGCTCTGCCGGGACGCGGCGGTCGTGGCCTGCGCGGCGACAGGTCGTTCGGCGAACAGCGCGTCGGACTCCGCCGGGGACAGCTGCCGGACGGGCCCCGCGACGTTGACCTGCTGGAGCGTCTCACGCCAGTAGAACGTCGCCGCGGCAAAAGGCCGCGCGGCCAGGTCCGCGCCCTTGCGGCTGCCGGTGTGCGAGGTGAACACGAGGCCGTGCGGCTCGAGACCCTTCAGCATCACGATCCGGCTGGACGGCACACCGGCCGCGTCGGCGGTGGCGAGCACGATCGAGTACGGCTCGCGGACCCCGCCGGCGATCGCCGCATCGAGCCAGCCGCGCAGCAGGCCGATCGGGTCGGCGGGCGGGTCGTCGAACTCGGGCAGGATCAGTGAGGCGTCACCGCTCAACGTCTCGATCGCCATCCCTCGAACCCCCGTCCGTCGCGGAATCTCCCTTGCACCGTAACGAGGGTGGCCGCCGGGGGGGCGACCCCGTTCGCCGTCGGCTCCGTCACACCGCGATCGGCAGCGGTACCAGGCCCGCCATCAGGTCGGCGGCCGCGACCTGGGTCCATGGCTCGCCCGGCTCGCCGTCGACGAGCAGCGCGAGCGAACCCGCGCCGACCTCGCCGCCCATCGTCGCCGCGAGCCGGTCGGCGTCGCCGACCGCCGCGAACGCGCGCGGCGCCGGCCGACCGTCGGCGACCGCCGTGGTCTCGGTGCCGCTCGGCCGCGCGGCAGCGGCCCGCACGGCGGCGACCGAAGATGCCGGCGTGAACGTGCCGTCGGCGTGCGCGACGAGCACCCGGTCGGAGCGCGCGGCGGCGTGCCATGCCGCGACGTCGAGGAGCGTTGCCCGGTTGCCGGCGGCGAAGTGCTCCCACAGGTCGGCGGCGACCCGGCCCAGGCGCGGGCCGGTCTGGCCGACGTTGTGCCCGTAGCCGCGCGTGGTGAGGCTCGCCTCGATCCACATGACGTCGCCGGTGTGGACGTTGCAGACCAGCGGCGCCAGGGACTTCGCGTCGCCGCGCAGGGCGAAGCGCTGCAGGACCCGGGCCGGGTCGAAGGCGCCGGACCTGCCGTGCTGCGGCAGGGAGAAGCCCGCGAACGCCGCGGTCAGGGCCTCGAACGGCACGTCGTTGTAGCTCAGCACGACCGGCACGGCCCACGTCACGCCCGCCGCGCGCAGGCGGGCGCGGTCCAGGTCGAGGTACTCGGTCGCGCCGAGCGGCGGCGGGGCCGACGTCAGGTCGCCGGAGTGGATCGCGGCGTCCTTCGCGAACCGTAGCCGCGTGTAGTCGCAGTGCCCCATCGGCGCCCACGCCTCGTCGTAGAACGCGCACGACAGGTCCAGGTCGACGCGCGCCTGCTCGGTGTCGACCCAGTGCAGGAACAGGCGCAGGGTCGGTGCGTCGCCGAGCGCGCGGAGGCTGCCGCGCGGCCAGCCCGCCAGCTGGCCGGTGCCGGCCCGCTCGCGGGTCGGTGCGGGCACGCCGGCCAGGGCGGCGTCGAGCACGGCGACGTCGAAGCGCTCGAGGCGGGCCGCGCGGGCGGCCAGCTCATCGTCCACTGTGGAGCGGATGGCGTCGATCGCGCCGGCGGGCAGGGCGCCGCGGCGCTCGGGCTCCGTCCAGGTGCGCACGATGTCGCCCTTCGGGAAGAACGTGCGCCGCGGGGTGCCGGGTGCGGGGCCGCGCAGCCGGCGCGGTGCGCCGGGCGTGGCCACGACGGGCGGGCGGCGCAGGCCGAGGGCGCGGCGTACCGCGTCGCCGACCGCGCCGACCTCCCGCGCCGACGCCGCGATGGCGGCGACCGATCCGGCGGCCCGTACCACGACAGCGGCTACCTCTTCGTCGACGGCCACGGTGGCGTCGCGGCCGGTGAGCTCGGCCGCCGCCGAGGCCAGCACGCCCGGTGCGACCCGCGGCGCGGTCCGGGCGGCGGCTTCGAGCACGACCCGGCGCGTGTCGTCGTCGCCGGCCAGGCGCAGCAGGTGGTCGACGCGCCGCCACAGGTCGCCGGGGCGCTGGCCGAGCAGGCCGGCGGCGGCAGCGGCGTCGCCGCGCTCGACGGCGTCCTCGACGAGCGCCGCGAACGTGCGGACCCGGACCGACACGGTGCCGCCGGCGTGGGCGTCGAGCACGATGCGGCCCGGGCGGGCGGCGCTGGCGGCGGCCATGGCCCGGCCGAGGGCGCTGCCGGCCGGCGTGCGGGTGCCGCGCAGCGCCGCGAAGACCACGGCGGCGCCGGGGTGTGCGGTCACCGTCTCGTACGGGTGGAGGCGCTCCGCCAGGCGCTTCCACACCGTCGGGTGCCGCGCGACGTCCTCGGCGGCGGTGGCGCAGTCGAGGCCGTCGACGAAGGCGAGCACGGCGCGGCGCAGCGGGCGGGGCAGTGCACGCACGCGCGGTGGTGCGACGGTGACGCGCGGCTCGTGAACCGGGCGCCAGGCCTCGTTCGGGCCGCCCGGCTGCGGGCGGCGGGGGAGGATCAGGCCGGGGTCGCCGCCGGAGTACGCCCACAGCGTGCGGGCCACGTCGGTCACGGTGCCCCAGCGGGCCACGGCGGCGGCGAGGACGTCGGCGTAGGACGGGAGGAGCGCGCCGGCGTGCAGCGCCCACGCGAGCACGCAGGCGAGGGTCTCGCGGGCCGGCACCGTCGCCGGCAGCCAGTCGAGCCGGTCGGGCGCCGTGGCGGCCACGAGGGTGCGCAGGTCGGCGAGGTCCGCCGTGGCGAGCGCGGCCGGGCGGGCGACGAGGTCGTCGCGCAGGCGGGCGGCGTCCGCGGCCGGATCCTCGGTCAGCGCCATCCGGCGCAGCCGCAGGGGCGTGCCGTCGGCGGGCTTGCGCTCGAGCGCGACGACGGGCAGGTAGGCGTCGCCAGAGGCGAGGCGGCGGCCGCAGATCGGGCACGCCGAGTACCGCTGCGGGTCGAAGCACGCGGCGCACACGATGTGGCCGCAGGGGTCCAGTGGGTGGACGCTTCCGTCGGTACCACAAAGAATGCACGGCGCCGCGTCGTCCTGCAGCAGATGGACGATCAGCCGCTCGACGAACAGCCGCTCCGGGTCGGCCGGCGTGTCGGGGAAGTCGCGGAACAGCGGCACATGGTCGCGGTCGGCGCCGACTGTCTCGTCGGCGACGGCACACATCCAGTCGGCCCAGCGCAGCCGCGCGCCCGCGTCGAGGCCCGCGAGCCGCCGCCGCAGCGCCGGGGCGAGCAGCCAGCCCCGGGCGGCGAGGTCGGCCTCGAACGCGCCGACCCAGGCGTCGCCGTCGGCGGGGGCCGGGACCTCGGGTGCGGGCGGTGCGACCAGGCCGGCGCGGCGCAGCAGCACGGTGGCGAGCGCGTCCATAGAAAGGCATCCTCCGGGCGGGCAGGCAAAAGCCGGGGCGGAGAGTCGGAACGCTGGTTCCGGTCAAAGAGGTTTGAGAAGGAAGCGCACCTGGGAGCCGCCCCGGCCGGATCGATGGTACGACCGGAACGCCCCCGCCCGCCACGCCGTTTTTGCGTAGGCTGCGGCGCATGCGCGCTAACGGGACGTTCAGTGTGAAGACCTTCATGCCAACCGACGTCGTGCCCGACCCGGCGATCACCACGGCGCTGCCCGTGGGCATCTCGCGGATGGAGAAGTCGTACGACGGCGAGATCGCCGGCCGCTCGGCGACCCTGTTCACGGCCGCCTACGACCCGGCCTCCGGCGCCGGGACATACTTGGCGATGGAGTCCTTCGAGGGCACCGTCGAGGGCCGGACCGGCACGTTCAACTTCGTGCACTCGGCGTCGACGTCGGGCGCGGACCGCACCGGCGAGTACTTCGCGATCGTGCCCTTCAGCGGCACCGGCGAACTCGCGGGCATCACCGGCGGGGGAGGTATGACGGTCGACGCGGACGGCACCCACCGCGTCTGGTTCGACTACGAGCTGTGAGTACACCTCCCTAGTCGGATTCGCGGGACGAGGCCAACGGCAGCGGCGCCAACTCGTGGAGGCCGGCCGGGCGCACGTGGACGCCGCCCGGTGCCGGCCATTGCCTCGCCGGGCCGGCCGCCTCTATCCGGATTTCAAAGGGTCCGTCCACGACGGTCAGCCCGTCCAAAGCGCCTTGTCGACCGCGCGAGAGTCAGCCCGACACCTTCACAACATCACCACCCATCACCACCGCGCCTAGCGCGCCGCCGCGCGGGCCAGCTCCAACTCCGCGGCGACGCGCGCCGCAAGTGTGGTGTCGCGGGCGCTCTGCCGGATGGTGTAGGACGTGATCTGGGACAGTGTGAGCGTGCGTCCGCTGGTCAGATGGGCGACGGGAATCCACTGTCGATGGAAGGCCTGCAGCGGGTTCATCGAGTTCACCGGGTCCCTGCCGAGCTCGATGCGTTGCAGCTCGCTCCAGGCGTAGGTGCGGTTGCCCAGCAGGCCGTGCACCCGCAGGCCGCTGCGGGTGGCGACGAGCCGCAGGAACAGTGTCCGCAAGCCCAGTGCGGCGACGAGGGCGGCCAGCACCGCGAAGACCACCCGCGCGCCGCCGGCGGCGAAGGCCGCGCCGCCGCCGAGAAACGCGGCGAGCAGGAGGAAGCCAAGGCAGAGCAAGATCCGCCGGCTCGGATTCACGTACGTTCGCTCATCGATGACCAAAGACTCTATCGGCCGCCCGCCGCTCGCAACAAGCACGGATCGAGCCCTGCTGCCCTGGTCTACGGTGTGGGTGTTTTGGGAAGGGTGAGTGTGAGGAGTAGTCCAGCGGAGAGGGTGGCGGCTGCGATCCAGAGGGTGGTCTGGCTGGCGGTGATCATGGCGTTGGTTGCGGCTTGGGCGATGTCGTGGCCGTGGGGCGCGGCTTGAAGTCCTGCGATGGCGGTCCCGGCGCTTTGGCTGACGGCGGTGGTGATGGCGTTGGTCGTGTCGGCGGGTAGGTGTAGGGCTGCCAGGTTGTGGCGGGTGGCGTTGGTCAGCTGGTTGATGAGTAGTCCGCCGAGAGCGGCGACGCCGAGGGCGGAGCCCAGTTGCCGGATGGCGCTTTGGACGCCGGAGGCTTGGCCGCTTTGCTGTGATGGGACGTCCGACAGTAGGAGGGCGGTCAGTTGGGCTGTGGCCATGCCGACGCCGAGGCCGTAGACGAACAGCAGGACGCAGATCAGCCAGCTGGAGATCGTCGTGGACACGGTCAGTGCGAGGGCGGCGACGGCCAAGGCTTCCAGCGCAAGTCCGGCCTGGACGATGGCTCGACGCGACATGCGCTTCGATAGTTGCGGCAGCATGCCGGATATGAGGAAGGTGCCCAGGGCGAGTGCGACGATGACGGTGCCGGTTCCCAGTGCGGTGTAGCCGAGGCTGCCTTGCAGGAGTAGTGGCAGGGTGAACAGCAGGCCGAACTCGCCGAGAGCCACGATCATCGCGGCGATGACACCGGAGCGGAAGCTCGGCAGTGTGAACAGGCGTAGGTCGATCAGTGCGGGACGGCCGCTAGCTGCGCGGCGGCGTTCGTAGGCGATGAACGCCACGATGAGCACGATGCCGGCGGTCAGTGCGAGAGGTACTGGTGAGGTAGAGCCGTTCTCCTGCCGCCACCAGCCGAACCATTGTCCTTCGATGAGGGCGAAGACGATGGCGCCCATGCCGAGGGCCGACAGGACGACACCGACAGGGTCGCTGCCCGGTGTAGTCGTGGTGTCCCGGGTTTCCGGGACGGCGCGGATGATGCCGGTGAGGACGAGGAGTCCGATCGGGATGTTGAGCCAGAACGCCCATCGCCAGGAGGTGTCGGTGGCCAGCCAGCCGCCGACGAAGGGGCCGATGGCGGCCATGCCGCCGATGGCCGATCCCCAGACGGCGAAAGCGATGGTGCGGGCGCGGCCGGAGAACATGGCGTTGAGGGTGGACAGGGTGCTGGGTACGATCATGGCGGCGCCGACGCCCTGGGCGAGGCGGGATCCGATGAGCATGGGTGCGGTGGTGCTGGCTCCGGCGACTGCCGAGGCGGCCATGAACAGGATCATTCCGCAGATGAACAGCCGTCGTCGGCCGCGTACGTCGCCGAGGCGGCCGAGGGTCAGCAGCAGGGCTGCGAAGACGAGGGAGTAGGCGGCGTTAGTCCATTGCGCGTCGGCGGCGCTGAGTCCGAGGTCTTCGATGACGACGGGAAGCGCGACGTTGACGATGGTGGCGTCCATGATCACGATTGATACGCCGAGGGCGATGCAGATCAGC
Organism: Dactylosporangium darangshiense; assembly: GCF_039537565.1. Taxonomy (NCBI): domain Bacteria; kingdom Bacillati; phylum Actinomycetota; class Actinomycetes; order Micromonosporales; family Micromonosporaceae; genus Dactylosporangium; species Dactylosporangium darangshiense. Next base: position 82,827 of record NZ_BAABAT010000047.1, read on the forward strand.
GCGAGCCAGCCACGCTTGTCGATGTGTTCTTGGGGCGCTGGCGCGCGTGTCTCGGTGGACGGCGACTGGCTCGGCTTGCTAATGCCGAGGGTGGTGTGCCGATTCGGGTCGGCTTGAGGGGTGCTCACCGAGTCATCTTACCGACATCATGTCGGTAAAGCGTGGGTCAGTTGGTGATCTTATCCACGTAGGGGGCGAGCAGTTCACGGGCGAGGCTGGTGGCGGCGCGCAGTGACAGACCGTTTTCGATCATGCGGCTGAGCGTGTAGACGATCGACTGGATCAGTTCAGCCATGCGTTCGGGGTGAGCTGTTCCGTGTTCGGCGAGTGCGGCTTGCAGCGGGACTCGAAGGCTGTCGTGCAGCAGCTTGCTGGAGGTGGCGAGGGCTTCGCTGCTGCCGATGCCCGACAGCGCCCGCACCAGTGCGTGGTCGCCGCGCGCGACGAGCTGCAGGTTGGCCTCGACGTAGGTGAGGATCTTCTGCCCGGGGGTTGGGGCGGCGTCCACGTGTTTACCGACGTGCGCCGCCCAGCGGGGAAACGTGTCGGTGACGAGGGCGTCGAACATGTCGGTGCGGGACTTGAAGTACGAGTAGGCGCTGGAGCGGGCGAGCCCGGCGTGCTGGGCGACGTCGGCGAGGCTGGGGATCTGGTCGGGGTTTTGTGACAGCAGGGCGCGGGCGGCGTCCAGCAGTGCGGCGCGCTGCGTGGCCCGGTGCTCGGCGACGGTCGAGGCTTGGATCTTCGGCACTGCGGCTCCCGTCTTCCCGGCGACGCGTGGCGGCTGGTTCGTGCCCGCGCCCCGCTGTCGTGTTCACTTGGCGGCGGTGAGCCTGCCGTCGACCATCTCGTAGACCGTGTCACAGTATTGCAGCACGTCATGGTCGTGGGTGACCATGACCACCGCCACCGAGCGGCGGGCGGCTTCGCGGGCCAGCAACTGCACGATGTCGTGGCTGCGAGCCCGGTCCAACGCGGCGGTCGGCTCGTCGACCAGCAGGACATCGGGCTCGGTCACCAGCGCCCGGGCGATCCCGACGCGTTGCCGCTCGCCGCCGGACAGCTGGTCCGGGCGCCGGTCGGCCTTGTCGGCCATCCCGACCTCGGCCAACAGTTCATAGGGGTCGCGGGTGGTGCGCTCGGCGCGTGGTCCGAGGCGCTGCACCAGGCGCAGCTGGTCGACGGCGGTCAACGCGGGCAGCAGGTTACCCGACTGGAACACGAACCCCACATGCCGCCGCCGCAGATCGGTACGTACCCGGCGGCTGGCGACCGTCATGTCATGCCCGGCCACGGTGACGCTGCCCTGGTCGGGGCGGGCCAGACCACCGGCGACCGCGAGCAGGCTGGACTTGCCCGCGCCGGACGGTCCGACGATCGCGGCCAGCTCGCCCGGCCGCACGGTCAGATGGACATCATCGAGGGCCTGCACGGTCTCTGCGGCATTGCCATGCCGCAGAAATACCGCCCGCAGCTCCAGCCCCGGTTGCCGGGCCTCGCTGCGGTCGGCGGACGCAGCAGTTGGGGCAATGGTGCGGCTGTTCATCGGTTTCCTCCCAGAGCGGTCGCGGGGTCGATGGACGTCAGGCGGATGACGGCGGCGCCCGCACCGACCAGGCCGAGCACGACCAGGCCGACCGCGGCAGCACCAATGCTCGGCGGATTCAGAGCGAACGGAGCACTGCTGCCTGCGACCCAGGCGCCGAAGCCGAGCCCGATGCCCACTCCCACGATCACCGCCCCGGTCAAAAGGACGAACGCCTGCATCAGCGCGTCGCGCAGCACCCAGCGAGTCGAAGCCCCCAGCGCACGCAAGACAGCCACTTCCTGCTTGCGCTGGATCGCCCACACGGCGAAGAACGCGCCCGCCACGAGCGCCGAAATCGCGTACAGGAAGCCTTGGATCAGTTGCAGGGTCGTCGTCTCGGCCGTGTAGCCGGGCGAGGCGCCGTAGGACTGCGACAGGGTGAGGCTCTCAGTGCCCACCGCCGCGTCACCGGCGGCCAGGTCCACCGACTTACCGGACTCGGCCCGCACCGCGACAGCGGTGATCTCCTGCGCGGCGTGCGACGGCAACTGCGTACCCGGAGCCGTACCGGACTTGATCGCCTGCCACAGCGCCAGCGGGACGTAGGCGACATCCACATGCCCGAACGTGTCCTGCTGGCGGGTGACACCCACCACCCGCATCTTGGTGCCCAGCCTCGCCACCGTGACCACATCGCCGATGTGCAGACCCGCATCCAGCGCGGTCGGGCTCACCACGATCCCATCCGAGACGCCGAGCCTCTCCCCGGCACTGACCGCCGGAGACACGAACGAGCCAGGCTGCACCCCGAACAGCGCCAGATCGATCTCAGCACCCTTGTCCGTGCGGGTGTTGACCAGCATGTTGCCGAACGGAGCAGCGTCAGCGACTCCCGGCCGCTTCTGCCATGCGTCCACCGCCGACATGTCCACGACACTGCGCGAGAACGCCGAGTCGGTCTGCACACCATGCGCGAACGCGAACGAGGTCACCGGCAGGTTCTGCAGACCCGACACACCGTCACGGACCAGACCGACCGACAACCCCGACAACATCACCATCAGCACCGCGATCAGCGCTATCACCGCGGCCACCAGAGCAAACCGCACCCGGGCGAACCGTAGCTCCCTCCACACCAGGAACATCAGCGGCCACCCACATAACTTATCGACATCATGTCGCCATGTTATCAACACTCTGTCGGCAACACGTCGGGCCTCGGTGTCGCTTCCGCCACAGCACCGGTAGAGATCATGGTGTCGTTTATCCGGAACGTTTCCTTCGACTGCTCTGATCCCTATGCCTTGGCAGGGTTCTGGAGCGGTGTGATCGGCCACCCCGTACATCCGGAGTGTGTCCCCGGCGACGCGGAGGTCGTCATCGAACCACTGGATGGTCCTCGGCTGTTCTTCCAGGCCGTGCCGGAGGGCAAGGTTGTCAAGAACCGGGTGCATGTTTGCCTGCAGCCCCGGGACCGGGACCGCGACACGGAGGTCGACCGCCTTCTCGCGCTGGGTGCGACCATGTTCGCCGATCACCGCACGCCCGACGGGGCCGGCTGGGTCGTGCTGCATGACCCAGCCGGAAACGAATTCTGCGTGACGCGCTCATCTTCGCAGCGGCATTCCTGAGGGCGGCGCCGGTCGTACAGCCAATGTTGTCCACGACTGACCGCAGCGCGACCGGTGGACCGATGGCGCGCGGCCACCGTCACAGCAACGAAAAGGTGACCATACGAACGATCCAGGGCAACCTGGATAAGCTCGAACTATGCGTTCGGGGTTCCTGTTGCGAATGGTGCGTCCGACGCCCCCACCGATTGGAGTTGGGATCGCGGTGGCTATTGTCCTGGTCGCCGCGGAGACGCTCTTGATCTATCCACTGAAGACGATTACGAGAGCGCCGTCCCTGGCCATGGTCTATCTGCTCGGCGTCGTCATGGTATCGATGGTGTGGGGACTGACGCTGGGATTCGCCACATCACTGGCGAGCGTCCTGGCATACGATTTCTTCCACGTCCCACCCATTCTGGGGCTCGCGGTCGCCGATACCCGCGACTGGGTCATGCTCGCCGTCTTCGCCGGAGTTGCGACGGTGACCGGCGCCTTGGCGGACCTGTCCCGATTGCGGGCTGAACAGGCCCAGGAATCCGACCTCACGGCTGACATGGCCGCTCTGCTGCTCAGCACGGACGACGTTGCCGCCGCGCTGCCCGCGGCCGCACGACGGATCGCGCACGCGCTCGACGTGCCGGGTGTGGCGATCAAGCTCGAGGCCATTCCCGGCATCGGACAGCATTCGGTATTTCCGCTCCGCGACGGCGCGACCTCGCTCGGGACCCTGCAGGTCCCTGCCAATCTGCCTGAGGCGTCGCTGCGTCGTCTGCAGGAGAGGGTCGTCCCGTCGCTCGAGTCGCTACTACGCGCTGGCCGCGAGCGTGCGGCGATACTTGACTCTCTGAGGCGCGACGAACTGCGGCTCCTCGCCAATCAGCAGGCCGCGTTGCGGCGGGTGGCGACGCTCGTCGCGCGTGGCGCCAGTCCGGCCGAGGTCTTCGCCACGGTTACGGCGGAGGTCAGCCAAGTCCTGGGCGCGGGTTACACGACGCTGTTGCGCTACGAGCCCGACGCCACGGTCACCATCGTCTCGTCCAATCAGCCCACACTGACGTCGTTGGGGCACCGCCCCTGGCCGGCCGGCAACGGCAACATCGCCGGACTGGTGCGCCGAACCGGTCGCGCCACGTGGATAGACAACGACGAGGACGCCGCCAGCCCCGGCGCCCGCAAAGGTGAACCGGACATTCGTGCCAAGATTGGCTTGCCGATCGTCGTCGAGGACCGGCTGTGGGGCGCTGTCGTCGTCTCGCCAAGGCGGATCGAGCCCTTACCGCCCGACGCGGAGGAACGCATCAAGGACTTCACGGACCTTGCCGCCACCGCCATCGCGAACGCCGACAACCGCGCCGAACTCATCGCGTCCCGTGCCCGCATCGTCGCCGCCGCCGATGAGGCACGTCGGCGCATTGAACGCGATCTGCACGATGGCGCCCAGCAACAGCTCATCTCAATCGGGCTTGAGTTGCACGCGGCCGCGGGTTGCACGACGCTCGAGCAAGTCAAGGCACAGCTGTCGGATGTCGCGGCAGACCTCCAGAGCGCACTGGAGAATCTGCGAGAAATGTCGCGAGGCATTCACCCCACGATTCTGACCACAGGTGGACTGGAGCCGGCACTCAAATCGCTCGCTCGCCGTTCTGCAGTCCCGGTGGAGCTGGACGTCCATCTCGATCAACGATTGTCTTCGAGCGTCGAGGTGGCCGCCTACTACGTCGTGTCGGAATCGCTGACGAACGCGGCAAAGCACGCACACGCGTCGCTCGTGCAGATCGTCGCAAGGCTGCAAGGAGAGACGCTCCAGCTCTCGATCCGTGACAACGGAGTCGGGGGAGCGGACCCTGACAAGGGATCCGGACTCACAGGCCTGATCGACCGCATGGTGGCGCTCGGTGGGCACATGACCATCACGAGTCCTGCGGGCGGCGGGACATCATTGTCGGCCGCCATTCCGACCTTGCACCCCGACCCGTATCACCCGCCTGCCCCGGTCAAGCGCTGAAGCGAGATAGACCAGGTAGGATCGGCGGGTCTGTGCCGGGAGCGACGAGGGAAACGCCGTGCGGTTCGGGATTCTGGGGCCGTTGCTGGTGTACCGCGACGGCGAACCGGTCGCGGTTGGGAGCCCCAAGCAGCAGGCGTTGCTGTCCCTGCTGCTCCTGCGGCCAAACCGGCTGCTCACGGCCGACTGGCTGGCCGACGCGCTCTGGGACGGCTCGCCGCCCTCGAGCGCGCTCGTGACGCTGCGGACCTATGTCGCGGGCTTGCGTCGCGCCCTCGAACCCGGTCGTGGGCCGCGCTCGCGGGGCCGGATCGTGCGCTCCCACACCGGCGGCTACGAGCTGTGTGTAACGCCCGAGGCGATCGATGCCGTGCGGTTCACCGCCCTCGCCGACGAGGGCGCTCGGGCGCTTGCCGACGGCGATCCCGTCGCGGCCGAACGGTGGTGTACCGAAGCCCTGGGCCTGTGGCGTGGTGACCCGGCGGTCGCCGACCTCGCCGCGGTACGTCCCGACGTCGCCCGCCTCACCGAGGCCCGGCTGACCGCGGAGGAGGGCCGGCTCGCAGCCGCCGTGGCCGCCGGGCGCCACGGTGCGGTGCTGCCGGACCTGCGGCGCTTCGTCGACGGGCATCCGGCGCGGGAGGCGGGACGCGAGCAGTTGATGCTCGCCCTGTACCGCGCCGGCCGGCAGACCGAGGCGCTCGAAGTGTTCGATGCGGGCCGTCTGCTGCTGGCCGACGAGTTCGGCGTGGAGCCCGGCCCGCGGCTGCGCGAACTGCACCGCCGGATTCTCACCCACACGGTTCCGCACGCCGCCGCACCCACCCCGGCGGGCCTGGCGGGCGGGGAACGCCGGAGGTCGCTCGTCGGCCGGGATGCCGAGCTGGCCCGCCTGGCGCAGCTGCTGGCAGCGGCGGGGCGCGACGGCGGACGTATCACCACCATCGTCGGCGAGCCCGGCATCGGCAAGACCAGCCTGGCCGCCGCGGTCGCGGACCAAGCCGCCGCGGCCGCGATCCCGGTCGTGTGGGGCCGCTGCCCGGACCTCGGCGAGGCGCCACCGTTCTGGCTGTGGACGCAGGTCCTCCGCGGTCTCGCGGTACTGCCGGGATCCGACGAGCCCGGCGCGAGCACGGCACTTTCCGGCTTCACCGCCGAAGCGGCGAACGGCGCCGACGGGCCGGACCCGGCGGCCCGGTTCCGGGCCTATGAGGCCGTTGCCGGACTCGTCCACGCGGTCGCCGAGCCGTCCGGCCTGGTCGTCGTCCTCGACGACCTGCACGCCGCGGACCCCGACTCGCGGCTGCTGCTGCGGTACCTGGCCACCACCGTCCACCGCAGCCGGGCGCTGGTCGTCGTCACGTCGCGGCCGTACGACCACGACGCCGGGCTCGTCGCCACGCTCGCCGACCTGGCCCGCGCCGCCGGCGGCGGGCAGCTGCGGCTCGAGGGCCTCGGCAGGGCCGCGGTGGCCGATATGGTGCACGACCGGACCGGCGCGGCACCCTCCGCCGGGCTCGTCGAGCGGCTGGTGCACCGTACGGGCGGCAATCCGTTCTTCATCACCGAGCTGCTCGCGTCCGCCGGCCCGTCCGGGAACCGGGACGCGTTGCCCCCGACCGTGCGCGACGCGGTCCTGCTGCGGCTGCAGGCACCCGACCCGGCCACCCGCGAGTGTCTCGACCTGCTCGGCGTCGCCGGCCGCGAGCTCGACCTGCGGCTGCTGAACTCGGCGACCGGCACCGATGCGGCCGAGCTGCTGGCCGCCCCGGCCGCCGCGCACCTGATCGCCGGGGCCGGTCCGGGCTCGGTGCGGTTCCGGCACCCATTGTTCGCCGAGGTCACCTACGCCGAGCTGGCCGCGCCGAGGCGGGCCGTACTGCATGCCCGCCTGGCCGGCACCGCCGCGGGCATGCCGGGCCTGGGCGGGCTGACCCCGGCGGAGCTGGCCCGCCACTACGGGCAGGCGGTCGGGCTCGGCCACGGCGAGGACTTCCTGCGCTGGACGCTGCGGGCCGCCGACGACGCCACGTGGCGGCTGGCGTACGAGGATGCCCTCGTGCACCTCGACCGCGCCGCCGCCCGGCTCGCCCCCGACGCCGCCACCTCGCCTGACGCGGCCGAGACCGAGCTCACGGTACAGCTGCATCGCACCTCGCTGCTGCAGATCACCGTCGGCGTGGGCAGCGACGCGGTCGAACAGGCCGCGGCCCGCGCCCGGCGGCTGCTCCCGCTCGCCGGCCCCGGCGCCGACCTGCGCATGGGGCTGTGGACGCTCGGCGAGGTCGCCTGCAACCGGGCCGAGTACGCCATCGCCGCCGACCTGGCATGCCGGCTGACCGGCGCCGCGCCGGACGACGACCCGCTGATCGCCGCCGCCGGGCCCTACCTGCTCGGTGTCATCGGCTACTTCACGGGCCGTCTCGCCGAGGCCGACGCGCAGCTCACCATCGCCGCCGACCTGCTGCGCACGGTCGAGCCGCGAAGGCTGCGCGGGCAGGTCGGGCGCACCCCGACGCTGTCGCCGTACAACTTCCGGGCGCTGGTGCGCTCGCTGCGCGGCGACCGGCGGGCGGCGCACGCCGACCTGGCGGCCGCGCAGCAGCTCGCCGAGCACGCCGACGACCCGTACGGCCGGGGCAACGCCGTGCTGTTCGCGGCCTGGGTGGTCCTGCAGGAGCGCGACGCCCCCGCGGGCCGCGAGGCCGCCGAGCGGTGCCGTGAGATCGGCGGGCGGCAGCAAATGCCGCATTTCGTCGGCATCGGCGACTTCCTGGCGGACTGGGCGGCCGTGCACGGCGGCGAACGGGCGCGGCTCACCGCGATGCGGGCTGCGGGCGAGGCCATCTACCGGCACGGGCTGCGGTCCACGCGCACGATCACGATCGCCGCGATGGCCGACGCGTACCTCACGGCCGGCGACCCGGCGACCGCGGCGGCGCTGGCCGACGAGGGACTCACCGCGGCCGAAGCCGTCGGCGAACGGGTGCTCACCGCCGAGCTGCGCCGCGTGCGGGGCCTGGCCCGCGGCGACGACCAGGACGTGCGGCGCGGCGCCGCGATCGCCGCCGAGCAGGGCGCCGGGTTACTGGTGAGCCGCTGTGGAGACCGGCCTCCACAGGATCTCCACAGCCGTCGTCTTCGCTAGGCGGCATGCATCCTGAAGTCGTCGTGGTGGGCTGCGGGCCGGTCGGCGCGCTCACCGCCAACCTGCTCGGCATGCGCGGCGTGCGCACCCTGGTCGTCGAGCGCAGCACCGCGCCGCACCAGCAGCCCCGCGCGTTCTCCTGCGACGACGAGGCGCTGCGGGTGTACCAGCAGGCCGGGCTGCGCGACGAGGTGGCCGCCGACATGTACCCGCCGCCGGTCGTCGACTACGTCGACGGCAGCGGCAGACCCTTCGCCACGATCGCCCTCGACGAGATCGACTTCGGGCTCGGCAGTGCACCCCTGCACTTCTTCGACCAGCCGCGCCTCGAGGCGTCGCTGCGCGCGGGCTTCGACCGGTTCCCGCACGTCACCCTACGCACCGGCGTGGAGCTCGCCGACCTGACCCAGGACGGCGACGGCGTCACGGTCGGGCTCCGCGACGTCGCAACTGCCGAGGGCAGCACGGTGCGCGCACGGTACGTGCTGGGCTGCGACGGCGCCCGGAGCACGACGAGGACCGCCGCCGGCATCCAGCTGGTCGGCGCGTCGTACGAGGAGCCCTGGCTGGCGGTCTCCGGCGACGTCGCGCCCGGCGGGGTCCGCCAGCCGCGGACCCGGTTCGTCTGCGACTGGCGCCGTCCCGCATTCGTTTCGCCGGGCGCCTTCGGCAGCCATCGCCTGGAGTTCATGCTTCGCGACGGCGAGACGCCGGAGGAGATGAGCCGGCCGGAGACGATTGCCCGGCTGGTGGCCCCGTACGTCGATCCGGAGCGCTTCACCGTCACCCGCGCCGTCGTCTACACCTTCCACCACCTGCTCGCCGAGCGGTGGCGCAGCGGACGCGTGTTCCTGCTCGGCGACGCGGCTCACCAGATGCCGCCGTTCCTGGGCCAGGGCCTGTGCAGCGGCCTGCGCGACGCCGCGAACCTCACCTGGAAGCTCGCGCTGGTCCTCGACGGCACGGCGGGCCCCGACCTGCTCGACACCTACGAGGCCGAGCGGCGCCCGCACACCGAGGAGATGGCGGTCCCGAGTGTCCGTTTGGGCAAGGTGTTCCTCGTCCGCAACCGCTACGCCGCCGCCGCGCGCGACGCGGTGCTCCGCGCCGTGCAGATCGTGCCCCGGGTCCGCCGTTTCGTGCGCCACTTCGAGTTCAAGCCGGCCCCGGCGTTGCGTACGGGCATGCTGTCCGGCGGCGCTCGCAAGGGCCCGATCGGCAGGATGTTTCCCCAGCCGGAGGTCACGACCCCGGGCACGACGACCCCGCGCCTGCTCGACGACGTGCTGGGCCCGGCCTTCACGGTGATCGGCCCGGGCGTCGACGCACGGACGGCGGCCGCCTGGGCGGGGCCCCCGGCGACCTTCGTCCGGGTCCTGCTGGCCCGTTCGTCCGGCTCGCCGAGCGCACCGGCCCACGACGTGATCAACGTGGTCGACGTCAACGGCGTGCTCGGCGAATGGTTCGACCGCCATCGGGTCGACCTGGCCGTGCTGCGCCCGGACCGCTTCGTCTACAGCACCACCGCGGACGCCGTGCCGCTGCGCCCCGAGCAGCCGCGTCCCGCGACCGTCTAACTACCACGACCTGAAAATCACGACCTGAAAGCAGGTCACGCGGGGCGGGCGCGGCGGGCGCCGCGGAGGTCGAGCAGCAGGGCGACGGCCATGACGAACAGGCCGACCGTGGTGAGCGCCCGGATGCCGAAGAACAGGTAGTCGCCCCACAGTGCGGGCGGGGTGACGTCGGCGGGGAGGGTGCGGGCGGCGATCAGGTCGCCGGTCGTGACGACCGTGCCGGGCAGCAGCAGGAACAGGCCGGCGGCCAGCACGTAGCGGTTGGCGCGGCGGGTGAGGACCCAGCCGGCGACCAGACCCAGCAGATAGCCGGCACCGGTGAGCGGGCCTACGCGGGCGGGCTCGGCGCGGCCGAAGTCGACCGCGACCACCTCGGCGGTGTGGCGATCGGTGGGTGAGCCGTCGACGTGGGCGGGGTAGGCGTGGACGGACCATTCGCCCTTGCTGGCGGCGATGCCCTGGTAGGCGGGGTCGTCGCTGGTGTGCCAGCCCTGCGCGGCGAGGCCGGCGCGGAGGGTGTCGAGAGGTGTCCCAGTGGTGAGCACTACGGCGCCGGCGTTGTAGTCGTCGTCGCCGATGAGCCAGGTCATCGGGCCCGGAGTGTGCTCGTAGGCGAAGGGTGCGTCGTGGCGGGCCACGACGGTGAGCCGGGCGTCCGGCGCGGCGGGCTGGACCAGGGCCAGCACCGCGGCGTCGGTCGGGAGCGCCGGTGCGCCGCGCCAGCCCAGCCAGGCGCCGAGGGCGGCGCCGACCGCGGCCACCGTGAGTGCGGAGACCACGGCGGCGACGAACCGGACCAGGCCAGCGGCCCGCGATTGGGCGGCGGGTGCGGAGATGGTGGTCATCGATGCGTTCGTTCCTCTCGCAGTGGCCGCGGCCGACGCCGTGGCTCAGTAGCACCAGATGGATTGTGGACGGTGACCCAACTCCACCGTGAGACTAAGGGATCGCAGGGAAATAACCCGTAGCTTCCGTGAATGTGGTCCGTTGATGTGTTATAGGCGTCATGCTGCAGACCCACGAGATGCTCGTCGCGAAGTTTGAGGCGATCCTGCCGCATCTGGACGAG
>NZ_BAABAT010000048.1:0-83967 GCF_039537565.1 Dactylosporangium darangshiense
AGACTTCCCTCGACCATCGAGCGCACCGGCAACCCGGCCGGTCACTCCCACACGCCCTGACCCGCGTCCAAGATCATCGGGCTGGACCGGCCGGGCACCGAGACCTCGTCGGTGGATCAGGGCTCAGACGCCATCTCCATGAGAAAGCGACATCTTCATGCGCGCGCTAGCAGCATCAGGTTGGTCGCCAGCTTCGCGGTCAGGGCATGGGACGGGGAGTCGTATCGCCGGATCGAGCCGGACACGGCCGCTGCATTCCGGCGACACGGTCGATGAGTCGACGTAGACGGTGTCACCGCCGATGGCGGACCGCAGCTCCCCGAGCGCCACCGCCCGGACCGCCGCGTCGTCGGCCAGCATCGTGATCGCGACGTCGGCCCCACCGACCGCGTCGCCGATGTCCCGCGCCTCCCGGCCACCGTCGGCCACGACCTCTCCGGCCTTGCCGGGCGAGCGGTTCCATACCGTCACCCGGTGACCTCCGGCGAGCAGCCGACCGGCGATGGCGCGGCCCATCCGCCCCACGCCGAGCACCGTGACATCCATCGTGCCTCCCGTTCCCGCTCGTGGCTGAGTGTTGCCAGTGCCCAGCCAACCGTCCCGGTGCGGGATTGCCCTCACCCGGCGAGGAGCGGCATATGCCTGAAGCCGTTGTCCTGCAACGATCGCAGCAAGGCGATGCCCTCGACCCGGTTGACGGAAGTCTGGAGAGACCCCCGTCCTTCCAGGTCAGGGGGCACATCCCCGATACCCACCTCAACCCGCGATGTCAATGTTCGTCCGCGGGTCGAACCTAAGAGTCAGCTGAAGACCTCGGCGGCGGTCGGTATGCGACGGTTTAATGCGGATTCTCCGCCTACGGCGCTAGCTGCCGACAGCGCCACCATGGCATCGGTGATGGCGGCGAACCGGTGGAGGTGCGCGTCGAGCACTTCCCGGGCGGCATCGGTGTCGGGGATCCGGCCTTGTTCCAGCACGAAGCTCAGCCCGTACGGATTGCCGTTGAGGACGTTGAGCCTCGCACTGGCGACGCTCGGCGGGACGAGGATGCAGCCCCAGGCGGCACCGACGGCATTGAGCTCGTCCACGACACGCTCCTGGCCGGCGTGAGCGAATGCGGAGGTCGCCATCGCAGTGAAGGTCTTGTTCAGGTAGCTGCCGGCGACCGCAGCATCGTGATGCGCGTCAATAAATGCCTTGATCGAGGCCGACAGCAGTCCGGTGTGTGACTGCGAACTGAGGACGAACCCGTCCGCCCAGGCCAGGTCGTCCGCCGAGACGGCCTTCACGCCGTCCGCTGCTGGCTGGACAGCACCAGGAAAGGCGACCTCGGGGACGCGCCGGACCCGGACCTCGGCGCCCGTGGCGCCGAGGGCGGAGGCGGCGAGACCGGCGAGCATGGCGTTCGCACCGGACAGGCTCGAGTAGACGATCAGGATGCGGGCCATGCCGTCACCCCTTGGCCTTGGACCGGTCGTACCAGATCACCGGCGCCGGCCTGTCGTCGAGCGGCAACGACTCGACGAACTGCGTCGTCACGTCGAGGTGGTCGGCGACCACCTTGGCCGGGTTCGAGGCCAGCCACTTGTTGGCGGAGATGTCCGAGTACTCCGGGTACTTGAAGACCTCGATGAAGATCAGCTTTTCGTCGCCGGTGTTCTGCACGTAGTGACCGGCCACGAGCGGCACGATGCCGATGTCGCCGGCCGTGTAGTCGAAGGTGCGGGCGAGTCCGTTCGAGTCGAAGATCGTCATCCGTGCGTTGCCCCGGATGTAGTACTGCCACTCCGCAGCCTTCGGGTGCCAGTGCAACTCGCGCATACCGCCCGGCTCGACCTCGACGATCGCCGCGGAGATGGTCTTGGCGGCCGGGAATACGTTCACGTCGATGATCCGCACGCGTCCCGCCTCGGACTCGATCGGTTCGACGTCTTCCATGTGCAGGGTGAACGGTGAGGGCACTTTGCCCGCCGGCGCTGGCCGGTCGACCTCGGACATGGGGCCTGGCAGGTCGGCTCGGAAGATGTACTTTTCGGCCTTGGGAAGGCTGCTGATCTCGGCGACAGTCTTCTTGAGGTTCGCGGCTACGACATCCTGCGGCGTGTGGGCGAACCAGTCGGACAAGAGGAACGTGAAGTTCTCGGAGAAGTCCGGGTCGCTGAATACCAGCAGGAACTCGACGCCGTCCTCCAGGCCCTGGATCGAGTGAGGAAGCCCAGCTTCGAAGTTCCAGAGGTCGCCCGCCTTGACCTCGTCGATGAACGACCGGCCATGCTCGTCGATCGCCGTCAGGCGGCAACTGCCGACGAGCACGAGACCCCACTCGGCCTCCTTGTGCCAGTGCAGTTCGCGATAGGCCCCCGGCTCGAGGGCCATGTTCACCCCGGCGACGTCGAGCGACGCCGGGATCTCTCGATTGGTGACCTCACGGGCCCAGCCCCCGTCCTGCAGGCGCTGGTGAGCGTCGGAGAACGAGTACTTCATGTTGGCCATCGTGCCGCTGTCGGTAGCCGGCGGCACAAGGATGTCCGGGTTCTGCTTGTCCCGCAAGATGTCCCGCGGGCCGAGATCGAGCCAGCCCTTGCCGTCGGACGCTCTGATTGGGTGAGGAACGCTTTCGATGACGGTCACGTTGTCTCCTCCCGCTCACAGACGATGAATCCTCGTCGAGCGCGATACCCGGGGCCGGTTGCTTCACGCACGAGGACCGCGGCTCTCTGCGGCGAATCGTTGGGCGGTCTCTCGCTGAACCACTCCGGCGCGCCGAGGCGTGGGCGGGGCATGGCGATGCCGGCCCGGTGCCCCCCGGTTGGTGGCAACCCGCGTTCCCACGGATCGGTTCCGGTAGGCTCAGAATCGTGCTCGAGCAAACACCGAGGACCGCTTCTGCCCTCGAGTTCGGGATGACCGCGTGGTCAGCGTTGAACCCGTTCGGCGAGCCGACCGCCTTCGTCCTCGTGCATCCGACTTCGGCGTACGACGACGGAACGTTCTCGGATACGATCGCGGCCCTAGGGCTGAAGCGGCTGGACGCAGGCGCGGAGATGCTGCCGATCGGGACCGACGTGCTCTACGCGTCGTTGCGCGCGTTGCAGGTCGATCTCTGCACATCCGCCGGAGTGTGGCTCAGCCACCACGTCACCGATGACTGGACCGCGAACGCCGTTGGCCGGCGCTACATCGTGCTCGCAATTGGCACGGCGCCGCTTGCTGCCGATGCCGATGCCGACGCGGTTTCTGCCTACCTGGCGGACCGCGCGAGCGTGCACACCGCGCTCGTCAGGATTCGGGTGCGGCTCGACCAGAGCTGAGCGCGTCGCGATCGCCGGGCGGGCCCCCGGCTGCAGCTCACGAGGGGTACTTCGCCAGGATGCCTGCGCCCACGGTCAGCGCGGACTCGAACGCTGCGAACACGTCCTGGGGTGCCGGCACCACTGCGCGCGACGGTGCCGCGTCGAGGTGGAACGTTCTCACCGCCTCTGATCCGAGCAATGCCTTGAGATCGCTGGCCGTGGCCGAGAAATTCAGGCCGTTACCGGGCTCGTAGGCATGCGTGGCGTGCGTTCGGCCGTCGGCGGCGAGCACCGACGCCTCGACCCGCAGGATCCGCCGGTCACCTCCCTCATACACCTCGGCCGACCCGTGGCTCCACGGCCTGAGTACCCGCGTGGGCGGCGCCAGGTCGGCGACGGGGTCGGTCGGTTCCGCGTGCGACGCGCCGGGTTCCAGCCGCGCTTCGAATACTGCGTGCACTCGCCCAGCCTCCGCCGCGGACCCCAGTGCGATCCGAAGCCGGACGCGATGTCGCGTACGGTTCGTCAGCTCGAGTGCGGTGTCAGTGAGCCGGACGTGGATGACATCGGAGGCGCGAATGCCGCCGAGCGGGCCGGTTGAGGTCGGTCGGCCCGTGGCCGGCGCTGGCCGCGCCCGGCTGTTGACCCTCTCCTGGTCCGCGAGGCTCGTCTCCACCCCGAACGCCACCTCGACCATCCTCGCGACCTGCCGCGCGACTGCGGGGGAGTACCGGGCCTGCGCGGCGTCGAAGATCAGCACAATGTCGGCGTCGGGGTGGGCTGGGATGACGTTCGCGGCATCGGCCGAGCCTGGGGGGACGGGGACGACAATGGCGGCCGGGCGGGAGACGAACCCGTGCAGTGAACGCTCAGGACGAGGCTCACCCCGCTCCCGCCACTGCGTGGCCGCGGCCCGGGCCGCCGCGCGCGCGGGCAGGCTCGGCTGGTCGGCGGACCCTTGCGCGCCGCGACCGTTGACGTGCTCGACCCGGCGACCGGATGCGGCCGCGAGCGCTGCACCGACGTACAACTCGTACGAGGAGACCGACTCCGCGGGTGAGAGCACCGCGATCGGCCCGGGCCGCGGAGCCGAGGCAGCCGGAATCACCACGAGCGCCAGCGGTCTCACGGCGGATGCGGTAGCCGAAGCCTCCGTTGCCGCAGCGAGCCACCGGGCGCCCTCCCCGCGCCACGCACGCGGATCCCGCCCTCGGTCGCTGATAACCACGAGCGCGCCGCGTTCCGCGCCCAGGTCGATCGCGGCAGCGAGGTCCGGGAGCGGATGCGAACCTTCGCCGGCCGGCGGTCGATTCGTGGTACCGATAGCATCGCCGTCGACCGATATCCCGAGCGCGCTGAGCCGACTGACGTCGGCGGCGTCGAGGTGAACCGACGGCGCGACGACAGCGGTGGTCCCCATGCGGGCAGCCTAGCGACGGGCGGATCCTGCGTGCCCTCGAACCACGCAATACCACCCCCTGCGGGAACCGCTTCGACGGCGCCACGTCGATCCACGCGCAAGGGCCATCATGCGGTCGCGGGAGGCATGGGGGCGGCCCTGCAGGGTAGGGCGCTGGCCATGGCAGACGACAGCTCCATCGGCCGCTGGAGCGCCGGGCGGCGCGCCGTCCGAGTCGGCTGTGAACCTCGCCGACGGCTGAGCCCGGTAGCTGGAGCGAGACTTCGGCTTGGCGAACCCTCGTGCGTCTCCTTCGGGTCGCGCGACGCCAGCAACGGCGGCTCACCCCGATCCCCGCGATCAGCGACGTCAGCCGCAGCGTGCGCCGCGCCCGCCGCGCAGCCAACTGCGGCACCTGCTCCCTGAACGTCCGCCTTGCGCACGCGGTGTTGCGGCAGGCCAGATCGACGCGCACCGCCGGAACCCTGCCGCACCATGATCAGCGAACTTCGATCACCCCAGTCACCACCGTCTTTGCGCCAGAGCCGTTAACTTGACACGCCCGCCGCTGATCCGACCAACGAAGCCAGAGGTCATGCTCGGTGGCCGCCGTGGTCAGCGCAGGATGCCGGTGTGACCGAGGGAGTACCGGCCGGGCTGCGGCCAGAAGCATAGCCCGTGCGGCTGGGCGCCGACCTTGATCCGGGCGAGCAGGTGCCCGTCGTCCGTGGAGATGGCGTAGACCTCGCCATTGTACCGGCCGGAAAGCCACAGGACCTTGCCGTCCGCCGAGACCCCGCCCATGTCCGGGCTGCCGCCGCCGGGGATCTGCCACTTGGCGATGAGGGTGCCGGTGGCAAAGTCGAGGACCGACACCGAACCCTCGCCCCGGTTGGCGATGTAGAGGCGCTTCGAGTCGCGGCTGACGTACAGACCGTGCGCGCCGGCACCGGTCGGCAGGAACATCCGCACGGTGAACGCGTCCCCGTCGAGGATCCACACGCCGGAGGTGTGCATGTCGGCGACGTACCAGGTGCGCCCGTCCGGGGTGATCTTGACGTCCTGCGGCATCGCCCCGTCGCGTGGCAGGTGCAACTGGCCGACCACCTCCTGACGCTGGACGTCCACCTTGATCAGGTCGCCGGAGAACTCGCAGGTCGCGATGAAGTAGCGGCCGTCGGCCGAGAAGTCGGCGTGGTTCACCCCGGAGCAGTTGACCGGCACCGATCGCACGATCGCCATCGTGTGCGGGTCCCGGAAGTCGATGCGGTGCAGCAGCTCCGCCATGACCATCGCGAACCTGCCGTCGGGGGTGAAGTACAGGTTGTACGGGTTTTCGACCGGGACGGGGGTGCCGAACGCACCGGTCGCCGGGTCGATCGGGGTCAGTGTGTTGCCGTCGTTGTTGTTCACCCACAGCGTGCGCAGGTCCCAGGCCGGCACGACGTGCTGCGGTGCGTTGCCGACCTTGACCGTCTGGATGACCTTGTACGTCGCCGGGTCGATGACGGAGACGGTGTCGCTGCCGAGGTTCGGCACGTACACCCGGACGGGGTCGTTCCTGACCGCGTCGGCGAGCGCGCCGGGCCGGTCGGCGGCGTAGACGTCGTGCGGGTCGAGCAGCGGCGGCATGCCGGGCAGCGCGGCGCCCGGCGCGGTGGTCCCGCCCGCACTCCCGGGCGGCTGGGAGGTGGCCATGCCGGGCATGCTCATTCCGGGCATGGCCTCTAGCGTGTGGTGGTCGCCAGGGCCCGCGCTGTTCGGTGCGGGCTTGGAAGAACACGCACCCAGCAGCAGCGCGGCGGCGGTGAGTGCGGCGAGCGCATCGGAGCGAAGGTACCTGGGCGCCATCAGCCGACCAGCTCGCCCATCATGACGGGACGCGGACCCAGCATGCTGGCGGTGACAGTCCCGAAATGCCAGAAATAGAGACCCACGATTGATCCGTCCTGTATGCCTTGCAGGGTATTGCGTACCACGGCGGCCGCCACCGGATCCGGGTAATCGAGCGAGTTGACGCCGCAAGATGGGCCGTGGCAAGTCAGCGGGTCTACGCGGGGCCGGCGACGGGCACGGTGCCCGTCGCTGCCCCGGGCCCTCCCAACGCCGGATGGGCCGGCAGAGACACCGGAAACGGCCCTCTGACTGGCGCAGGGGGTTACGGCGCTGCGGCGGCCTCCGGGGGCAAGTCGAACATGCGGTCCATCCCGGCGCCGCTCACCAGCACCGGCCGCAGCTGGTGCCGGTAGACCTTCTCTGTCACGATCGTTCTGGCATGTCTGACAAAGATCGGCAATCTGTTGGACGGTCAGCACATTCGATGCCTACGGGGGCGCGCATGGCACACGGCACGGAGCAGACCGCAGTCATCGTTCCCGTCGAGGCGGCCGAGCCGCTCGTTGGCCGGTTCCGGGCCGCCTACGACCCAGCCGCTGGCTGGGGCGTCGGCGCGCACGTGACGGTCCTGTTCCCGTTCGTGCCGCCGGACGCGCTCGACGCCGCCGCGCTGGCGGACCTGGCCGCCGCCGTCGCGTCGGTGCCACGGTTCACCGCCACGCTGACCGCCGCCCGCTGGTTCGACGAGCGCGTGCTGTGGCTGGCCCCGGAGCCGGCCGAAGGGTTCCGGGCGCTTACCGCCGCCGTTTGGGCGCGGTTCCCGGACTACCCGCCGTACGGGGGGCAACATGCCGAGGTGATCCCGCATCTAACGGTCGGCGACAGCGCGCCCGTCGACCGGCTGCGCGCCGCGCAGGCCGCGATCGAGCCGCTGCTGCCGGTCCCGTTCGCGGTGTCATCGGCCCGACTGATCCGGGGCCGCGCCGCGCCGGACTCCTGGACGACGGTCGCTGAGCTGTCACTGGCCGGCTGAGGTCAGTCCTCGAGCCATGCGGTGGGCCGTGATCGCTGGAACGGAGGGGGCGAACAGGGGTCACCGGAGCGAACAGCCGATGACGATGACGACGGGGCGACGGCGTTACCGCGCGTGGGGCGTGCGCATTCCGGTGCCCGGCCTGCCGAGCCCGCAATCCCTAGCGGGGAGAGGAAGCGTCTTGTCTTCGTGGATGTGCGTCTGCGGGAACCCGATCAGGGACAAAGAGGCGCCGAACCCCAACGCGTTCCGGCTGTACTCCGATGCCGAGCTGGACGACGCGCTCGGAGAGGTCGAGGACGTGGTCAGGGGCGAGGCGCCGGCGCCGGCCGACCAGTTCTGGGTGCGCGACCGGTTCTCGCCTCTGGCCGGGGTCGGGCCGCTCCGGCTAAACGATCTTTCTCGGGGTCAAGGTGAGGGTTCGGTTGCCTTGCGCCACAAGCGGAGGGCTCGGTGTCGGACGGGTTGGGGTTGTCGGGGGGAGTCCTTCAGGGCTTGGAGGGCGTCGATCAACTCAGTCGAGGGGTATCCGGCTTCCAGCCATGCGAGTGCGAGCCCGGCCCAGTAGCCGCTCCAGCAGCCCAGCGCGTATCGCAGCACGGCCGGCAGCACGCCGTTATCAGCGTCAGCACCGGCGATTGCCTCGGTCACGACGTCCTGCGGCTTTTGCAGTAGGGGCATAAGCCATAGCAGGTGGTCGTAAGCGAGCCACACAGTGTGCGCTGGCCAGACCGTTTCGTCCTCTGTCCAAATGATCCAGCTGCCGTGGGCGTCCACGCCGAGGATGAGCCCGCGGTCGTTGATGGCGATGACCGGGCGTTCGTCTCGGTTGTCAGGGTTGAGGTCGGACGTCACGTGGTCATCGTGCCGTACTGCGGGTCCCTCGGGCTTGCGGACCTTGTAGCGGGCGATGGGCTTGGTGGTGGTGCGGGGGACTGTCGGGCTCCAGTTGATCCATTACGGATCAGCGTCAGATGATGCGTGACAGCTCCGGCTAGGCGATCTTGGAACGTGTCGACGCCGCCAACTTCGTCGTCGGTCGGTCGTTCTCTATGAGCGTTCCCCGTTGTTGGTGCTATGCCGCGTCGGGCAGATTGTGACTGTGGATGCCCAGCAGGTTCGCCAGGAGGTTGTGCGGCTGCTCCGCGAGGTGCCGCGCGCACCGGAGCAACCGTTTCCTGGCGGTGCTGACGATCTGGAGCTGGCCGACCTCGAACGCCGGCTCGGTGAGCCGATCCCATCTGTCCTCGCCGACTGGCTGCAGGTTTGCAAGGGCGAGGCTATCGGGCCGGGTGGCGTATACGGGGCGCGGTTCGGCCTGGACCCGAACGACGTGGCAGCGCGACGCGCAGCCCATCCGTCCTGGCGGGAGCAGGGCTGGCTGCCAGTCGCCGGTGACGGGTGCGGCAACACGTACGTTCTCAGCACACGAGGTCCGTTGATCGGCAGCGTCGGGTTCGTCGACGGCAGCGAGCCCGATGACATGGCCTATGTCGTGGCAAGTGACCTCTGGCGGTTCCTGTGGTTTCTCTTCAGGGCCGAGACCGGCGACCGGCGTTGGCCCTTCGATCAGCACTCGGTGCTCGCTGCCGACCCGGCGTTGGCGGCACTACCGGGCGAACTGATGCCATGGGCGGGATCAGCGTGAGCTGACCGCCGTGATGGTTCGGGTTTACGGACCTTGAATCGGGCGATCGCCTTCGTGGCGGTCCGGGCGACCTCGGCGACGAGTTGGCCGCCGTCGAAGTGTCACGCATCAACCCACCGCCGCCATGACGAACACCAGGGCTACCAGTACCAGCGCACGCCGCACCTCCGCTGGCGCGATGCCCCGCAGCACAGCCCAGCGCCTGCGGGTCGGCCAGTACAACTCCGGCTCGACGGACTGTAGCCGCGAACCGCAGCTGCGGTTCGGGGCAGCTCAGGGGCAACGCGCCCCGGACGGCCCCCGGACACCACGCCGAACCGACGCCAACCACGGCCGCGAGCAGCGCGTATAGACGAATCAGCAGGCCCGGAGAGCGCTTGGGCATCGCTAGTTCACGTCTGAAGCTTCCGCGTGACCGGCCAGCACCGATCTTGCCGCTCGGAATGATGTGCCGAGACAGCTGCCGGGCCTGCCGGGATGGTCGACGTTGGGCACCCGTCAGCGTGGTGACGGTCAGTGCGCTGGTGTGGTACTCATCGACGTAGATGCTGCGATAATGGGAGTTGGCTGGGATGGATGCGGATCTGGCGTTGGCGGTCGTGCCGTACGTGACGGCCGCGATCGGGGCGTATGGCACCGCGGTGGTGGACCGCGCCCGCGACGCAGCCGCGGACGCCACGGCCGACGCGATGGTCGGTCTAGGCAGGCGCTTGCTTTGCCGGTTCCTGCGCCATGACGGATCGTCGGTCGCGGTGGGTGCTGCGGTGCAGGATGTGGCGGAGGACCTGCAGGACCCGGACCGGGTCGCGGCGCTGCGGTCGCAACTGCGCAAGGCATTGGCGGCCGACCCGCAGTTGGCCGCCGAGGTGGCCGCGTTGCTGCCTGGTACGGCGATGACCGCGGCCGGACCGCGGTCGGTGACGGTGCAGCACAACACCGGCGTCGTGCAGACCGGCGACGGCAGCACCGCGTGGCAGGGACGCGCGTAGACGTGCCCGACCAGGACAGCGCTGCGCCGGCAGCAGGCCCGGCCGTGCCCGGGTTGGTGAACGTGCCGGGGCAACGCGCGGCCAACGTCGAACACAACACCGGGATCGTGCAGACCGGCGACGGTGCGCAGGCCCGGCAGTTCAACGGGCCGGTGACGTTGGGATCGCCAGCGGCGGTGGACGCCCCTGCCGGCGGTTTGGTGGCTCTGCCCAAGCCGGCGGCGCGGACATTCGTCGGCCGTGACGCACAGTTGGACGAGCTGGATCGGCTCGTCCGTGCCGGGGCCGGAGTGGTGGCCCAGGCGGTACACGGCTTGGGCGGAGTCGGTAAAAGCGAGCTGGCGTTGCAGTACGCCACCGCGCACCGGGCCGAGTACCGGCTGGTGTGGTGGGTGCTCGCGGACAGCCCGGAGGCGATCGAGACGGGGTTGGCCGAGTTGGCGTTCAGGCTGCATCCGGACGTGCAGGTGATCGCCAACCAGGCGGAGGCGGCCGGTTGGGCGCTGGTGTGGCTGCAAAGCCACGACGGGTGGCTGCTGGTGCTGGACAACGTCGAGCACCGCCACCACGTCGCACGGTTGCTCGGCCAGTTGAGCCGCGGCCATGTGTTGATCACGACGCGGCGGGATGTGGGCTGGGAAGACATCACCGACGGCTGTCTGCGCCTGGAGGTGCTCAACCCGGCCGACGCGGCGGCGTTGCTCACCCGGCTGTCCGGGCAAACCGATCCGGGCACCGCCGGGGTGCTGGCCGGGGAGTTGGGGTGCCTGCCGCTCGCATTGCAGCAGGCCGGAGCCTATCTGCGGCAGACCCGCACCCCAATGAGCGACTATCTGCGCCAGCTGCGCGGCGACCCGGAGCGGGTCTTGGCCGCGGTAGCCGCTGGCGACGGCAACGGCGCGCAGCGTGCGGTAGCCCGCACCTGGTCGGTCACCATCGACATGATCGCTGAGCAAAGCCCGATGGCGGTACGGCTGCTGCAGGTGTTGGCCTGCTACGCCCCCGACGACCTCCCCCGCGACGTGCTTACCCCCGTCGCCGAACCCGGCGCCGCTGATGGGGCGTTGGGTGTGCTGGCGTCGTACAACATGATCACCCTGACCGGCCAGGCGGTCACCACACACCGGCTGGTCCAGGCGATCACCATGAGCCAGCTGCGGCAACCAGTTCCCGACGCCCCATCCGGCGACAACCACGCCGCCAAGCTTGCCCGCCCACCAAAACAGGACGCTCAGGACCTGCGGACGGACACCCTGCGCATCGCGGTCGAGCTCCTGCGCCAAGCAGTCCCGCCCGGTCATCCGGCCACCGCCTTGGCCGGATGGCCCCGATGGGCGGCGCTGAGCCCGCACGTGGCGGCCCTGGCAGACCAGTGCCCCGACCACATCGGCGGCCTTGACCTGGCCTGGCTGTTCGGGCAGACCGCCCTCTTCGAGCGGGCGCAAGGCCGCCACCGGCAGGCGCTGATACAGCAACAGCGGGCGCTGGCCATAACCGAGAACGCCCTCGGCCCCGACCACCCCGACACGGCCACCAGGCTGGACAAGCTCGCGATGACCCTGTGGGCGCTGGGTCGGGCCGGTGACGCCGAACCACTGGTGCGCCGGGCCTTGGCCATCACCGAGAACGCCCTCGGCCCCGAGCACCCCGACGCGGCCACCAGGCTGAGCAACCTCGCCAGAACCCTGTGGACGCTGGGCCGGGCCGGCGACGCCGAACCGCTGCAGCGCCGGGCCTTGGCCATCACCGAGAACACCCTCGGCCCCGACCACCCCCACATGGCCACCAGGCTGGACAACCTCGGGATCACCCTGTGGACGCTGGGCCGGGCCCGTGACGCCGAACCGCTGCAGCGCCGGGCCTTGGCCATCACCGAGAACGCCCTCGGCCCCGACCATCCCGACACGGCCGACAGGCTGGACAACCTCGGGATCACCCTGTCGGCGCTGGGCCGGGCCGGTGACGCCGAACCGCTGCAGCGCCGGGCCTTGGCCATCACCGAGAACACCTTCGGCCCCGACCACCCCGACATGGCCGACAAGCTGGACACCCTCGCGGACAGTCTGTCGGCGCTGGGCCGGACCGAAGACGCCGAACAGCTGCAACGCCGAGCCGCGGCGATCCGTGAGGTCCAGTAACGATGACGAGCCGTACAGCAGCGAAGTACAGCAGCCAAACCGTCCCACACCGGACAGCCCCAGCCTGACGGAGCCTCCTGACCTAGGACAGAACCCCATCACGCCATCCGGCCGACAGTTCGCATCGAGATGACCCGGGTGATCCCCCGGTGGGAGAAATCTGGGAGGCGATCTTGCGAGAACGCTGCCCGGGCGCCTCACTGACCCGTTGCCGGACAACGGGAATGGGTACTGTGCATCATCTCTCGTGCCGCCCCGACGACGAATGAGCACCGATCCTCACCGCCATTCGTCGGCACCGAGACGGGCCCGCTCGTACAGCGACGACGGCAAAGGGATAACGGGGTTCCCGGGCTGGCTCGCCGAATCTGGCGAAGGGCCGAACTCGGCGCCCACCCCCGTGAGGTCGACGGGCTGGCGCAGCTGTTCGGGGACGTGGCCGACCAGTGGCCGCATCGCCTCGAGGGCGGCAATGATCTCCCTGCCGACCTGGATGGTGGGCCGCATAGCGTCGGCACGGACGAGGATGCCGCGCTGGCTGTACCACGCAACAAGCGGTTTGGTCGCCTGGTGGTACAGCTCCAGCCAATCGCGGATGACGTCCACGGTGTCCTGACAGCGTTCGAGAGCGGCTCGCGAGACTAGGCGCCGAATCAGTTCCTCGTCGTCGACCCCCAGGTGTAGCGCGACGTTCGCGGTCATCCCCAGGTGCAGCGCAATCTTGTAGGCCTCCCGTGCCTGGCGCAGCGTGCGCGGCATACCTTCGAGCAGGTACTCGCCGCCCGCTCTGGCCGCCGTGAGCTCCCGGCGGGCCAGGTCCAGCACAAGCTCGTCGGGTACCACCTCCCCACGGCTCAGGTGAACCTGCGCGGCACGACCAAGATCCGTGCGCCGGGCGACGTGATCGCGCAGCAACTCGCCCATCGCGATGTGCGGGATGTTGAAGTGGGCGGCGATCACCGCGCCCAACATCCTCTTACCAACACCAGATGGCGCGATCATCAGTATCCGCATCTCGTGTCTCCCTCCCGCAGGGGCGACTGCTTCGGCGTCCGTGCCACCGGCGCCAACCCGGCTCATCGGCGACTCGGCCGGTCGAGTGGGCTCTGGCGGTCCTTGCCCGGAGGTCCACGGCGCTATCGGCGACTGCGACGACCCGAGCGTGGCAGTCGGTGGGCAGCGTGCCGCGGACGGGGCACGCAATACTCGAGATCGGACTGTGGCCATACATGCATGGTGTGACGACCACCGGCCCTGGCGCATGTGTCAAGTGACTGCATCGGAGGCGGCGTTGTGAGGCACCTCCGGCTCGTCCGACCATAAGGCCGTCCGTCCCTGATGACGCTATGGATGCAGTCGTGTGACCCATGCCCGGAGCCTCCTGCGGCAAGCAGCATTCGGATCGGCGCACCGAAACGGTCCGCGACGAACGACTGCACAGGAGACACCCCATGCGGCTGCTGCTGATCGCCCCGCCCGGAGCCGGGAAGGGAACCCAGGGTTCCCGAATCGCCGCCCACTTCGGCATTCCACACATCGCCATCGGCGATCTTCTGCGAAGCCACGTCGCACGAGGCACAGACCTCGGTCATGCCGTGCAGCGCCACCTGGACTGCGGGTCGCTGGTGCCGGACGAGATCGTGCTGGAGATGGTCCGGGAGGCGTTCATCGCGGCCAAGACCGCCGGCCTGGGCTACGTCCTTGACGGTTACCCGAGGACCTCGGCACAGGCGGAGACGTTGTCCCGGATGGCGGCCGAGCTCGGGATGGCCCCCGACGTCGCGCTGCACCTGCGGGCCGATGACGATGAAGTGGTACGGCGGCTGCTTGCACGAGCCGCGACCGAGCACCGCCAGGACGACACAGAGCCCGTGATCCGGCGGCGGCTGGCGCTCTACCACCAGGTGACGAGTCCGGTCCTGGACTGGTACGCGCTGGACGGCATTCTGCTCCCCGTCGACGGCATGCGCACCCCCGACGAGGTCACCACGACAATCCTCGATGCACTCGAGGTCGTCGAGGCAATGCCGAGCATCGACCTGGCGGATCCGGTGGCCGCCGCTACCGGCGCGTGCGTGGACTTTGTGCGCTCGACTCCAATCACGGCCATACGCTTCCCCTTTGCGGGACACGGGATTACCAGGCCCAGCGGGGATGCTCTTGCCGAAAAGCCCTTCGCGCACCGGCTCTCACCAATGCGGACCAGGATTCGGCAGGAGCAGCGCCAGCGGCGCGCCGCAGCGTATGGAGATCCTCCCAATGTGGTCATGTGACCCATGCCGGATGCTGTTCGCCGTCGCACGATCGCTATGTGAACACGGGACCGGCGATCCTCGCACGGTGACCGTTGCCGACTCTTCCAACCTATCCATCACAGTCTTTCCAACAGACGTCATCGGACGGGGAAGTCGATGAAATCAGCGTTTGTAGCAGAGCTGGTGGGGCGCACGGCCGCACTGGGACAGATCGACGCACTCTTTGCCGGCCACCGCCCGATCGGGCCCGGCCTGCTGCTGCGCGGCGACCCGGGGGTGGGCAAGACCGCGCTGCTGGACGCCGCGGCGGCCCGCGCCGAGGCGGCCGGGATGCGGGTGCTACGGGCGTCCGGGGCGCAGTTCGAGGCCGAGATCGGCTTCTCGACGCTGCATCAGATGCTCGACCCGCTTCGTGAGTGCGCCGACCGGCTGTCCGACCGTCATCGCGACGCCCTGCACCAGGTCTTCGACCTAGCGCCGGGGTCGTCGCCGGACCCGCTGGTGGTCACGGCGGTGCTGGCCCTGCTTCGCGGGGTTGCGGCCGGCCGTCCGCTGCTGGTGATCGTCGACGACGTGCCAGGCATCGACCGCGCCAGCGCGACCGTGCTGGCGTTCGCCGCTCGCCGCATCGGCGATGACCCGATCGTGTTCCTGGCCGCCGCGCGCACCGGTGCCGGCAGCTGCTTCGACCAGGTCGGGTTCCGCGAACGGCAGATCGGGCCGCTGGCCAGCCAGCCCGCGACCAGCCTGCTGGACGCCCGCTGGCCGGGGCTGGCGCCGACGGTACGGCGGCGGCTGCTCGACGAGGCCGCCGGCAACCCGCTCGTGCTGCGGGAACTCCCCGGCGTGCTGACCGACCGGCAGCGCTGCGGCCAGGATCCGCTGCCCGCCTTCCTGCCTCTGCATGGGCGGCTGGAGGGGATCGTCGCCGCCGGGGTGCGGACCCTGCCCGCACCGGGGCGGCAGGTCCTGCTGCTGGCCGCGCTGGAACCGGATGCGAGCCCGGCCACCATCCGCGCGGCGGCGCAGGGCCGTGCCGACGTCGACGACCTGGCCCCGGCCCAGCAGGCCGGCCTCGTCCGCATGGATGCGGTCACCGGCCCTGTGGTGTTTCGGCACCCGCTCATCCGCTCGGCGATCGTGCAGGCATCCTCGCCCGGTGAGCGCCGCGCAGCGCACCAGGCCCTGGCCGCCGCCCTGGCCGGTGACCCGGAGCGGCGGGCGTGGCACCTGGCCGAGGCCGCGACCGGACCGGACGAGGCGGTGGCCCGGGCGCTGGACGAGGCGGCCCTGGCCGCCTGGCGGCGCGGCGACCCGTCCGCCGCCTCGGCCGGGACGTTGAACCAGACGACCGTCGGCGACCGGCGTGGCGGCGCGGCCGCCGCGGTGACGTTGAAGGTGCGCGCCGGTGAACTCAGCTCGCACCCGGCCGGCCGGTCCCGCCGACTGGTCGAGGCCGCCTACCTCGCGGTCATGACCGGTCAGCTCGACCAGGCGCCACGGTTGTTGGCCGACGCCGGGCAGGCCCCGGACACGCCGACCGGGCTGGTCTTCGCCGCCACGGCCCACCTCCTCACGCACGGTGAGGGCGACGTCGAGGCCGCCCACCAGTTGCTGGCCCGGGCGCTCGACGACGTCGCCGACACCGCCAAGACCACCAACGACTGGGACTCCCGCTGGATCCTGCACGCGTTGCTGGCCGTCAGCATCTACGCCGGCCGACCGGAGCCGTGGGAACTGCTCAACACCGCACTGGCCCGGTTCGCCCCGGAGGCGGCAACCGCGTTTCGGCTGTGCTACGACGCGTACGTCGACCCCGCCCGCACCGCCGACACGGTCCGGGAGGGCCTCGCCCACGCCTTCGCGGCCCTGCCCGCCGACCCGTCACCCTGGCCGGTCGTCCCCCTGACCTGGGCGGCCGTCGGAGTGGAGGCCCTGTCCGACTACCGTTACCTGGTCCGCCGCGTGGTCGAACGAGAACGCGACAGCGGCGCGATCACCATGGTCATGGCCGGGTTGCTGCTGCTGTGCATCGACGCTTACGGCCACGGGCAGTGGGACGAGGCCGAGAACCTGGCCGGGGAGGGGCTGGACCTGGCGGAGGCCTACGGCCACCACCTTGTCCAGGGGCAGCTTCGGTGTCATCTGGCATACATCGAGGCCGCCCGCGGCAACGTGGACCGGGCTCGGGTCCTGGCCGATGAGATCACCACCTGGGCGGCGCCCCGCGGCGTCGGGCTGCCGGAGGCGTACGCCCGGCGGGTTCGCACCCTCGCAGCGCTGGGCCAGAGCGACTACGAGGAAGCCTACGTACAGGCGGCACGAGTCAACCCGCCCGGTGCGCCCAGCGCCGGCGTCCCCGGCCGCCTACTGATCATGGACCTGGTCGAGGCGGCCGTGCGCACCGGGCGGACGGAGGAGGCCCGCGCGCACGTCGCCGCCGCCCAGCAGGCCGGCATCTCCCGCGTCTCCACCCGCTCGGCGCTGATCATCGCCGGGGCCGCGGCCCTGGCCGCGGCCGACGATGCAGCCGGCCGGCTGTTCGAGGCGGCCCTGTCCCTGCCCGAGGCCGACCGGTGGCCGTTCGAACAGGCCCGCATCCAACTCGCCTACGGACAGTGGCTCCGCCGCACCCGCGACACCACCCGAGCCCGCCTGTACCTGCGCGCCGCTCTGGACACCCTCGACCGGATGGGCGCCCGACCCTGGGCGCAGCGGGCCCGCGACGAACTGCGCGCCACCGGAGTCGCCACCGCCAGCACGAGGCCCGACACCCGAACCGTCGCATTGACCGCGCAGGAGCGGCAGATCGCCACGCTGGCGGCCACCGGCCTGACCAACAAACAGATCGCCCAGCAGCTGTTCCTGTCCCACCGCACGGTCGGCGCACACCTGCACCGGATCTTCCCCAAACTCGGCATCACCTCACGCGTCGCCCTCCGCGCCGCCCTGGAGACCATCACACCCGACGAACACGACCACGCCCCACAGCCGGCGTCCTAACCGAACATCAAGACGGCCGGCGAAGCCCATCCATGAGTGGCCCGTCGCCGCGCGGAAGGACGCTCAGGTCGAAGTAGCCGAGGCGGTCAGCCGCGCAGTTCGCGGTACCGGCGCAACAGGAGACCCTCGCGCAGGGCCCAGGGACAGACGTCCAGGGTGCGCAGGTCCAAGGCCTCCATCACGGTCACGGCAGTGACCGCGCCGGCGAGCAGCTGCCGGGCGCGGGCGGCGGCGACGCCGGGCAGGTTGGCGCGCTGCAGCGGGCTCATGTCGGCCAGGCGCGGCACCCAGCGGCGAAGGGCGCGCCGGCTGAGGTGGTCGCCCTCGCCGGTCAGGCCGGCGAGCTGCTTGAAGGTCTTCGACGTGCCGATGACACGGTCGGGGCGAGGGTGGCCGGCGAGCTCGGCGGCGACGGGGCGCACGGCCGCGCGGACGTGGCGGCGGACGCGCTCGACGGCGTTGCGGGCGGCCGGGTGCTCCGGCAGGAAGCGCCGGGTGAGCAGGCCGGCGCCGATCGGCAGCGACACCGCGAGGTCCGGGTGCTCGCCGCCGTCGCCGGATGCGATCTCCATCGACATGCCGCCGATGTCGAGCAGCAGCAGGCCTTCGCCGCCGGCATTGCCGGCGAGCCAGCGGCGCACGGCCAGGAACGTGACCCGGGCCTCGTCCTCGCCGCTGAGGGAGCGCAGCTCGACGCCGGTCGCCTCGCGCACGCGCCGGCGGATCTCGGCGTTGTTGGTGGCGTCGCGGATCGTCGCGGTCGCGAGGGGGATGAGGTCCTTGGCGCTGTGCTGCCGGTACGCCTCGACGGTGCAGGCCACGGCCCGCACCACGCGCTCGACGCCGTCGGGGGTGAGCGCGCCGTCGGGCGTGACGGACTCGGCGAGCAGCGTCGGTGCCTTGAGCCGGAAGACCGGCAGCGGCGGCTTGTGCGAGCGCGCCTCGACGATCTGCAGGTGCGCAGAGTTGGAACCGACGTCGAGCACGGCCAATCGCACGGGCAAAGCCTCCCCCGGAAAACCTCAACGGTAGTTGAGACCGGCGGCCCCGTACCCCGAGTTGTCGTGATGGAAACAGTAACGGCGCGCACCGTCAAGGTGCGCGCCGTTACCTTTCCTTTACGCCAGGATGCCCGAGGGCGCCTGGGCGTAGCCGGCGGGGCGGGTCGTGAACGTGCCCCGGCCCTGCGTGCGGCTGCGCAGCCGCGTCGCGTAGCCGAACAGCTCCGCGAGGGGCACGACGGCGGTGACGACGACCGTGCCGCCGCGCGTGGTCGAGCCGGTGACCCGGCCGCGGCGGGCGGCGAGGTCGCCGAGCACGCCGCCGACCATGTCGTCGGGGACGGTCACGGTGGCCTCCACGACGGGCTCCAGGAGTACCATTTCGGACTCCTGGAACGCCTGCTGGAGCGCCTCCCGCCCGGCGAGGCGGAAGGCCAGGTCCGAGGAGTCCTTCTCGTGCATCCGGCCGTCGGTGAGCGTCACCTTCACGCCGGTCACCGGGTAGCCGCCGACCGGGCCGGACGCGAGGGCGTCGCGGCAGCCGTCCTCGACCGCCCGCACGTACTCCTTGGACACGTGCCCGCCGACCACTGTGGACTCGAACACGAGCTCCTCACCGTCCACAGGGGACACGTCGATCTGGACGTGGGCGAACAGGCCCGCGCCGCCGCGCTGGTGCACCAGGCGGTACAGCAGCCCGCTCACGCCGCGCACGAGGGTCTCGCGATAGGCGACCTGCGGGCGGCCGACGGCGATCTGCAGGCCGTTGCCGCTCTGGCGCATCTTCTCCACCGCCACCTCCAGGTGCAGCTCGCCCATGCCGCTGAGCACGGTCTGGCCGGTCTCGGCGTCGCTGGTGACGACCAGCGACGGGTCCTCCTCGACCAGGCGGGCCAGCGCCACGGCGAGGCGGCCCGCGTCGGCGCGGCTCTTCGCCTCGACCGCCACGGAGACGACGGGCGTCGCCGTGGACGGCGGCTCGAGCACGAGCCGGTGGCCCGGGTCGCACAGCGTCTCGCCGGTGCGAGCGTGCTTGAGCCCGACCACCGCGACGATGTCGCCCGCGACCGCGCGGTCCACGTCCGTGTGCCGGTCGGCCTGGACGTGCAGGA
Source organism: Dactylosporangium darangshiense (assembly GCF_039537565.1). Taxonomy (NCBI): domain Bacteria; kingdom Bacillati; phylum Actinomycetota; class Actinomycetes; order Micromonosporales; family Micromonosporaceae; genus Dactylosporangium; species Dactylosporangium darangshiense. The sequence continues at coordinate 19,708 of NZ_BAABAT010000048.1, forward strand.
TGCGCGAGACGCGCTCGGTCTCGTCGGCGTTCGGCTCGTACACCGCCGTGCCCTTGCGCAGCGTGCCGGAGTACACCCGCAGGTAGGTGAGCCGCCCGGTCGCGGCCGAGTGCACCTTGAACACCAGCGCCGCGAGCGGGGCATCCGGGTCGGCCGGGCGCCCGTCCGCGACCGGGGGCATGTCCAGCGGCGAGGGCAGGTACGCCACCACCGCGTCGAGGAGCTCCTCGATGCCCTTGTCCTTGTACGCCGAGCCGCCCAGCACGACGACCGCGGTGCCGGCGAGGGTCAGCTCGCGCAGCGCCCGTCGCAGCGTCTCGCGGCTCAGCGTGCCGGTCTCGACGTACTCCTCCAATGCCCCGCTGTGCAGCTCGGCGACCTGCTCGACCAGCGCCGCCGACCGGGCCGACACCTCGGTCAGGTCGGTCATGCCGGCGAATGCGGCCTCGGCGCCGATGGGCTCCTGCACCACGAGCGGCGTGACGTGCAGCCGGTCGCGGATGGAGGCCACGGCGGCGTCGAAGTCCGCGCCCGCCCGGTCGAGCTTGTTCACGAACGCGATCCGCGGCACGCCGTACCGGTCCGCCTGCCGCCACACCGACTCGCTCTGCGGCTCGACGCCGGCGACGCCGTCGAACACGGCGACCGCGCCGTCGAGAACGCGCAGCGAGCGCTCGACCTCGTCGGCGAAGTCGACGTGGCCGGGCGTGTCGATCAGGTTGATCCGGTGGCCGGCCCAGTCGACACTGACCGCGGCGGCGAAGATGGTGATGCCGCGGTCGCGTTCCTGGGCGTCGAAGTCGGTGACGGTGGTGCCGTCGTGGACCTCGCCCTGCTTGTAGGTCGCGCCGGTCGCGAACAGGATCCGCTCGGTGGTCGTGGTCTTGCCCGCGTCCACGTGGGCCAGGATGCCGATGTTGCGGACGCGCTCGAGTTCGTTACGCACTGTTGCCCCTTCACGGGCTCGTCACTTCGGACTGGACAGCGCGATTCGCCCCGCGGGCTGGAGCTCAGCCGGGCGCGGGACGCCCCAGTGCCGCCGCGCGAGCGGACACCGGGAGGAACGAAGACACGCGGATCACCTCGTGCTGCGAGCGGGGAACGACGACAGCTGTGCGGTACTGCACGGCCGGCTCCCTCCACTCGACGAGATTGTCTACGCCAACCCTAGCGTCGCGGCGCAAGCCTTTATTCCATCGGCGTTACAGCTTCAGGCCGAGGTACGTCAGCGGGCCCGGGTCGGGCACCTCGAGGACGTGGAAGCCGAGCCGGTCGTAGAAGGCGCGGGCGGGCGTGTTGGTCGTGACCATGCCCAGGTGCACGCCGGGCACGCCACGCTCGCGCAGCGCGGCGACGAACGCGTCGATGAGCGCCCGGCCGTGCCCGGCGCGCTGGTGCGCGGGCAGCAAGTCGATGTGCAGGTGCGCGGGGTAGCCGGCCAGCTCCGGCACGACCATGCGCTCGGGCCAGTGCAGCAGGTGCGCCATCACCTCGTCGGGCGTGCCGGGCTCGCCGGCCGGCGCCGGATACCGGCCGGCGACGAGCGGCAGCCACTCGTCGCGGAACCGCTTGACGAACCCCGCCGTGTCGGTCGTGCCCAGGACATAGCCGACGGCCGCGCCGCCGTCGTCGACGACGAACGCGAGGTCGGGTTCGAGGTGCGTGTACGGGTGGGCGAAGATGTCCGGCAGGACGTCCGGGTCGGCGTAGGAGCCCGACGCGTCCTGCCCCGCGTCGGCGGTGCGGATGCAGATGTCGTGGACGGCGTCGCGGTCGGCCGAGCGGTACGAGCGGATCATGAACCCATCATGCCCGCCGCCGGATCGCGGCGCAGGACGAGGACGACTCACCGGTTCACCTGCGCGGTCACCCGCCGCCCTGCGACGCTTCGCACATGCTCCTGGTGGCGATCCCGTGCGCGCTCGCGGCGGCCTGCGGCTACGGCGCGGCGACGGCCGTCGAGCACGCCGCCGCCTCCGGCCGCGAGGGCCGCGACCTGGTCCGGGACCGGCGCTGGCGGCTCGGGATGGCGCTGGACGGCGTGGCGGCGCTGCTGCAGGTGGTCGCGCTGTCGACCGGGCCGGTGATCCTGGTGCAGCCGTGCCTGCTGCTGGCGCTGCCGGTGTCGCTACTGGTGGCGTGGCGGCTGGGCGCGCACCGGCCGGCGGCGGTGCAGTACCGTGCCTGCGGCCTGATCTTCGCCGGCGTGGCCGCGTTCTTCCTGCTGATCGGCGATCCCGGCGACGCGGACCCGCTGCGGTTGCGCACCAGCCTGGCGACGGCGGCGACGCTGCTGGCCACGGCGGCGGTGGTGCTGTCGGCGGCCCGGCGATGGGGGCAGCGGACCCGGGCGGCCGCCTGCGGGTTGATCGCGGGTGCCTGCACGGGCCTGGCCGCCGTGCTGCTCGACGCCGTCGCCGCCTCCTGGCAGCGCCTCGGCCGGGGCGCGCTTACGGACCCGGACGCCCTGGTGGCGACGGCGCTGCTGGTTCCGGCCGCGGCGGCGGGCGTGGTCCTGCTGCAGCTGGCGTTGCGCGTCGACGGCCTCGGCGTCGGCTACCCGGCCGACGTCATCGCCAACCCGATCACCGCCGTGGTGCTCGGCGCGCTGCTGCTGCACGAGGAGATCCCGCACTCGCCGCGCGACGCGGTCGGGTTCGTGGTGTGCCTGGGTGTGATCGTGGCCGGCACGGCGCTGCTGGCGACCCACCGCCCGGTGCGACCAGCGGCGGCGGCCCGAGCTCACTCGGGCGCGCCGCCGAAGTAGGCGCCCGGCGAGACGCCGAGCGCGGCGCGGAACGCGGCGATGAACGCGCTCGGGGTGCCGTAGCCGACGCGGCGGGACACGACCGAGACGGGCGTGTGCGCGGCGAGCAGGAACAGGGCGGCGCGCAGGCGGGCGTTGGTGCGCCAGCGGCCGAAGCTCAGGCCGGTCTCCGCCGTGAACGCCCGGGCCAGGGTGCGCCCGCTCGCGCCGGCCTCGCGGCCCCAGGCGGCCAGCCCGCGGGCGTCGGACGGGTCGGCCAGGATCGCCCGCGCCACCGCGAGGGCGCGCTCGTCGGCCGGCATCGGCACCTCGAGGGTCGCCGCGCTGACCGGGCGCAGCACGTCGAGCAGGACCGCCTCGGCGCGCCGCCGGGCGTCCCCGCGCAGGGCCGGGTCCGTCAGGTACGCGGCCAGCTCCCGCAGCAGCGACGTGACCGCGACGACGGTGGGCGCGCTCCAGCCGTGCGGGGAGCGGTCGATGTGCACGGCCCGGAAGACCGCGGGCCCGCTGACGTCCACGGCGTGCTCGACGCCGGCGGGGATCCACAGCGCGCGGGTCGACGGCAGCACCCACGCGCCCGCCCCGGTGGAGATCGACACCGTGCCCTCGGTGGCCCAGGACAGCTGGTGCACGGGGTGCACGTGCGGCGCGAAGCGCATCCCGTGCGCCATCGTGAAGTCGCCGACCATGATCGCCGGATGTCCTGATTTCGACATCACCTGGCACGATAGCAGCTGGTGGTCAGGACCGGTGATCACTAGCGTCGATTGCATGAACCTGCTGCACAACCGGCTGTGCAAGTCGGCGAAGTGGTACGAGACGGTCGAGCACCATCTGCTGCCGTGGGCGCTGCGCGACGTGGCGCTGGACGGGCGGCTGCTGGAGATCGGGCCCGGATTCGGCGCGACGACGCGGGTGCTGGCCCGCGGCAGCGAAGCGATGACCGCGGTGGAGGTCAACCCGAAGCTCGCCGAACGCCTGCGCCGCAACGTCCCTGGCAGTGTCACCGTGCTGGAGGGCGACGGCGCCGCGATGCCGCTGCCGGACGCCTCCTTCGACGCGGTCGTGTGCTTCACGATGCTGCACCACGTGCCGTCGGCCGAGCACCAGGACCGGCTGTTCGCCGAGGCGCGGCGGGTGCTCGCGCCGGGCGGGGTGTTCGCCGGCAGCGACAGCCTGCCGACGCCGCGGTTCCGGCTGCTGCACATCGGCGACATCATGGTGCCGCTGGACCCGGCGACGCTGCCGCAGCGGCTGGAGCGCGCCGGGTTCACCGGGGTGCAGGTGACCACCAAGGACAACCGGGTGACGTTCCGCGCCGCGGCGGGCTGACCCTCAGCCGGACCGCTGCGCGGCGGGGACCTGCGGCGCGCCGGTGTCCAGCGGTACCGCCTGACCTTCCACGAGCCCGAGCTGCACGCCCGGCCGGGCGCTCACGGCGGTGATGAGCCAGTCGGTGGCGGTGCGCAGCCGGTTGGCCGGCAGCGCGGCGAGGTGGTAGCCGCGGGTCACGGCGCGGGCCAGGGGCCCGGACAGCGGCACGTGCAGCGGGTCGGCGGCGGCCTGCCAGCCGCCGAGGTCGACGACGAAGCCGAGGTCGCGGTGGCGGTACCGCCGCGGCTGACCGATGCCGTAGGACGCCGCGATGTTGTCGGCGACGAGCCGGCCCTGCCGGATGGCGTGCTGTGCGGTCAGCGCCGTGTACCGGGCCGGGCGATGCAGGTCGGGCACCGCGGCGCCGTCGCCGCAGCCGAAGATCTCCGGGTGGCCGGGGACGTTGAGGTGCGCGTCGACGCGCAGCCGGCCCTCGTCGGTCGGCAGCCCGGCCTGCTCGACGAGCGGGTCGGGGCGCACCCCGACGCACCACACCAGCGTGCGCGAGGGCACGAACCGGTCGTCGGTGAGGCGCACCCCGTCGGCGGTCGCCTCGCGCACCGACGTGCCGAGGTGCACGTCGATGCCGCGGCCGCGCAGCACCCGTTCGGCCGCCTCCGACATGCGCGCGTGCATGCCCGGCAGCACCTGGTCCGCGGTGTCCAGCAGCAGCCACCGCGGCGGCGTGCCGCGCAGCCGCGGGTGCCGGGCGGCGATGTCGGCGGTGAGCAGCTGGCCCTGCGCGGTGACCTCGGTGCCGGTGTACCCGGCGCCGACGACGACGAACGTCATGCGCGCCGCGCGCTCGGCCGGGTCGTCGGTCTCGTCGGCGAGCTCGACCTGGCGGACGAGGTGGTCGCGCAGGTACAGCGCCTCCGGTATCCCGCGGAACCCGTGCGCGTTCTCCGCGACGCCGGGGATCGGCAGCAGCTTGTTGACGCTGCCGGCGGCGAGGACCAGCCGGTGGTACCCCAGCGTGCCGCGTTCGCCCTCCGGCCCGGCGTAGGAGACGGTCCGCGCCGCCGTGTCCACCCCGTCGACCTCGCCCAGCACGAGGCGCACCCCGGGCAGCGTGTCCTGCAGCGGCACGCTGATCGCCCGCGGGTCGATCACCCCGCCGGCCACCTCGGGCAGCAGCGGCAGGTACAGGAAGTAGTCGGTCGGGTTGACCACCACGACGTCGGCGGCGCCGCGGGAGCGCCGCAGCAGCCGCCGCGCGGCCTGGTACCCGGCGAACCCGGCCCCGACGACGACGATCCGCGGCCGGTGGTGTGCGCGTGCATGCATCCCCGCCACGTACCCAGGATCCGCCGGTCGAGCCATCTGTTAAGAACATTGACAGATACCTGGTGCCGGGGCTTAATACAAGTCCCGAAGTTATGTCCCCCCGCCAGGAGGCGTGCACATGGTCCCAACCCGGCCACTCGCTGCACTGCTCGTCGCGGCCACAGCGGCCGCGCTGCTCACATCCGCCCAACTGCCGGCATCGGCGGCCGCCACCGCCGTGCAGGTGTACTGGAGCTCGGAGTCGCGCACCGCCGGCTACGAGCCCAAGAACGGCAACTGGTACACCAACCCCGCCACCGGCCTCGCCGGCACCCCGTACCAGCTGTCCCGCCAGGCCGACATCCCGATCGGCGCGGCGTCGGGCAGCGCCACCGTCACCGTCGACACCAACACGAAGTACCAGAGCATCCTGGGTGTCGGCTCCTCCCTCGAGGAGTCGACCATCTACAACCTGTCCCGCATGAGCGCCGCCGGGCGCGACCGGGCGCTGCGCACCCTCGTCGACCCGTCCGCCGGCGCCGGCTTCAACGTCGCCCGCATCACGTTCGGCACCAGCGACTTCACCTCGCACGACTTCTACACCTACGACGACGGCGCGGCCGACCCGTCGCTGTCGCGGTTCTCCATCCAGCGCGACATCGACTACAACATCATCGCCACGCTGAAGCAGGCCCTCGCGATCAACCCCAACCTGAAGATCTTCGCCAGCGCCTGGTCCGCCCCGCCGTGGATGAAGACCAGCAACAACATCATCGGCGGCAGCCTCAACAGCACCTACATCCCCACCCTCGCGACCTACTACCGGCGGGCCGTGCAGGCGTACGTGGCGCAGGGCATCCCGATCTACGCGCTAACGCTGCAGAACGAGCCGCTGTTCTCCCCGGCGGACTACCCGGGCATGCTGGTGAGCGCCGACCAGGAGCGCCAGCTCGCCAAGGCGCTGCGCACCGAGCTGACCAACGCCTCCCTCGGTACCGTCAAGATCTGGGCCTTCGACCACAACTTCAGCGAGGGCGCCTCCTACGCCCAGGGTGTCCTGGGCAGCGCCGCGAGCCACAGCGACGCCTACGGCTCGGTCGACGGCATCGCCTTCCACGACTACGCCGGCGACCCGTCGGCGATGGCCACGGTGAAGGCGAGCTACCCCGATAAGGACGTCCTCATGACCGAGCGTTCCGTCTGGGGTACCGCGGGAGCCGACCGCATCGTGCAGTACTTCCGCAACTCCGCCACCCTGTACGAGGGCTGGGTCAGCATGCTGGACCAGAACCGTTCGCCCGAGCGCTGGTCCGGCTCGCCCGACCCGACCATGCTCGTGCAGAGCACCACCAACCGCGACACGTACTGGGCCCTGCCCGACTACGACATGATCGCCCAGTTCTCGAAGTTCGTGCAGGCCGGCGCCCGCCGCGTCGCCACCGGCTACGGCTCGACCGGCAGCGTCACGAACGTCGCGTTCCTCAACCCGGACGGCACCCTCGTCACCGTGGTCGTGAACCAGACCTCGGCGAGCCAGGCGTTCACCCTGCGCGTGGGCACCCAGCAGGTCCAGAGCACCCTGCCGGCGAAGACCGTCGGCACGTACCTCTGGGCCGGCGCCGACAGCGGCACCCCGTCGACCCGGACCGGCCAGATCACCGGCTACGGCGGCAAGTGCGTGGACGTCGCCGGCGCGAGCAGCGCCAACGGCACGAAGATCCAGCTGTACACCTGCAACGGCACCACCGCCCAGCAGTGGACGGTCGGCACCGACGGCACCCTGCGCGCACTCGGCAAGTGCCTCGACGTCGCCGGGGCCAACTCCGCCAACGGCACGAAGGTCCAGCTCTACGACTGCAACGGCACCGCCGCGCAGCAGTGGACCGCCGGCGCCAACGCCAGCCTGCAGTCCCTCGGCAAGTGCCTGGACGCGACCGGCCCCAGCTCGGCCGACGGCACCCAGCTGCAGATCTGGTCGTGCACCGCAGCGGCGAACCAGAGCTGGACTCTGCCTTAACAACTGGCGAAGGCGGCCGGGACCCGTTCCCGGCCGCCTTCTTCGTGTCCGTCACTCGATGGCGATGGTGGTTCTCGGCGTGGCCGCGGGACGGCTGCGCGGGCGGGCAGGTCAGGCTTCGGGGATCGGCCGGCCGAAGTTCGCGAGCGTGATGTCGGCCGGTTCGGGGCCGCCGCGTCGGCCGGTGTCAAGGCCGTCGATCGCGGCGAGTTCGTCGTCGGTGAGCCGGAAGTCGAAGACGGCAAAGTTCTCGGCGATGCGCTGCGGGTTCGTCGACTTCGGGATGGCCGAGCGGCCTTGCTGCAGATGCCAGCGCAGCATCACCTGCGCCGGGCTTCTGCCGTGCTTCGTCGCGATATCGCCGATGACCGGGTCTTGCAGGGTGCTGGTGTGGCCGCTGTCGCGGTAGAACGTGATGCCACCGATCGGTGACCACGCCTGGGTCAGGATGCCGTGCTGGGCGCCGAACGCCTGCACCTCGGGCTGGGCGAAGTACGGGTGGACCTCGATCTGGTTCACGGCGGGTACCACGGTGGCCTTGTCGAGCAGCGCGACGAGGTGCTCGACCATGAAGTTGCTGACCCCGATGGCACGGACCCTGCCGTCGCTGTAGAGGGTTTCCAGGGCGCGGTACGCCTCGAGGGTCTTGTCGAACTCCGACGGCAGGGCCTGGTGCAGGATGAGCAGGTCGATCTCCTCGACGCCGAGTTTTCCGGCGCTCTTGACGTATCCGTGCAGGGTCTGGTCGTAGCCGTAGTCGCTGATCCAGATCTTCGTCTCCAGGAAGACCTCGGCACGGTCGAGGCCGGACGCGGCGACGGCCTCCCCGACCTGCCGTTCGTTGCCGTAGGCCGCGGCGGTGTCGATGTGCCGGTATCCGGTCTTGAGGGCCGTATCGACGGCGGCGCGGGTCTCGTCCGGCGGGGTCTGGAAGACACCGAACCCGAGCGCGGGCATCTCGACGCCGTTGTTCAGCGGCAGGCGCGTGATGGTGGACATGCTGGGCTGTTCCTTTCAAATGGGCGAGGGCCGCGCGTTGCGAGGCTGGTGGTGACGGTGAGTATCGGCGGGATCGCAGTGGCCGTGCCGGGCTCTCTGATGTGCGGCGGCAGATCTCGACGTCCAGCAGACACCTACCCACGCCAGGGAGGGAGCCACCCGTCAAAGGGGTACCGTCAGGGACCCCCTCACGCCGGGCGACCCGCCTAGCCTGGTGCTATGGGCTTGGACAACCGCGGCGAGGTCCGCGCCTTCCTCACCTCCCGCCGCGCAAAGATCAGCCCCGGCCAGGCCGGCATCCCCACCGGCGGCAGCCGCCGCGTCGCCGGGCTGCGCCGCGGCGAGGTCGCCGCCCTCGCCGGGGTCAGCGTCGAGTACTACACCCGCCTCGAGCGCGGCAACCTCGCCGGCGCCTCCGACAGCGTCCTGGACGCTCTGGCCCGCGCGCTGCAGCTCGACGACACCGAAACCACCTACCTGCACAACCTGGCCCGCGCCGCCGGACCCGGCCCGGCCCGAGCGCGCCGCCAGAGCGCTGCGCAGATCCGCCCGACGGTGCGCCGCCTCCTGGACTCGATGACCGGCATCCCGGCGTTCCTGCGCACCCACCGCTTCGACATCCTCGCCGCCAACGCGCTCGGCCGCGCGCTGTACGCGCCGATGTTCGCCGCGCACCCGAACCTGCCGGTCAACACGATGCGGTTCACCTTCCTCGATCCGCACGCCCAGGCGTTCTACCCCGAGTGGGCGAAGACCGCCCGCGCCGCCGTCGGCTCGCTGCGCACCGCTGCCGCCGCGCACCCACGCGACGAGCAGCTGATGCGCCTCATCGGCGAACTGTCCATGCGCAGCGACGCCTTCCGCACCTGGTGGGCCGCCCAGGATGTCTTCGTCCACCGCCATGGCAGGAAACGCTTCCGCCACCCGGCCATCGGCGAGCTGGATCTCGCATACGAAGGACTCGAAGTGCCTGGCGACGAGACGCTGACCATCGTCACGTACTCGGCCGAACCCGGCACCCCCTCCGGCGACGGCCTGGCACTGCTCGCCTCCTGGGCCGCGACACACGCCGACGCGCACGCCGGCACATCGGGCCAGACGTGAACGTGGGAGGCGGTCAGCGGGCGAGGAGACCGATGCGGCGCAGCCGCGCTGCGACGCGAACCGGGGGCCTCCTGCTGCAAGAGGTAGCGCCGGGATTGCTCGTCATCGCCCGTCCGCCGAGGCCGAGCACCTGAGCCTGGGCCGCACCGTGGACGACTGCGTCGGCGCCGGCCGGCACGTCGCCCAGGTCATGTGTCCGTCACGGAGTGGCGGACATGTCGGATCCGTCTGATTCCATCGCCGCCGGCTGGGCAGGCGTGGCCGTGCGGTCGGACCTCGTGTAGAGGGCCGCAGCCGACGTGCCCACGCACAGGGCGGCGGAGCTCAACGCCAGGGACCAGTGCACGCCGATCGCCTGGCCCAGCAAGCCCACCGTGACGCCGCTGCCGGCGCGCAGGCCGTTGGCCGACACGTTGTAGACGCCGATCACGCGGCCGCGCTCGGCGGGCGGGGCGAGCAGCTGGGTCACCGTCTGGCCGATCGACATCGACGCGAGGTTGGCCACGCCGCCGATGAAGAGCACGACGATCGCCACGGGGTAGTTGTCCGTCACGGCGAAGAGCAGGCTCGTGACGCCGTAGAGCAGGGTCGTCACCAGGGCGGCCCGCACCGTCGGGCGAATGCGGCCCGTCGCCTCCAGGAGCAGGCCGCCGACCACGCCGCCGGCGCCGGTGGCGAACAGGAGCACGCCGTAGATGTCGGTGGCGTCGGCGCCCAGGTCGTCGGCGAAGCTCGGCATGGTGGCCTGCAGGGAGGTACCGACGAAGAAGGAGGCCAGGCCGGCGAGAATGATCATGCTGATGAGGGTGTGGTCGCCCGCCACGCGGCGCAGGACCTTCACGGTGTCGAAGAGGCCGACGCGGGGGCCCGCGGCGGCGGCGTGACGGGTGTGGCCGGTGAACTTCGTGCGGAACAGGAACAGCGTCAGCGGCAGGTAGAACGCGATGTTGACCAGGATGCCGGCCTTCGGGCCCAGCTGCAGCAGCAGGGCCGAGCCGACGGCGGGGCCGAAGAGGACGCCGAGGCTGCGGAAGGTGGCGTTGAGGCGCACCGCGGAGGCGAGCTCCTCGTCGCCGACGAAGTCGTGCAGCATGAGCTGCTCGCCGGGGCCCCACAGCGAGCCGGCCATGCCGTGCAGCACGAGCAGCAGGCAGGCCTCCCAGATCTGCAGGGAGTCGGTGATGAACAGGATGCCCCAGATCAGCGACGCCGTCATGAACAGCAGCTGGGCGGCCTGGATGACCCGGCGGCAGTCGTAGCGGTCGGCGAGGCCGCCGAACCACACCGACAGCAGCAGGAACGGCACCCAGTGGCTGATCACCTGGAAGCCGGCCAGCGCCTCGGAGTGGAACTTCTGCCACAGCACCCAGTACGTGATGACGTGCTCGACGTTGTCGGCCATCATCGACAGGGCCGCGCCGAACAGGTACGGCCGGCAGTCCCGGTTGCGCAATGCGGCGAACCGGCGGGCGGCCGGGACGGCGACGGTCATGGGGGACAGCCTGCTCTGCACCTTACCGAGCTGTCCCGGTGCGCCCGCCCGAAGTGATCGATGCAACAAACCTGCAAACGCCACGCGTTGACTCCGTGGCGGGGGAGTGCCAACGTGGTCGTCAGGAATGCGCTTTCCTCAACGTTTCCCCGCGGACGCAGGAGGATTGCATGCACGCAGGTTTACGGGCCGGGCTCACCGCCGCCACGGTGGCCGGGCTGGTCGCGGCCGGTGTGGCGGTGGCCGCAGCGGCCAGCGCCGGCTCGGTGTCGGTGCCGTCGGCGGCCCGTCAGGCCCTGGCGGCCAACGACGGCTGGGGCTCGGCCGGCACCGGCACCACGGGCGGCTCCGCCGCCGATGACGCGCACGTGTTCGTCGTGCACACCCGCGACGAGCTGGCCGCCGCCGTGGCCGGGAACGCGCCGAAGATCGTGCTGCTGTCCGGCACGATCGACGCCAACGAGGGGCGCGGGTGCGATGCGTACGCCGACCCGCAGTACAACCTCCAGGCTTATCTGGCCGCCTACGACCCGGCGGCGTGGGGCAAGGTCGCGCCCAGCGGCCCGCTCGAGGACGCCAGGGTCCGCTCGACGAAGAACCAGGGGCTGAAGGTCAAGATCGACGTCGGCGCCAACACGACGATCTACGGCGTGCGCAACGCGCGGCTCATCGGCGGCAACCTGCTGCTCACCAACGTCAGCAACGTCATCGTGCGCAACGTGACGTTCGTCGACGCGCACGACTGCTTCCCGGCGTGGACCCCGACCGACGGTGCGGACGGCAACTGGAACTCGCTGTACGACAGCATCACGCTGAGCGGCGCCACGAACGTGTGGCTCGACCACAACTCGTTCACCGACGGCGACAACCAGGACTCGAACCAGCCCGTGTACCTCGGCCGGCCCTACCAGGTGCACGACGGCCTCGCCGACATCATCAAGGGCTCGGACTACGTCACGGTGTCGTACAACAACATGTTCGAGCACGACAAGTCGATGCTGATCGGCTCGACCAACACGCCGGGCGTCGACGTCGGCAAGCTGCGCGTCACGCTGCACCACAACCGCCTGGCCAACCTCGGCCAGCGCATGCCGCGGGTGCGGTTCGGCCAGGTCGACGTCTACAACAACTACTACTACGCCACCGACGAGGACACGTTCGTCTACGCCCTCGGCGTCGGCGTGCAGTCGGCGATCTACGCGGAGAACAACTTCGTGCTGCGCAGCGCCGACACTCCGCTCAACGCGTTCGTGTACAACTGGGGCGGCACGGTGATGACGGAGAAGGGCACCCTGGCGCGGGTCGGCACCGGACCCGTTGTCGCGGTGAACCTCCTCGACGAGTACAACCAGGCGTTCGACCCCGACATCGCCACCGACGCGGGCTGGACCCCGGCTCTGCGCGCGTCGCTGGACGCGACCGCCGACGTGCCGCGGATCGTCACCGCGAACGCGGGCGCCAACAAGCTGCCCGCCTGATTGTGTGCTGCCTGCGGGCCGGTCTTCCTGGGGGAGGCCGGCCCGCTCGCGCTATTCGCCGGCCAGGAGCGTCTCGACGAGCTGGTCGAACCACTCGCCGAGCTTGGCGCGGCTCCATCCGCGCTGCTCGACCAGCAGGGCCGCCGTGTGCCACGTCACCAGCGCCCACAGCGTGTCGGTGGCCCGGCCGACGGTGAGCCCCGGCCGCAGCCGCCCCGCCTCGGCCCGCGTGCGCACCAGCCGCTTGAGCTCCGCGCGTCGCCGCCGCTCGTGGCGCCGCCACGCCTCGCGCACCGCCGGCTCGGCCGCCGCGGCCTCCTCGAACGCCCGCTGCAGCGGGTAGCCGCGCAGCACGGCCCGGACCGCGTCGCCCTCGCCCTCGTCCGCCCGCTCGACGGCCAGCAGCAGCAACCCCGGCTTGTCGGCGACCGCGTACACCGACTTCGGTGTGACGCCGGCCTCCTCGGCGATGGCCGCCACGGTCGTCGCCGCGTAGCCGTGCCTGGCGAACAGCCGCCCGGCCGCGGCCTCGATCGCCGCCCGGGTGGCCGCCGCCTGCGCGACACGCCGGGGTGCGTGATATTCGCGACTTCGGCTCGATGCAGTCATGCTCACCTCATTTCACCTTGACTGTACCGAACCAGCCGCCACAGGCAGGACCGGCCCCACCCGGCGCCGAGGCCGACCGGGCTGGTGCTCAAGGCTCCACAGTGGATGGTACTCGGGTGCTGGTCCCTTTCATGAAATCTCCGCGAAAGCCTTTGTTTACCTGCCGTTTGGTCGTACTGTCTGTGGAGTCGACGTCCCCGTGGAGGTGAGTTTCATGGCGAAGAAGTCCAAGAAGGGCAAGAAGAAGAACAAGAAGAAGTAAGTTCTTCCCGCCAGGTGGATCCGGGCCGAGAGTCAGACTCGGCCCGGCACACCCTCGTCAGACCCCCGCTTGCACGTTTCACCCGGCGGGCAGGTCAGGCGACGCCGCCGTTGACGTACACGGTTTGGCCGTTGACCCACCGGGCCGGGCCGGCCAGCGCCGACACCACCTCGGCGATGTCGTCCGGCGTGCCGAGGCGCTCCATCGGGTTGAGCTTCGCGAAGCGCTCGATCGCCGCCTCGTCCTTGCCGTTGAAGAACAGGTCCGTGGCCGTCGGGCCGGGCGCGACCGCGTTCACGGTGACGTCCCGCCCGCGCATCTCCTTCGCCAGCACCGGGGTGAGCGCCTCGACCGCCGCCTTGCTCGCCGCGTAGGCCGCGTAGGTCGGCGAGAGCAGCCGGGTCTGCGACGTCGAGAAGTTCACCAGCGCCCCGCCCGGCCGCAGCCGCCGGGCTGCTTCCCGCGCCACGACGAACGCGCCGCGGACGTTGGTGCGGTGCATGCGGTCCAGCGCGTCGAGGTCCATCTCCGCGACCGGCGTCAGCGTCATGATCCCCGCCGCGTTGACGACCACGTCCACGCCGCCGAACTCGCGCTCGGTCGCGTCGAACAACGCCGCGATCGCGGCCTCGTCGGCGACGTCGGCCCGCACCGCGCTCGCCCGCCCGCCGGCCGCCTCGATCGCGTCGACGGTCGCCTTCGCCTCGGTGTCGTTGCTGGCGTACACCACCACGACCACCTGCCCGTCCCGCGCCAGCCGCTCGGCGACCGCACGCCCGATCCCGCGCGACCCACCGGTGACGACGGCAACTCTGTTCACGGTACCCACCCCTGTTTCCATCGCTAACGTGTACTCGATAGCGATGATAGCGATATCGTTGCAGGCATGCCACCGTCCACCCGGGACCGGATCATCGCGGCCGCCGACGCACTGCTACGCGAGGGCGGACGCGAGGCCGTCTCCACCCGCGCCGTCAGCGCCGCGGCCGGGGTGCAGGCACCCGCCATCTACCGCATCTTCGGCGACAAGCAGGGCCTGCTCGACGCGGTCGCCGGCCACGGCTTCGCGACGTACCTGGCGGGCAAGAGCGCCCTGCCACACACCGCCGACCCCGTCGCAGACCTGCGCGCGGGCTGGGACCTGCACGTCGGCTTCGGCGTGGCCAACCCCGCCTGCTACACCCTCATCTACGGCGAGCCCCGCCCCGGCGCCGACTCGCCCGCCGCGGTCGCCGCCGCCGAGATCCTCGCGGCCCAGGTGCGCCGCATCGCCGAGGCCGGCCGCCTGCGCGTCAGCGAGGAGCGCGCCGCGCACCTCATCCACGCCGCCGGCTGCGGCATGACGCTGACGCTGATCTCGCTCCCTCCCGAGCGCCGCGACCCGGACCTGTCCGCGCTGGCCCGCGAGGCCGTCATCGCCGCCGTCACCACCGACCCCGCACCTTCGCCGGACGCGGCCCCCGTCGCCGGCGCGGTGGCATTGCGCGCCGCACTACCCACCGCCACCGTTCTCACACCGGCCGAGCGGGCCCTGATGACGGAGTGGCTCGACCGGTTTACAACTGAGCGGTGAACAACATCGACGGGTACCTCGGCGCGGTCGTGGACCGCCTGCAGCGGATCTTCCGCGGCCGGCTGGTCGGCGTGTACCCCGCCGGTTCGCTGGCCTTCGACGCCTACCAGCCCGGCCGCAGCGACATCGACCTGGTCGCCGTGGCTTCGTCGCCGACACCTACCGAGATCGCCGAGGTCGTCGCCGCCCTCGACCACGCCGCGCTGCCATGCCCTGCGACCGGCCTGGAGTTCGTCCTCTACGACAGCTCCACGCTCGCCACGTTGTCGACGGAGGCCGGTTTCGCCCTGAACCTCAACACGGGCGCCGAACTGCCGTACAAGGCCGAACTGACCCCCGGCGACGGCCCGACCTTCTGGTACCCGATCGACCGCGACATGGTCCGCCAGCAGCGCCGCGCCCTGATCGGCCAGCCCTTCGCCGACCTGGTCACGCGCGTGCGCTCGCGCCATCTCCTGCCGGTCGTCGCCGAGTCGGTCGCCGTGCAGCTGGCCCACCTGGGCGAACACGGCGACAACGCGGTGCTCAACGGTTGCCGCGCTCTGCGGTACCACGCCGAGCACACCTGGTCCCCGAAGCGCGCGGCCGCGGCCTGGGCCGCGCAGCGCCTCCCGGACGAGGCCGAGCTGATCGGCGCCGCACTGGACAGCCACGCGAAGGGCCGCGAGGCCGGCCACTCGGTCGACCGCGAGGCGACAACGGCGTTCCTGACCCACGTCCACGCCACGCTGACTGCTTAGTGCTGTGGCGGGTTGGGTGGGTGTCTGTGGTTCCTCGCCGCGTTGTTGCGGTCGAGCACAGTGATGCCGGCGAGTTCGGCCTTGTCGCGCAGGATGGCGATGGCCCGGCCGATCTGCCACTGCCGCAGCCGCAGGTTATGCCGGCGTCCCGTGTCGTGGTCGAGCACGCCGCGCGGGTCGCCGACCGTCAACCTCCCGGCCCGCTGCCGCGTTCGCAGAGCTGGCCCTACGCCCGATAGACCGCGGCGAGGCTGTCGACCACCACCCGGACGAAGCGCTCACCGAGGCCGCGCACCCCCGTAGTACGCGTCGTCTTCCGTGCCCGTCAGTCGGCGTCGACGCGGCCGAGCCCGCGTACGGGCGGCACGCCGACGGTCAGTGCTGCGTACCGCACACCAGCCAGCGCGGCCGCCTGACGGCGCACGGCCGGCGCCAACGTCGCGTTGAGGTCCCGCATGCGTGCTCCCGAAGATGTCGAGCTTTCCCGATACTAAACAACCTCAGTGCACGCACACGCCGCTGTTGCCGCGCGCCCGGCGTCCCAGTGATCATGACGGAGGGTGCCCGGCTCAATGAGGCCGAGGTTCTGTCGTTCGCCGCTCGCCCACCCAACGAACGCCGCGCCCGTCACCCAATTCCCAGCGCACGACGTGCCGCCTTTCATCACTGCGGTTGTCTGGCTCGCCCGCCACAACCGGCGAATCTGACCGCGGCGGGCGGGGCGCCTGGGCCGTGGAGGTGGATGTTTCACGGGTTTTCCCCGGCCGGACGCCCCCGCAGGTCGTCGGAGTGGACCACGCGCGGGCCGGTGGCGATGATGGTCGCCACCCACCTCACTCGACGTGAGTCGATGTCATGTCCTGAAGGAGTCCCTGTGTCCACACGCCGCCCCCGTCGGCGCCGGGTCGTGACCGCCGCGGCAGCGTCGGCATGCGTCGCCTTCGCCGCCGGCTGGTTCGTGATCGGCTCAGCCTCGGCGGGCACGCTGTCCGGCACCCTCTACCGCGATCCTGACTCGCAGGTCGTCCGCTGGGTCTCGGCGAACCCGAACGACTCGCGCATGCCGGCCATCCGCGACAAGATCGCCAGCCAGTCGCAGGCGCGCTGGATGTCGAACTTCAACCTGTCCACCGTGCAGTCCGACGTGTCCTCGTTCGTGAGCGCGGCCAACGCAGTGAACCAGGTACCGGTGCTGACGGCCTACGCTATCCCGAACCGCGACTGCGGCGGGGCGAGCGCCGGTGGCGCCCCCGACCTCAACCAGTACCAGCAGTGGATCTCCGGGTACTCGAAGGGCCTCGGCGGCCGCACCGTCATCGTGATCATGGAAACCGACTCGCTCGCGCTGCAGACGTGCTTGAGCAGCACCGATGTCCAGCAGCGCGACCAGGCGATCAGCACCGCGGTGCAGACGCTGAAGTCGGCGAACCCGAACGCCAAGGTGTACCTCGACGGCGGCCACTCCGCCTGGAACTCCGCGTCGGACCAGGGATCGCGGCTGGTTGCAGCCGGCGTCCAGTACGCCGACGGGTTCTTCACGAACGTCTCGAACTTCCAGCCGCTGGGCAACGAACTCTCCTACGGCCGGTCGATCATCTCGTACCTGCAGAGCCGCGGCATCAACGGCAAGCACCAGGTCATCGACACCAGCCGCAACGGTGGCGCGGCCGGCGACTGGTGCGCCGACGACAACACCGACCGCCGGATCGGCAACTACCCGACGCTGAACACGGGCGACGCCAACGTGGACGGATACCTTTGGATCAAGCCGCCGGGTGAGGCCGACGGCTGCGGCTACGCAGCCGGCAGCTTCGTGCCCGGCCTTGCCTACAGCCTGGCCGCCAGCGCGCCGTACCCGCCGGCCGGGTCCCCGACCGCCTCGCCGTCGGCCAGCCGCACCGGTTCCCCGTCGGCCTCGCCGTCAGCGTCCCGCTCGCCGAGCGCGTCGCCGTCGCCGAGCCGCTCGTCCGGCGGTGGTGGCGGTGCGTGCAGTGCGACGTACCAGACCCTCAACTCCTGGCAAGGCGGGTTCCAGGGCAATGTCACCGTCACCGCGGGCGCCTCGCCGATCAGCAACTGGGCGGTGACCTGGACGCTCGCGAACGGCCAGTCGATCACCCAACTCTGGAACGGCGCCCTCACCACCAGCGGCTCCAGTGTTACGGTGCGCAACTTGTCGTACAACGGCTCACTCGGCGCGGGCAGCTCGACGCAGTTCGGCTTCACCGGAACCGGCAATGTGACGACGCCGACGCTGAACTGCACGGCCTCCTGACCGATTGTGCCCGGGGCGCAGACCGGAGACGGTCTGCGCCCCGGCCCGCGTGATGGCATCGCCGTGACCGCCGTCCGGGCGGTCACCGAGTACGCGCACCCGGCCGGCCTGTTCGACGGGCGTCGCCGCTCGATGCGCGCACGGGCGCGCGGTGGCGCTGCGAGCGGCTCGACCCGATGAGCCGGGGCGTGCACAGGGGCAACCTGATCGGCCCGGGTCACCTCGCTGCGATCGGCGGGCGTTCCTGACACCCACGACAGCATTGGCACATGCCTCGACTGCTGTGCGTCGGCGGAACCGTGCAGATCACCGTGAGTGACAGGGGCACCGATGCTTCCCGTCCTGCCGATGAGCGCGCGTTCGCTGCTGCCGGTCAAGCACATGTGGGCTAACCTGTGTGCCGCCGCCTGTGCGGTAACCCGCCGTAGCACTGTCGGATTGGTCTTATGAACGAGATCGAGTTGGCGTTCGTGAAGCCGTTCTACCGGAGGATGGCGGGCTTGGGCGCATTGCGCTGGGCCGATGAGCTGTGGGCAGACCTGACCGTTGCCGGCCGCCACGTGACGCAAACTGACGTTAGCTGGATGCTTCGGACCGGACACTGGCGACCCGAAGTGATGGGGGCATGGTTCAGTCTCGCGGTGCCCGCCGAGTCGATCACCGACGACCTCCTGCCGGCCATGGCCGGGTCGCGGGGCTCGCTGACAGCCGGTCCCCTGGCGATCGCGGCGACGCTGGCGGCTGGGCTCGATGCGGTGAGCGCGATGACGGACTACCTGACCTTCATCCTCGATCGGGCCGACGGGTCGCAGTTCGTTGTTGCCGCCGCCGTGGAGCACCTGGGTTCGGATCCCGCAATCGATCCGACCGCTGCCGGCCGCCGCCAGTTCCGAGATCTCTACGAGGTCGCCGTACGGCTGCGCGAAGCGTTCCAGCCAGCGTGATCGGGCGCAGCGATTCCGACCGACTACGGGGCAAACGTTAACCGATACGGCACTAGTAGTGCTTTGTTAGGTCGCCAGCGTGTCGTGTCGATGTCTACTGTGGATGGTGGTTGACTCGGGGTGTGACTCCGGAGGAGATCGAGCGGGTGCGTCCGCGACTTGTCGAGTTCGCCGCGCAGATGTTGGGCGGTGCGGTCGCGCGGTCGGATCAGCGGGTCAAGGGCGAGTTGTATGTCCGGGGCCTGCTCACCGATGGGGCGCGGAAGTCGATGCAGCCGATGGCGGAACGCCTCGGGGTCGATCACCAGCAGTTGCAGCAGTTCGTGACGTCCTCGACCTGGGACTACCGGGTGGTGCGGGCGAACGTGGCCCGGTGGGCGGTCGATGTCATCGACCCGGCCGCGTACGTGATCGACGATTCCGGCTTTGCGAAGGACGGCACCGCGTCGCCGTGTGTGCCCCGGCAGTACTCCGGCACCCTCGGGAAGACCGGCAACTGCCAGATCGGGGTGAGTGTCCAGCTGGCCACCGACACCGCGTCGGTGGCCGCGGACTGGCGGCTGTTCTGCCCGATGTCGTGGGACGACACCACGATCAGCGACCCGGTCAAGGCTGCCACCGTCCGGCACAAACGCGACCGGGCCGGGATCGGCGACGACGTGCGACACCGGGAGAAGTGGCGCCTGGCCCTGGACATGCTCGACGAGATGATCGAGCACTGGGGGCTGCCGAAGCTGCCGGTAGCCGCCGATTCCGGCTACGGCGACTGCACCCTGTTCCGGCTGGGCTTGTCCGAACGCGGCCTGCGCTACGCCGTCCAGGTCGACCCGAACGCCACCGCCCACCCCGGCGATGCCGTGCCGGTCACCCCGCCCTACGCCGGGACGGGCCGCCCACCCCGCCCGGTCTATCCCGACCCACCGGTCACGTTCAAGACTCTGGTGCTGGCCGCCGGCCGGGATACCGCACGGCAGGTGACCTGGCGGCACGGCAGCCGCAAGACGGCCGCCAACCCGGCCGCGGCGATGCGCTCACACTTCCTGCGCCTGCGGATCCGGCCGGCCAACCGCGACATCCCCCGGGCCGCTGACGGCACCCTGCCCGAGTGCTGGTTGATCGCCGAATGGCCGCCGGACGCCGCCGAACCCGTCAAGTACTGGCTGTCCAATATGGACACCCGAACGTCGCTGAAGACCCTGGTCCGGCTCGCCAAACTGCGGTGGCGGGTCGAACACGACTACCGCGAACTCAAAACCGGTCTCGGGATCGACCATTTCGAAGGCCGCAGCTTTGTCGGCTGGCACCGCCATGTCACCCTCGCCGTCCTGGCTCAAGCGTTCTGCACCCTGCTGCGCCTCGACCCAAAAGCGGATGCGCCGGCCTGACCCTCTACGCCGTGCTGCGTGAGCTGCAACAACTGCTCACCGTCATGGTCGGCGCATGCCAGACTTGCAAACGCCCATACCACGACACAACCTAACAAAGCACTACTAGCCAAGTCGACTCGCAAGGTCAACGGTTACACCACATTCAGGAACTCGACCGGCATCGGACCCATAGCGAGAGCCGACCCTGGGTCAATTACGTGAGCGCCCACACTGATCTGCCGCCGTTGGCGCGCGGCACCCAGCCAGGACTGTACCGGCGAAAGTAGTGCGTCGGTCGCGAGCCGAGGCGTCGGGAGCTTCACTGCATGGCGGTGGCCGGCCGGTGCTCGAAGGACGCCGGACAGCGAAAGACGTACAAGGCGTAGCCGCGGCCGATTGACACGTCGGTGGGGTTGGACGACGCATCCGCCGGTTCCTCCACCGGCCGCCAAGTGCCACCTGTCCCGTGCCACTCGCTGGAGTCGGCAGTCAACAGCAGCGTCATCGTGGTGCCGCACTCGGCGCAATTCATGGGATGCGGGTCGGTCAGCGACCAGTTCGCAAAGCCGCCCACCTTCCAGCCGGGCGCCAGGGACAAGTCGTAGTGGTAGCTGCGTCCGGTCTCATCTTCTTCGTTCTCCTCCTCAGCTTCTTCCTCCCAGGCAGTGATCCGGGCGCGCAGTTGCTCGGGCAACAGGCCGGCGTACTGGTACTCGCGGACCTGTTCCGGATGCACGACGCAGGGGATCGGCAGATAGGCGTCGTTGACCACGGGCGGTTCGGGAGCCGCGTCCAGCGGCCTGGTCACGTCGGCGCTGCGACGCCAGTACAGGCGCACTCGCGGGTTATAGCCCTCCTCCGGGTGGTCCAACGGGCACCACAGCACCTGCAACAGATCGGCGCCGTCCGGGCCGGCGAAGTCGGGGACATCCCGACGGTAGAGCTGCACCACCGGGACCAGCGGGATCGGCTGGTCCACCAGATCGTGCGGCTCGGAGAAGTCGTAGTCCGGTATTTCCGCCCGCTCCTGCTCGGTCAGGTCGTACGGAGCGCCGCTCGCGGCCGCCCGGGCCTGTGCCGCCGCGTAGATCTGGCGGCTGCGGCGGACTGTCGCCGGTGTCCTGAGCTCGAAGATGTAGTGGGCGTCACCGTCCGTGCACACCGGCCAGGGCTCATCGGCCGGCCAGAGTAGCTGGCCACCGACCGAGCTGTCGGCGGTGGTGGGCCTGCCGGGCCGGGGATGCAGCCGCGTGGCCGTTGCCGAATGCTCCCTCAACTCTGGGAAGTGCTCCGTGATGTCCACCGGGCGCCGCGGCGTGGTGCGAGTCATGGCCGAGGATTCTAGGGAACCGATACGACGAAGATCATAGGTGGGCTTCTGTATCACCGGTCCGTCTGACCCATCGGCTCCGTGGTCCAGCACCCACGGTCCGCAGCAACCCTCCACAGCGGGAGGCTGCTAAGCCATGCTCGACCTTGGACAGGTATCCGGATCTGCCGCCGAGCGTGAGCGCAAGGTCGGCGAAGTCCGTCACGCCACGTGACCAGCGTCCGGCGCTGGCCGGCGCGCTGAACTGCCGATGAGCGGGCATCCGATCTTTGCACTCGTGCGCTGTTGCCGGCCGCGTAGCGATCGCACGGTACATGGGTGGCAATCATGCTTGTATGCCGTGCGCCACCTACGGAGCAGCAGGAGTCAGCAGCGCTCTGATCGCGCGCAGCTCGGCGGGTGCCAGCAGGTCGGTCGCGTCGAACGTCGCGATCCACTCGCGGAGAGCGGGCGTCCTGTCCGCCAACTGACGTTCCACGTCCTCCGCGACTGTCGGCTCCTGCTGGTGCTCGCGCCAGTTGCCCTGGTCGGGGTCATAGACCCAGGCGTGCCCGGCATGCGCCGCTGCGCCACGCCACCCGGCCGCGTAGTCATCGATGATGGCGTGGTCCGTCGCGCCGGCGATGTGCAACAGCATCGCGGAGATCATGCCGGTGCGGTCCCGGCCTCCCGCGCAGTGCACGAGCACTGCCCCGTCTGCCCGGGCGACCGCGCGCAGAGCGGCGGAGATGCGGTCGGGGGCAAGCCGGGCATTGTCGGCCCAGCAGCGCGGATGATCCAGGAACGGCCCGCAGACCCGGAGGAACTCGGTGTCATCAGGGTCTTCGGTCGGCGCCGGCACGAAGACCAGGCCCTGCAGCGACTCGGCGCTGATGATCGGATGTTCTGCTCGACGCTGCGTCTCAGCCGGTGCGTTCCGCAGGTCTACCACCGTGCGCACGCCCGCCGCCTTCGCCGCAGCCCACCCTTCATCGGTCAGGTGCTCTGGCGCCGCCGAACGGAACACCTTCCCGAACGGCGTGCAGCCGCCGACGCGCAACGCTCGACCACCCAGGTCGCGCACGTTCCGGCCACCCGACCAGTGCAACACGTCCATCATCGCCTCCGCTCAAACGACTTCCATGCCGTTCATACGGCGCTTGGTCACGCTAGGACCAACCGAGTATGGCGCACGCCCATGCCGCGGATCGCGCTCGCCAGCGCTCGATCAATCGTGACAGCGAGTGATCGAGCTTCCCGCGGCAGGGCATCCGACTCTGCCGAAGTGAGTGCATTCGATCGTGTCGCGAAAGTCCGGGATCACATAAATTCGCGTCGCATGTAACCTATGCGTTCGAGTCGGTGAATTGATGGCTCAGCCGGTGCCGTCCCGCACCGGATAGTGGATGACGACCGCACCGCCGGTGGCGTAGTTGGCGACATCGGCGGCCACCTGCCGGCCTTGCGGAGACGACCTCGACGCGGTCATTGCCGCAGCGTCAGCGAACTCGGCTTCGAAGACCGCGAAGTACGGCGCCTGTCCCTGCGTCGCTGCCACGTCGAAGCTGTAGCGCCACGCGAGCAGGCCGGGCATGAGTGTGACCAGCGGGAGGTGGTGGGTCACGTAGTAGTCGCGGAAGTGGTCGGGATCGGCGGGCTCGGGATACAGGACCACCAACTTGTGCATGTTCGGTTCCTTTGCTTACGGGTGCGTGCTATTCAGCCAGTCGGCGATAAGGGGGATGGTGTCGCTGAAGGTGTCGACGCGGTGGTGTGCACCGGCGAGTTCGTCGTCGGGATGGGTGGTGCGCACTGCGATAACTGTCATGCCTGCGGTTCGGGCTGCTTCGACGCCTGTGGGAGCGTCCTCGATCACCAGGCAGTCGGACGCCGCCACGTCGAGGAGTTGTGCTGCGCGTAGGTAACCCTCCGGGTCGGGTTTGCCGCGCCGGACTTGGCTGCTGTCAACCAGGACGGGAGGATCGGGTAGCCGACCGGCGCGCAGGCGTTGCAGCACCGTCGGCGTGCGGCCGGAGGTGACGACGCCCCACGGCTGGCCTTTCATCAGGCTCAACACCGCGGCGGCGTCGGGGTACACGGGGAAGGCGTCACCTTCCTGGGCCATCATGTCGCGGACCAGCCGGTATTCGGCGTCGGCGTCGAGCTGTGGCGCTACCACCGTGATGGTGTCGATGGGCCGGCGACCGTGGGTGTGTGACCAGACCAGGTCCGGGTCGAGGTTGCGGTGCGTTGCCCACCGGCTCCAGATCCGGCGGTACGCGGGGTATGAATCGACGAGCACGCCGTCGACGTCGAACAACACTGCCCTGTCGGTAGCGCCCACGCCGATGTCGTGCAGGTGATGCAGCCCTTCATGCGTGGCTTGCCGCACCATCCATAGGACGGTACGGCGTTCGCCAGGGAGCCGGACGGCTGAGCGACTCCACTGCCGTTCGCTGACCTCACTCGCGAGGGCGGCGAACCGGTCAGCGTTACGTTCGAGAGCCGACAGAACGGCGGGCAGCGGCTGACGGTCGTAGGCATCGCGCTCGGCGCGCTCGTCGTTGTGCATCGGCTCGAGCACGGGCTCGTGCTCGGTCAGCGTGCGGCGAATCCGGGTGTCGTAGACGGCGTAGACGTCGCGGACATGGCAGGCGTACTCCAGCGGCGACCACACCCCGGCAGCGGGCCGTCGGCGTAGGACATCGGCGGGCAGGTGCTGCAGGCGGTGCCGGTACTGCGTGGGATAGCTGCGGATCAGCCGCAGGGCCGCCGACGGGGTCAGGTCGCCGTAGCGCAGGCCGCACGATTCGCAGTGGTGGTCCTCTTCCGGCAGGGGTGGAGGGGTCATCGAGCCGCCCGTGTGCTTCGGAAATCGAATTGGTCGTTTTGGAGGCTACTGTGTCGGATACCGAAGCATCAAGAGGGGCGGACGGACGATGACGATGCCCAGGCCGGGGCGGCCGGTACGAGGATCGAGTACCGGCCGTCCGCTGATGGCCGCCCTGGACCTGTTCGGCCGCCGCTGGAACCTGCGCATCATCTGGGAGCTGCAGCACGGACCCGTCGGCTTCCGTGCGCTGCAACAGCGCTGCGACAACATGTCCTCCAGCGTGCTGCGACAGCGGCTGACCGAGCTTCTCGACGCGCAGCTCGTGGCGCAAGGGCCGGACACGACCTATGCCCTGACCGAACTCGGCCACGGCGCCTATCTGGCGCTGCGCCCACTCGTCCGCTGGTCCGGCCAATGGGCTTCGAAAATGGCCGAGGACGGCGAGGCGTAGCGCCGTTCGGCGGCCCCGGCGCTTCGAAAAAGCGAAGGTCCGGGGTGTTTCTGAATTCGAATCGCCCTAAGGTGGCCATGGCTCGCGTGCCCGCGCCTGCGGCATGCCGCCACGGCCGCGGGGATTCGGCCGTTCCGGCTCGCCGTGGACCACCTGGTAGCGGCCCTGCCCATGGCTCTGACCAACCCGCGACGGCGTACTGTAGCGCTCCGTGATCTCGCCGACATACCCGTGCGGCTGCCACCCGAAAAACACAGCCCCACCCTGGTACGTGGCGCGCGCCCGATCTTGGCTACGGTGCATGGGGACCGAAACATCATCCTGTGGATGCAGAGACCGTCACCGGCTCGTCGAGGCCGTGTCATCATGCTGCGGTGGCTGGGGAACGGGCTGACCTGAGCAACATGCTCGACGACATCGACTGGGCCGGCCCGGCGGACGAGTACTGGCCGTCGCACGCCGGCACGCGGGCGTTGCTGCACGGCCTGGCCGCTGACGATCCGCAGTCCATCACGATGGGCCTGTCGCATCTGTGGGCCGCGTTCATCGAGTATCCGAATGTGTTCCCGCCGGCGGCGCCGGGCGTCCGGTACGTGCTGGCGCTGCTGGATCTACGGCCGGGCGACGATACGGTGATCCGGAGCCCGAGCGGCAGACTCCGGCCGTTGCGGGCTCACCTGCTGACCTGGCTGTCGGCCGCGGCCGACGCGGTCGGTGACGTCCACGAGCGTGAGTTCGTCGAGCTCGCCGGATACTCGCCACTGGAGTACCCGTGCTCGGTGTGGCACACGATCCGGCAGCTCCGTCCCCGGATGTACGACACCGCCGCCGCGTTTCTGGACGACCCGCACCCCGGCGTCCGGCAGGAGGCCATCGCCGCGGCGGTGGTGCTCGTACGAGTCCCGGAGCTGGCCGTCCATCGTCAGCGCATCGCTGCCGCGGCGCGAGCCTTTCTGGACGCATGCACCGACCCGATGCGCAGGCGATGGGCGGAAGAAGCATTCCACGAGCTGAGCCCGACATACGTCGCCGACGAACCGGCACCGACGTAGCCGGAACCGATCGGATGCACGGATCTGCCGCCGTGCAGGCGTGCCGGTCACAGGAGCCCATCACTCTCGGTAGAGCGCGACCTGGGTACTGATTCCTCCTGCGGACGCGCGACTTTGCCGATGAGCGCGCACGTGATCATGGCCGAACAGCCGACCAGATTCTGCCTACGGACCTTCTCTCCCTCTGGCTCACGGACCTGGTGGAGGGAATCTCGTTGCCGACGTGCGCCATTTGCGGGGGCCAGGTCAGTTCGTTTGAACGGACGGCAAACCCGTCGACCGGCGCGAACTTCTGAGCATAGGGTGCCCGGTGTGACCGTCGAGGTGCCGTTCCGTCCCCTTGCCGTCGACCAGTCCGACGTTCGCTACGCTCATGGCCCCGATTCGGCACGGCAGCCGGGCGTGCCTGTAGGTCGGACCGTCGAGTTCGACTGGAACGACAGCATTGTCTATCCGGGTACATCGCGGAAGTTCTGGGTCCACCTGCCGGCTCAGTACGACCCGTCGCAGCCTGCGGCGCTGATGGTGTTCCAGGATGGACAGTGGTACCTGCACCCGGACGGGGAGGTCCGTGGCGCGATCGTCCTGGACAACCTCATGCACCGCGGTGACATCCCGGTCACCGTCGGCGTGTTCGTCGATCCTGGCATCCTTGAAGGTGCCGACGAGCCGAAACACCGCAACGTCGAGTACGACGCGTTCGACGACCGCTACGCCACCTTCCTGCTGACCGAAATCATCCCGCAGGTCACGGAACGCTACTCGATCACCAAGGATTCGCACTGGTGGGGCATCTGTGGGGGCAGCAGCGGCGGCAACTGCGCGTTCACCGCCGGGTGGCTGCGCCCGGACAAGTTCCGTCGAGTGATCTGCTGCCTTTCCAGCTTCGTGCAGATGCCGGGCGGAAACCCCTACCCCGAGCTCATCCGCAGCGTACCCCGCAAGCCGCTGCGCATATTCATGCAGGCCGGACACCGGGACCTGCGCTGGAACGAGCGCGAACGGAACTGGCTCGCCAGCAACCTGCAGGTAGCCGCTGCCCTGGCAGAAACGGGCTATGACTTCCGACTCGTGCTCGGCGACGGGGGCCACAGCCCTAACCACGGCGGCGTCCTACTGCCAGACGCCCTGCGCTGGCTGTGGCGGCCGATGGACACCTGATGGGCGAACGTTCGCAGGCGATCTTGACGTCCGGATCTCCGCTCCTTACGGAACGTCACGGCGAGATGGTTGGGCAGGTTCCTGACACGCCGATGAGCGCGCGATACGGCGGCGTCGTTCGCTACGGTTCGGTCCATAATCGCGAGGTGGAAATGATGCGGGAGGCGGCCCTCGCGTTCACCGCCGACGAGTTGCCCGCTGAGGAGCTTCCGCGAGTGGCGACCGAGGCGTTGGTCCGTGGCATCAGCAGCCCGAGCCTGCAACAACTTGCCGGACTCCCGTCCGGGGATGTCCGGGACACGGCTGATCTGTTCCAGCAGGCGCTCGACGAACTCGGCATCTCCCGCACCGCACCCGAGGACGCTCATTGGACCTTCGTCCTCCGGTACGCCAGTGACGCCGTGGACGGGCGAGCCGATCCCGTCCACGCCGCGGACATGCTGTGCCGGCACGCCCAGTCCATCGGATTCCCGCCACGCCTCAAGGTGTTCGAACTCCTCATCGACACCTGGAAAGGGCCACCCAACAGCCGTCGAGCGGTCGAGCACGACCTACGCCGCGAAGCTCACCGGCTGCTGATCGAGACGTCGAGCTGACCCGCGCCGTATCCTCAGTCGGCGCCCTCATCTAGAAGCCGCCGATGGTGCGCTGCGGCTCGCGCGCGACCGTCACGCCCGTGCCGTCGGCTCCGCCGGATGGATCGGCGCTCGGTGCACGACGGTGCCGAAGAGCGGCGTCCGATCACGGTCCTACCACACCGGAATCATGGCGTTCGCTGCCATGGCGGAGCGTCTCAATGACGCTGCAGCGGGGATCGGTCGCCGACGAGCCAGAGGTGACCGAACGGGTCGAAGAAGCCGCCCTGTCGATGCGGACCCCACGGCATCTGGTGGTCGCGCACGGGATCGTGATACTCGGCTCCGGCCGCTGCCGCGGCGGCGGCGAACGTGTCTGGGTCGTCGACGAACACTTCGATGCGCACGGTTGTGGAACCGAGTACGTCCGGGCTTTCCCAGCGGTTGTTGGCGGGCTCGGCGAGGAAGAACGGGGCGCCGTGGATCTGCAGTCCGATGACCGAGCCGAGGTTCCACAGCTCGGTGGCGCCGAGGGCGCGCTGGTACCACGCGGACGCCGCCGCCGCGTCCGGCACCGCGAGCATGAGGGAGATGACCGTCACGAGCCGCACGATACGCGGCTATATCTGAGCTCGATGCCCGGTTGTGGTCTCAGCATTGTGGCCGTATGGCCGGCCGATCTCCCATTCGTGTCCGAACGGGTCGACGATGCGGCCGACGCGCCAGCCGTGCTCGTCCGCGACCGGCGAGCGCTGCGCAGCACCGGCGGCGACCGCCTGCTCCGCCACCGCGTCAGGGTCGTCGACCACGAGCAGGGTCCGGCCCGTTGCCCCGCCGATGGCCGCGGGGCTGAACTGGCCCATGCCCGGCCCGGCCGCAGCGACCCAGAACACCGCCTCACCGACGGCCAGCTGCGCGACGATCTCGTCGCCGTCGCCGACTTGGTGCAGCACGGTTGCACCGAACGCCTCGGCGTAGAACGCGACCGCCGCACTGGCGCGGTCGACCCACAGCTCAGGTTGGATGCTCGTCACGAGCTGACTCTCGCAGACACGCCGTGTCAGTGGGCGCCGGGCCGGTCGTGCTCATCGGCGCCGCGCACTGGCTGCACGTCCCCGTCGGCAAACTCCACGAAGACCGCACCGCCTCCTCGGCAACGGCTACTGCCCCCACCCGCCGAACTCGACTGCGCCTTCGAAGCCATCTGCGAAACCTGCACCTACCTCCAGACCAGCATCGAGTTCCGCCCCGCCCTGCAGCGGCAGCGCGACCACGCCACCCAACACCACCAAACCCACCGCGCCGACCTGTTCGACCGGCTCCCCACCCACGTCGACGAACAGGCATCATGATCGACTTGACACGGATTACCTGCACAATGCCGAAGAGCGGATGTCCGGCCTTGGGTGCCGCGGTCAGTGGCAGTGGTGCTCGCTGCCGGTGGGTCCGGTGGTGCCGAGGTCGTCGTCGCGGCCTGCGGCCAGGCGCGACCACTGGGATGTGGGTCGCCCGTTGAGCCGGAACTGGTCGCCGTTGGTCCGGAAGCGCCGCGGCCAGCCTTCCGGCGAGTCCTCCCAGTCCTCCTGCCGACCGTAGACGGTCATGTCGAGCAGCCCGTACGACGGTGCCATCGCCTCGACGCCCCGCCCGGTGGTCCAATAGGTCTCGAACACCCGGCTGCCCTGACGTAGGTAGCACGCCTTCATCCCGAACGCGCGTCCCGCGGCGAGCGCGTCGAGCGACTCCGTGGGCACCGAATACCAGGGCGCCTGCCAGCCCATGAAGTCGCGGTAGCGCGTCGTCTCCTCGACCGGTCCCTGGCAGAAGACCGCGAACGTGACGTCACGCGAGTGCAGGTAGGACAGCTCAAGTACCTGACCGGTGAAGAACGTACAGCCCACGCATTGGTCGGCGGCCGGCCTGCCCGTGTGCCACATGTGGTACGACGCGAACAGCTGGGTCCGGCCCTCGAAGACGTCGAGCAGAGGCACCGGCCCGGCGGCACCGATCAGGTGGGTCGTCGGGTCGACCTCGACCATCGGCAGCCGGCGGCGGGCCGCAGCGATGGCGTCGCCCTCGCGGGTGTGCGCCTTCTCGCGCTGCCGGAGGTCGTCGAGCTGCTTCTGCCAGGTTTGACGGTCGGTGATCGGGGGTGTCGCTGGGGTGGACATGGATCCTCCTCGCATCGTCAGCTATGACGCTAATAGTGAGTGCTATGGTCAGGCAAGGGCGATGGGGAGGTTGTCCATGCCGGCTCAGCGGGGCTATCGGCAGGCCTGCGGCATCGCGCGCGGCCTCGACATCGTGGGTGAACGGTGGTCGCTGATGGTCGTGCGTGAGCTGCTGCTCGGGCCGAAACGGTTCACCGACCTGCAGCAGGCGCTGCCGACCGCCAGCCCGAACGCACTTTCCGACCGGCTGCGTGAACTGGCCGACGCGGGTGTCGTACGCCGCCGGCAACTGCCTGCACCGGGCAGGGTGTGGGTTTATGAGCTGACCGCATGGGGGCGCGGGCTCGAGCCGATCGTGGTCGCGCTTGGCACCTGGGCACTGGCTGCCCCACCGACCGCGGAACAGCTCTTCGTGAGCGCGGACAGCGCCATGCTCGCAATCCGGACCTATTGCGTGCCGGCGGCGCAGCGGCCCGCAGCGACGCTGCGGATCGAACTCCGTGACCACGGTCCTGCCGGGGTGTTCGGCGTCCTTTTCACGCCGGTCGGCGCCGAGGTCGCCCACCGGCCGCCGGAAGAACCGGACGCCGTCCTGATCACCACGACGGACGTCCTCGTCGCCGCCTTCGGCGACGGCGACCTGACCCGGCTCGCAGCCGCCGGCGCCGTCATCACCGGTGATCCCGAGGCCGTACGCGGTCTACTTGTGGCTGTGCGCGTCCCGGCCCCCACAGATCACCACGCGAACGGCACCTCCGGCCAAGAGCAACGAGTGGATGGTCCGAAACGGTGACCGGAGCGCACAGATCCTCCGGCCGAGTCACGTGGTCGCCGTGAGGACGGCGTCCGCCACCGGGCTGACGCCGGGCTGGTCCAGCAGCTGCCACTGCAGGTGTACCAGGCCGGGCGGGGTGGAGCCGGCGACCTGCAGGCGCATCGCGAACCGGACCGCGCCGTGCGCGGGGACCGGCATACCGGGGCAGTTCAGCCAGTACGAGCCGCCGCCCTTGAAGACCGTCATGCGGTACGCGGGGCACGGCACGACAGCGACAGCGGCCTCGGTCGGATTCGTGAGGGTGACCGTGAAGTCGAACCATTGGCCGATCGTGACCGTGGCGGGCACGTCGAGGGTCGGCACCAGCCTCGCGTACGGCGGCGGCGTCAGCGGGTGCGCCTGGATGTCCAGCATCCAGTCGGTGACCTCGAGCTCGCACGTGGTCTGCACGGTGAGTGTGCCGAGCGGGTACGACCGGCCGAGCATCACCACGGCGATGTCCCGGTATGTGGTCGGGTTGGCTCCGCCGTTGCAGCCGTTGCCCGTGACCAGCCCGAGCGTCGCCTCCTCGTCGGGGTCGATGGTCGCGGGTGTCTCGTAGCCGGTGCCGCCGTAGCCGGTGCCGGAACGGGTCGTCAGGTGGCCGCGCGCGCCGGTCCTGGCGTCGGTGGCCGTGAGCTGCGCGGAGCCGGACAGCGTGCAGCGGCTGCCGCTCGTGTTGCGGATCTTGACGTCGATGAACCGGTGCCCCCCGGCCGCGCCGTTGTCGGTGACGTTGACCGACGTGGCCAGGTCGGCGGCGCCACACGGCCGGGCCGACGGTCGCGGGCTCGGCGGGGGGAACAGGTCCACAGCACCGATCGGGCTGTCTTTCCACGGCACGGTCGCGGCGGACGGCGACGGTGCGGGCCGCGGACCGGCCGGCGCGACCACCGCCGTCCAGACCCCGGCGGTGAGCACCGCCAGCACCGCCGTCGACACCGCGCCGAACAGACGGCGCAGACGGCGCCGGCGCGTGATCCCGGCGCTGACCCGGCCCATCGGGTCGGGCCACGCGGGCAGCACCAGAACCTCGTCGGCCAGTGTGCGCCGCAGGCGCTCCTCGACGGTCATCGCGTGCCCCTCTCGGTCGAGGCGACCGGTTTGGCCAGACCGGTGCGTAGCTTCGCCAATGCCCGTGAGGCGTTGCTCTTCACCGTGCCGGCCGAGCAGCCGAGCACCTCGGCGATCTGCGCCTCGGACAGGTCCAGGTAATACCGCAGCACCAGGACGGCCCGCTGCTGACGGGGGAGCGTGGCGAGCAGCCACCACATCTCGTCGTCCGCGAGGACCGCTCCGCCCGGCCGGGCGTCGTTCGCCGTATCGCGCTGCTCGGGCAGGTTCGCGACCAGCCGCTCGCGCCGCAGCGCCCGTCGGCGGTTGAGGTAGCCGTTGACGATCGTGCGGCGCAGGTATCCCTCAGGGTCGTCCTGCCGCTGGATGCGCCGCCAGCCCAACCCAGCCCGCACGAGCGCATCCTGGACCAGGTCCGCGGCCAGATGCCGGTCCCCGGTGAGGACATGCGCGAAGCGCAACAACTCGGCGTGGCGGCTGCGCACGTACTCCTCGAAGGCAGCTGGTGCCTCCCACTGCGCCATGCTCCAAGGACACCGCAGCCACGCCGACAGGTTGCACGGGTCCCGTCCGGGCCGAGTCTGCCTCTGCCGAAACCGGGCGTTGCGCCGCCGTCGGGCGAGCACGCGCACCGATCACGGCGGTCAGGGAACAGAGCGGATCTTCTGCACGAAGACGCTGCCGAGGAGCGTGACCACGGCGGTGAGGACGTACAGGACCGGGTAGCCGCCCAGGTGCACCACGATCGGGGCGGACAGCGCCGGGCCCAGCACCTGCGGCGCCGAGTTCGCGATGTTGATGACGCCCAGGTCCTTCGCCCGGTTGGTCGCCTCGGGCAGGACCTGCGTGATCAGGGCGGCGTCGACGGCCTGGTACACACCGTAGCCCGCGCCCAGGATCGCCGCGGCGACGATCGCCACCGGCCACGTCGGCCAGAACGCGAGCAGCAGGGCGGCGACCGCCATCACCACGCCGGACCAGATGACGAAGACGCGGCGGCGGCCCGTGCGGTCGGAGCGGCGGCCCGCCACGACCGTCGTGGCCATCAGGGCCAAGGTGTAGACGAGGATCAGGATCAGCACGCCGGTGTCGGGGTCGGCGACGCGGACCCGGTCCTGCAGGAAATACAGCAGGTAGAGGGTGCCCAGCGCGTTGCCGAGCTGGACCAGGAAACGCGTGATCCAGGCCCACGCGAAGTCGGGGTGGCGGCGCGGGCTCACCCAGAAGCCGGCCAGGGAGAAGCGCGGGCGGTCCGCGCGGCTGATCCGGTCGTCGGGGGTGAACAGCACGAACGGCACCGGGAGCAGGACCACGAGCACCGCGAGCGCGACGTAGCCGGGGGCGGTGCCGGTCACCAGGGCGGTGACCAGCACGACGCCGAGGACCACGCCCAGGACCTGGGGGATGCCGACCCAGCCCGAGACGGCGCCGCGCTGCTCGACCGGAACGCGGTCGGGGACCGCGGCCGTCAGGGTGGCGAGCATCGCGTTCAGGCAGGTCTGTGCGGCGACCCAGCCGAGAGCCACTCCCAGGATCGTGTGCTGGGTTGAGAGCAGGACCAGCGAGAGGGCCGCCAGGATGGCGCCGCCCAAGGTCCAGGTGTGGCGGCGGCCGAAGCGGGACGTCGTGCGGTCCGACAGGGCGCCGGCCAGAGGGTTGACCACGACGGCCGCCGCCGCGCCGAGCGCCGTGACGACGCCGAGCATGCTCTCCTTGTCGGCGGGGGCGATCTCCTGGATCTGGTTGGGCAGCAGCACCTGGATCGGGGTGAAGAAGCCCATCCACACCGCGAGGTCGGCGAGCACGAGCAGAGCGATCCAGCGGCCGCCGACGCGCACCGTCGGTTCGGCGAAAGCGGTCCCCTGCATCGGCGGGCTCCCATGCGGCAAACGCGAAATGTGTTCGCGACCATAGCCGTCAACGGGCGCTAGCTCAACAGGCCCGTCAGAGTCGTCGACATCGTCCACAGGCGAGCGGCGTCGGACGAGGACGGGCGGAAGGGGGTGACGGCGCAGTCGGAGCAGTGCACGCCGCCGAGGTCGGGCTGTACCGCCGCCCACACCTGCGTCGCGGCGCCCTGCTCGGGGGTCTTGAAGTAGTCGGCGGCGTTGCCCTGCTCGTCGATCCAGCCGGCCTCGATCATCTCGGCGCGGGTCAGGTGGCGCTGCAGCGGGGTGAGGATGGCGCCGGGGTGCACCGAGCTGGCGCGGATGCCGTGCGGGCGGCCCAGCACGTCGAGGTGCGCGGCGAACAGGGCGTTCGCGGCCTTCGACTGGCCGTAGGCGGCCCAGCGGTCGTACGGCTCGGCGACGAAGAACGGGTCGTCCCAGCGGATCGGGGCGTCGGGGCGCACGTTCGAGGACACCACGACCACGCGGGCCGAGCCGGATCGCGCGAGCGCCGGGAACAGGTGGTGCACGAGCGCGAAGTGGCCGAGGTGGTTGACCGCGAACTGCAGCTCCCAGCCGGGGCCGACGCGCGTCTCCGGGCAGGCCATGACGCCGGCGTTGGCGATGAGGAGGTCCACGGTACCGAAACCAGCCGCGAACTCGGCGACCTGCGCCAGGTCGGCGAGGTCCAGGCGGCGGGCCTCGGCGAAGTCCAGCGAAACAGCGCCGGGTTCGCGGACGGCCGCGACGACGGTGGCGCCGGCGCGGGCCAGCGCCCGCGTCGTGGCCAGGCCGATCCCGGAGGCGCCGCCCGTCACGATCGC
The DNA here is from genome assembly GCF_039537565.1 of Dactylosporangium darangshiense. NCBI lineage: Bacteria > Bacillati > Actinomycetota > Actinomycetes > Micromonosporales > Micromonosporaceae > Dactylosporangium > Dactylosporangium darangshiense. The sequence continues at coordinate 54,128 of NZ_BAABAT010000048.1, forward strand.
AAGCTTCCCGGTCAGGTCCACGCCGGCGAGGACGTCGTCGGCGGTGCTCTTGGCATCGAACTGCGTCATGCCCGCGGACGCTAGATGCTAGAGCGAGGTCTAGGTCAACCCGCGTACGCTGCGCCCATGGAGCTCACCATCGGCCAGGTCGCGGCCCGGACCGGCCTGAGCGTGCACACCCTGCGGCTGTATGAGCGGGAGGGGCTGTTCCACACGGAGGTCCGCCGGGACGCGGCCGGGCGGCGGGTGTACGGCCAGCCGGACCTCGACTGGCTGGAGGTCTGCACGAAGTTCCGCGCCTCCGGGATGCCGCTGGAGTCGATCCGGCGCTTCGCGCGGCTGGTGGGGCAGGGGCCGGGCAACGAGGCGGAGCGCCTCGAGCTGCTGCGCGCGCACCGCGACCTCGTCGAGGGGCGGATCAAGGAGCTGCACGACTGCCTGGGGCTCATCGAGGGCAAGGTCGCCACCTACGAGGAGGCTGTGGCCCGCGGCACCGCCGCAACGCTCTGGACCGGCTGATGTGCCATGCTGGCCGGGTGACACCGCAGGACCTCAAGCATCTGCGCCGGGCCCGAGACCTGATCGACCGCGAGTATGCGCGCCCGCTGGACGTGCCCGCGATGGCCCGCACCGCGCTGATGTCCCCGGCACACTTCGCCCGCCAGTTCCGGGCCGTCTACGGCGAGACGCCGTATTCGTACCTGATGACCCGCCGGATCGAGCGGGCCAAGGCGCTGCTGCGCCGCGGCGACCTGTCCGTCACCGAGGTCTGCATGGCGGTCGGCGCGACGTCGCTGGGCTCGTTCAGCACCCGGTTCACCGAGCTCGTGGGGGAGTCCCCGAGCGTGTACCGCTCCCGCAACCACGCCGCCCTCGCGCCGATCCCGGCCTGCTGGGCCAAGCAGGTCACCCGTCCGACGCGGGAGCGTGCGGCGCAGTAACGTCAGTCTCCATGGAGCTGAACCTGCGGTACACGTTCCTGGAGGTCGACGACCACGAGGCGGCGCTCGCGTTCTACCGCGACACGCTGGGCATGGAGGTCCGCCAGGACGTCGCGATGGAGAACGCGCGCTGGCTGACCGTCGGCCCGAAGGGTCAGCCGGACATCGGCATCGTCCTGCAGTCCGTCGGCGTGGCCCGCTCGCCGGAGGACGCCGAGACGTTGCGGGCGCTGCTGGCCAAGGGCTCGCTGTCGGGCCTGGTGTTCGAGACCGACGACGTCGACGCGCTGTTCGACCGGGTCGCGGCCAGCGGCGCCGAGGTGCTGCAGGAGCCGATGGACCAGCCCTACGGCGTGCGCGACTGCGGCTTCCGTGACCCGGCCGGCAACCTCATGCGGTTCAACCAGCGGCTCAAGGGCTGACACGGGGGCGCGGGCGGGTCCGGAGGGCCCGCCCGCGCCGAACTCAAGTGTTACGCGACGGGCATGTCCCGGCGACGCAGGCCGAACAGTCCGGCGGCGCCGAGCGCGACCGCGACCGCGGTGAGCCACAACAGCGGCGTCACGGAGAACGCGGCGCCGGGCAGCTTCGGCACGTGCGCGAACGGCACGATGTCCAGCACGTACTGGTTGAGCCCGAACAGTGCGCCCAGCTCCACCAGCAGCACCGACAGGATGAGCGCCGCCCAGGTCAGGGTGCTCAGCCGCGGGAACAGGCCGATGAGCGCCATGCCGAAGCCGGCGAGCACCCAGGCGGCCGGCAGCTGCACCATCGCCGCGCCGAACACCCGCCCGGCCTGGCCGCCGACGTCGTGGACCTCGGCGCCGTAGACGACACCGCCGGCGAGCCCGGCGACGGCCAGCAGCAGCGCCGTGCCGAACAGTGCGAACGCGAGGTGGCTGGCCGCCCACTGCAGCCGGCCGACGCGGGTGGCGAGGATCGGCTCGACCCGGCCGCTGCTCTCCTCCTGGCGCAGCCGCAGCGTCGCCTGGACGGTGTAGGCGGCGGCGACCATGCCGACGATGCCGAAGATCGCGGCGAGGAACGCATCGGTGAGCCCGGCCTTGCCGCCCATGCGGGTCAGCACGTCGGTGAGCTGCTGGTTGGGCGACTCGAGGCTGTTGATGCTGTTCGCGGCGCCGCCGAGCACGGCGCCGGACAGGGCCAGGCCCACGGTCCAGCCGATGAGCAGGCCGCGGTGCAGCCGCCAGGCCAGCGCCAGCGGGCTGCGCAGGCTCGGCGCGCCGGCGGCGGGGCCGGGGCGCTCGGCGATCAGGCCGGCGCCGACGTCGCGCCGGTCGGCCAGGGCGTAGCCGGCAGCGGCGAAGACGGCGGCGAAGCCCACGAAGAGCAGCGCGACCCACCAGCGCTCGCCGCCGTAGGGGCGCAGGTGCAGCGCCCAGCCGGTCGGCGAGAGCCAGGACAGCCAGGTCGGGCCGGTGTCGCCGGCGGCGCGCAGCAGGTAGGTGCCGCCGAGGATCGCCCCGGCGATGCTGTTCGCCGCGCGGGCGCTCTGGGTGAGCTGCGCGGCGGCGGCCGCGATGGCGGCGAAGAGCAGCCCGACGAGGCCGGTGGCGACGCCGAACGCGATCGAGCCGGCGACGGGCAGGCCGGTGGCCATGAGCCCGAGCGCGATGAGCACCGCGATCGCCACGTCGGCCAGGGCGGCGGTGAGCAGCGCGGCGGTCAGCGGCGCGTGCCGTCCGATGACGGTGGCGCGCAGCAGCTCGAGGCGGCCGGTCTCCTCCTCCGTGCGGGTGTGCCGCACGACGGTGAGCAGGCTCATCAGGCCGATGAGGATGAACTCGGTGATGCCGATCTTCCACGCGGTGAGCCCGCCGATCGACACGTCGAACAGGGGGCCGCTGAGCGCGACGAGGGACGGGTTGGTGAGCACGCCCTTGACGGCCTGCAGGTCGGCATCGGTGGGGTACAGCTTCTGGTAGTTGGCCGCGGTCCCCATCGGCATGACGGCGAGGCCGAGCACCCAGATGGTGAGCCGCACCCGGTCCAGCCGCAGCGCGAGGCGGGTCAGCGCCCGGGTGCCGGTGAGCGAGGTCATCGCGCCGCCTCCGTGACCGCCTGGCCGTTGCCCTGCGCGCGGTCGTAGTGGCGCAGGAACAGCTCCTCGAGGGTCGGCGGCTGGCTGGTGAGGCTCTTGACGCCGACGGTGGTGAGCTGGCGCAGCACCGCATCCAGGGCCGCATTGTCGACGTTGAACCGCACGGTGCCGTTGTGGGTCTGCAGGTCGTGCACGCCCGGGAACGCCTCGAGGCCGTTGACCGGGCCAGCGAGGTCGACCTGGATGGAGGTGCGGGTCAGGTGGCGCATGGAGGCGAGGGTGCCGGTCTCCACGGCGCGGCCCTCGCGGATGATCGTGACCCGGTCGCAGAGGGACTCGACCTCGCTGAGGATGTGGCTGGACAGCAGCACCGTGCGCCCGGCGCGCTGCTGCTCCTCGCGCACGACCTGCCGGAACACCTCCTCCATGAGCGGGTCCAGGCCGGAGGTCGGCTCGTCGAGGATCAGCAGTTCGACGTCGGAGGCCAGGGCCGCCACCAGGGCGACCTTCTGCCGGTTGCCCTTGGAGTAGGTGCGGGTCTTCTTGCGCGGATCGAGGTCGAAGCGCTCGAGGAGTTCGGCGCGGCGGGCGGTGTTGAGGCCGCCGCGCAGCCGGCCGAGGAGGTCGATGACCTCGCCGCCGGTGAGGTTGGGCCAGAGGGTGACGTCGCCGGGCACGTAGGCCAGGCGGCGGTGCAGGGTGGCGGCGTCGGTCCAGGGGTCGCCGCCGAGCAGCCGGGCGGTGCCGGTGTCGGCGCGCAGCAGCCCGAGCAGGACGCGGATGGTCGTCGACTTCCCGGCGCCGTTCGGGCCGAGGAAACCGTGCACCTCCCCGGTCTGCACGACCAGGTCGAGCCCGTCGAGCGCACGTGTGCGCCCGAACGTCTTGACCAGTGCGTCTGCGCGGATCGCCTCGGTCATGATCGTCATGCTCCTTCGGCCCCGGCGTCGTTGGCCGGGGCGGTCGATGGATTCGATGCCCGCACCCGCTCCAGGGCCCCTTTTGTCTGGGCGACGAAGTCCGGGTCGAGCAGGGGGTGGGAGTAGAGGGCGGCCAGCGCCGCCGCCATGCGCAGGTGCCCTTCCGGGGTGAACACGTCGACGCCGAGCGCGCGTGACACGTGCTCGTTCATCGCGGCCAGCCCCGACTGCATGCCGACGAGGACCGCGGCGAACGCCCGGTGGTCCTCGGTGATGTCCGGCATGTGCGTGCCGATCCAGTCCTCGGTCCGCGCGACCAGGTCGTCGAACATCGCGGCGGCGGTGGTCGAGCCGTCCAGCAGCGCCCGGGTCACGTAGCGGTACGTCAGCAGGATCTCCGGGTGCGCGGCCGGCAGGAAGCCCGGGTTGGCGATCTCGCCGCCGAAGACCAGCTTCTCCTTGATCTCGATCGCCCGCTCGAGCACGTAGGCGTCGCACGCGTCGTGCAGCGCCTCCTTGGACCCGAAATGGTGGCGCAGCAGGCCGGGCGACACCCCGGCGAGCTGCGCGATGTCGCGGACGGTCGTGCCGTTTATGCCGCGCTCGGCGAACAGGCGGATCGCGGCGTCCCTGATCCGCGCGCGGGCGGTCAGGTCCTCGTAGGCCCGGTCCCTGCCGTGGTCTGCCATCGATCCCACCTCCTGTACCGGCGTATCGGAAGCTACACGCCGACGCAGCCGACTGTACGCGTGTATAGCGGTTGCCGCCAGAGGCCCCTCGTGATGTGGTGGAGCGCATGTCGAAACTCGACGATCCCGGACTTTTCGGCCGTCAGTGGGCGGCGACCTACGACCGCACCGACAACCCCGACCCGACGGACGCGGTCGCGTTCCTCGCCGGGCTGGCCGGCGCCGGCCCGGCGCTGGAGCTGGCGATCGGCAGCGGCCGCGTCGCGCTGCCACTCGCCGCCCGCGGCGTCGCCGTCGAGGGGATCGAGGCCGCGCCGGAGATGGTCGAGCTCATGCGGGCCAAGCCGGGCGGTGCGGACATCCCCGTGCTCGTCGGCGACATGGCCGACGTCGCGGTCGACGGCGGGCCCTACCCGCTGGCCTACCTGGTGTTCAACACGCTGTTCAACCTCACCGGCGAGGGCCGGCAGGAGGACTGCTTCCGCAACATCGCCCGGGTCCTGGCGCCCGGCGGCGCGTTCGTGATCGAGGCGTTCGTGCCCGACCCGGCCGACTTCGACCGCGACGAGCAGCAGGTCCAGGTCCGGTCGGTGACCGACGACGCGGTGACGATCCGGCTGCACCAGTACGACCGCGCCGCCCAGACGTTCGTCCGCCAGACCGTCACGTTCACCGACGGCGGCGTGCGCCTCAAGCCCTTCGGCATGCACTACCGCTGGCCGGAGCAGATCGACGAGCTGGCCGCGGCGGCGGGGCTGCGCCTCGAGGCCCGCTACGCGAACTGGCGCCGCGAGCCGTTCGGCCCCACCAGCCGCGACCACATCTCCGTTTACCGCAAGGCGTGAGGCAGGCTGACCCGCACGACGAGGCCGCCGCCGGGGCGGGGGAGCGCGGACACCTCGCCGCCGTGCGCCGCCGCGATCGCGCGCACGATCGCCAGGCCCAGGCCGTGGCCGTCGGCGGCGGAGCGCACCCGCTGCGCGCCGAGGCGCTGGAAGGGCTGGAAGAGACGGTCGAGCTCCTCATGGGGTACCACAGGACCGGTATTGGAAACCGTCAGCGTCGCGCCCTCGGTGGCGACCTCGACCCGCCCGCCGGCGCCGACGTTGTGCCGGATCGCGTTGTCGACGAGGTTGGCCACGAGGATCTCGGCGAGCTGTTCGTCGCCGGTCGCCGGCGCCGGGGCGAGGGACGACGTGACGGCGATGCCGACGGCCTCGGCCGCGCCGGTGCGCGCCTGCACGACCCGGCGGGCGACGTCGGCCAGGTCGAACGGGGCCGGCTGCTCGATGCCCTGCTCGCCGGTGGCGAGGGTGAGCAGCGCGTCGATGAGCCGCGCCTGCGCCTCGCCGAGTGCGAGCACGTCCCGGCCGGCCGTGCGCAGGCTGTCGGTGTCGGCGTCCGGGTCGGACAGCGCCACCTGCAGCAGCGTGCGCTGCGCGGTCAGCGGCGTGCGCAGCTCGTGCGAGGCGTTGGCCACGAAGCGCCGCTGCGCCTGGAACGACGCCTCGAGCCGGCCGAACAGCTCGTCGAGGGTCCCGGCCAGCTCGGCGAACTCGCCGCGGCGCCCGGCCGGGCCGAGCCGGCGGTGCAGGTTGGTGGCCGAGATGTCCCGCGCGGTGTCGATGATGAGCCGCAGCGGGCGCAGGTAGCGGCCGGCGATGTACCAGCCGACGACGATCGACACGAGCACCATCGCGGCGAACGAGATCGCCGACAGGCCCAGCAGGTGGTTGCGGACCTCGCCGCCGCCGTCGCCGGGCGGCGGCACGATCGGGCCCTGCCCGACCGGCTGGGTCTGGCTCGCGCCGAGCAGCGGCACGAGCAACAAGGCGGCGCCCGAGACGAGGAACGGGCCGGCGTACAGCAAGGTCAGCTGCCGCCGCAGCGTCCAGCGCGCCATCACGCCTCCTCGACGCGGTAGCCGGCCTCGCGGACCGTGTGGATCACCGGTGGGTCGCCCAGCCGGGCCCGCAGCCGGCGAACCGTCGTCTTCACCGTGGTCGTGAACGGGTCGGCGGCCTCGTCCCACACCCGTTCGAGGAGCTCTTCGGCGGACACCGGCCGCCCACCCGCCGCCATGAGGCACTCCAGCACGCCGAACTCCTTCGGGCTGAGCTCCAGGCGGCGCCCGGCCCGGGTGGCGACGCGCTGTGCGGGGTCGAGGGCGAGCTCGCCGACGGTCAGCACCGGCGGCAGCGCCGTGGCCGGGCGCCGGCCCAGCGCCCGGATGCGGGCCACCAGCTCGTCGAAGTCGAACGGCTTGGGCAGGTAGTCGTCGGCGCCGAGGCCGAGCCCCTCGACCCGCTCGCGCACCGTGCCCGAGGCCGTCAGCATCAGCACCCGCGAGGCCGGGTGCTCGGCCACGATGTGCCGGCACACGTCGTCGCCGCCGACGCCGGGCAGGTCGCGGTCGAGGACGACCACGTCGTACCGCGTGACGGCCAGGCGCTCGAAGGCGTCGACGCCGTCGAGGACCACGTCCACGGCCAGCCCCTCGCGGCGCAGCCCGGTGCCGATGGTCCGGGCCAGGATCTCGAAGTCCTCAACGACGAGCACGCGCATGGGACAACCATGCCAGGCACGCGGTGACACCGTGGTGTCACCGGCCGCGGCGTAGACCGGACGCCATGATTACCGTTGAGGGCCTGCGCAAGCGGTTCGGGCCCAACCTCGCACTGGACGGGATGACGTTCACCGTCCGCCCCGGGCACGTCACCGGGTTCGTCGGCCCGAACGGCGCCGGCAAGTCCACCACCATGCGGGTCGTGCTCGGCCTCGACGCACCCGACGAGGGCACCGCGCTCGTCGGCGGCCGCCCCTACCGCACCCTCGACCGGCCGCTGTGCCACCTCGGCTCGCTGCTGGACGCCGCCGCGCTGCAGCCCGGCCGCACCGCGCGCAACCACCTGCTGTGGCTCGCGCACTCGCAGGGCCTGCCGTCACGCCGCGTCGACGAGGTCCTCGAGCTAGCCGGCCTCGGCGGCGTCGGGCGGCGCCGGGCCGGTGGCTACTCCCTCGGCATGCGCCAGCGCCTCGGCATCGCCGCCGCCCTGCTCGGCGACCCGCCCGCGCTCATGCTCGACGAGCCGTTCAACGGCATGGACCCCGAAGGCATCATCTGGATGCGCACCTTCATGCGGGAGCTGGCCGGGCAGGGCCGGGCGGTGCTCGTCTCCAGCCACCTCATGAGCGAGCTGCAGGGCGCCGCCGACCACATCGTCGTCGTGGGCCGCGGCCGGGTCATCGCCGACGCGAGCGTGGCCGAGCTGCTGGCCGGCGCGGCCAACGGACGCATCACGCTGCGGTCCTCTGCCGTCGATCGGGCTTCCGTGGTACTGCGGGACGCCGGCGCCACCGTGACGCCGAACGGCGACGGGACCCTGACGGTGTCCGGCCCGGTGGCGGAGGACGTCATCGGCGCGCTGCAACGCGCCGGCGTGCCCTTCTCCGAGGTGTCCGCGCACCGCGCCACCCTCGAGGACGCCTACCTCGAGCTCACCCGCGACGCCGTCGAGTTCCGGGCGGCGTCATGAAGGGCTTCCTGCGCCTGCTGCGCGCCGAGTGGACGAAGCTGCGCACCGTGCGCGGCTGGGCGCTGGGCCTGGCCGCCGGCGCCCTACTCATCCTCGCCTTCGGCCTCACGCCGAGCCGGCAGGGCTCCTGCGGCCAGAACGGCCCCGGCTCCGAATGCACCCCGCTGCACGGCCCGAGCGGCCAGGAGGTCAGCGACAGCTTCACGTTCGTGCACCGCACCCTGACCGGCGACGGCACCGTCACCGCCCGGATCGCGGGCCTCACCGGCGTGATCGACGACGGTGCCGGCGGGCAGAAGGAACACCTCGTGCCGTGGGCGAAGGCCGGGCTCATCGTCAAGGACGGCACCACGCAGGGCTCCGCCTACGGTGCCGTCATGCTCACCGGCGAGCACGGCGTGCGGCTGCAGTACGGCTACGACCACGACGAGGGCCACGCCGCCGACGCCGCCATCAGGCCGCAGCCGATGTGGCTGCGCCTGACCCGCACGGGCGACGTGCTCAAGGCCGAGCGCTCCGCCGACGGCGCCGCCTGGACCACCGTCGGCACCGCCCGGGTGCCCGGACTGCCGGCGACCGTGACCGCCGGGCTGTTCGTGACCTCGCCGCAGTACTCCGAGCGGGTCAACCAGGGGGTGGTGCTCTCCGGCGTGCAGGGCGGCCCCAGCGAGGCCACCGCGACGTTCGACCACCTGGCCACGGCCGGCTCCTGGTCGCCGGACTGGGAGGGCACCGTGATCGGGCCCCATCCCGGCCCGGGCGACGGCGGTGGCGGCGGACCCGCCGGCGGGCACACCGCGCGGGCGGCCGGGCCGCAGGCCGGCTTCGAGCCCACCGCGGACGGCTGGTCGCTGACCGGGTCCGGCGACATCGCACCCGCGGCGTCGGGCGCGTCCGGCGGCGGCGTCACCGTCAGCCAGACCCTCATCGGCACGTTCGTCGGGCTCATCGCCGTCGTCGTCATCGGCGCCATGTTCATCACCGCCGAGTTCCGCCGCGGCCTCATCCGCACCACCTTCGCCGCCGCGCCCCGCCGCGGCCGGGTGCTCGCCGCGAAGGCCCTCGTCCTCGGCGGCGTCACGTTCGTCCTCGGGCTCGCCGCCGCGTGGGTCGTCGTCGCGTTCGGCGTGGACGTGCTGCGGGACAACGGGGTGTACGTCCACCCGGCCACGGCGGCCACCGAGGCCCGCGTCGTCGTCGGCACCGCCGCGCTGCTGGCCGGTTGCGCGGTGCTCGCCGTCGGCCTGGGCACCCTGCTGCGCCGCGGCGTCACCGCGGTCACCGTCTCGGTGGTCGTGGTCGTCCTGCCGTACCTGCTGTCGGTCACGGTCCTGCCGTTGCGCGCGGCGGACTGGCTGCTGAGCGTCAGCCCCGCCGCGGCGTTCGCGATGCAGCAGAGCGAGCCGCGGTACGACCAGATCGACAACATCTACTCACCGGCCGACGGCTACTTCCCGCTCGGCGCCTGGAGCGGCCTGGCCGTCCTCGCCCTGTGGATCGCCGTCGTGTACGCCGCCGCCGTGACGAACCTGCGCCGGAGGGACGCGTGAGGACGGCGCTGCACGCGGAGTGGACGAAGCTGCGCACGTCGCCGGGCACGGCCTGGCTACTGCTCGGCGCCGTCGCGGCCACCGTCGGGCTGAGCGCCCTGGCGGCCGCGGCCGTCAACTGCGGCGCCACGTGCGAGGCGGACCTGCCGAAGGTCGGGCTGACCGGCATTCAGCTCGGCCAGGCCGTCGTCGCGGTCCTGGCGGCGCTGGTGATCGGCAACGAGTACAGCACCGGCATGGTCCGCGTCAGCCTCGCCGCCGTGCCGCGGCGCACCCGGATGCTGGCCGCCAAGGCGCTCGTCACCGTGGCGGCGGCCGGCGCGGCGGCCCTCGCCGGCGTCGCCGGCTCGCTGCTGGCCGGGTGGCTGCTACTGCCCGCGCACGCGTTCGCCTGGCGGCCGGCGATCGGGTCGGTGCTGTACCTCGTGCTGATCGCCCTGCTCAGCCTCGGCCTGGCCACGGCGGTGCGCAGCTCTGCCGCGGCCGCCGGGATCGTGCTCGCCCTGCTGTACGCGTGGCCGATCGTGGCCCGGGTCGTGACCGACAAGACGTGGTCGCGGCACCTGCAGCAGATCGGGCCGATGAGCGCCGGCACCGCCGTACAGGCGACGAAGAACCTGGCGACCCTGCCGATCGGTCCGTGGGCCGGCCTGGGCGTGCTGGCACTGTGGGCACTCGGCGCGATGCTGGCGGGTTGGCTGCTCCTGGTGCGCCGCGACGCCTAGAGATATTCGGCGAAGAACGCCGCGGCGGCGCCGGCGGCCTGCGTGACGTAGGGCTCCTGGTCGTAGAGGTCGACGTGGCGTTCGCAGTCGATCCACTCGAAGCGCTTCGGGCCGGGCGCCGCCTCGTACGCGGCGCTCGCCAGCTCGGGGGAGCAGTAGGCGTCGACGCGGCCGTGCACGACGAGCAGCGGGGTGCGGGCCAGCAGGGCGGCGGCGCCGAGCGCGTCGAACGTCAGCAGCGAGTGCAGCGAGCCGCGGGTGACCTCGTTGCGCCAGTGCTCTGCGTTGCCGTAGTAGGAGTACGGCTCCTCGCCGGACATCGCGGCCTCGCCGCCGTCCGGCGCGACCGCCGGCATGTGCTCGTCGTAGCGGCCGATCAGAGCGGCCAGGGTGGCGCGGTAGGCGTCGGGGTCGCGGGCGAAGAAGGCGGGGCTGTTGTACCCGCCGGCGATGCCCGCGACCGCGCGCACCCGCGGGTCCTCGGCCGCCGCCCGCAGCGCGTAGCCGCCGCCCAGGCACACGCCGAGCACGCCGATGCGCTCCGTGTCGACGGCGGGGTGCGCGGCCAGGGCGCCGACGGCGGCGCGCAGGTCGGCGAGCTTGCCCTGCACGTCCTCGTGCGCGGGGCGGCCGCCGCTCTCGCCGAAGCCGCGGTGGTCGAACGCGAGGGTGACGAACCCGGCCGCGGCGAGCCGTTCGGCGTAGACGCCGGCGACCTGCTCCTTGACGCCCGCGAACGGCCCGGTGATCGCGAGCGCCGCGCGCCGTTGGCCCGCTGCCGCGCCGCGCAGGTGGCCCTTGAGGATTATGTCTTCGCTTGTGAATTCGAGCTGTTCTACCGCCACGAGTCGACGTTAGGCTCTGACGCGGTACCGCTGACAGAAGGCACTTTCGGGTGCCCATACCGGAGGTTCGATGGCGATCGTCGTCCCCGACGTGCTCGACGAGTCCTGCGCGACGCGGCAGGCGCTGGAGCGACTGGCGTCCAAGTGGCGGGTCCTGCTGATTTACGCGCTCGCCGCCGGGCCGCAGCGGCACGCCGAGCTGCGGCGGCGGCTGCCCGGGATCACGCAGAAGGTGCTCACCGAGACGCTGCGCGGGATGGAGGCCGACGGGCTCGTCGAGCGGCGGGTCCTGCGGCAGGAGGCGCCACAGCACGTCGAGTACTCGCTGAGCGCGCTCGGCAAGACCCTCGAGGGCCCGCTACAGGCCGTCTGTGACTGGGCGACGGTGAATGTTACACCGGCGCCGCCCGCCTGACCTGCGCCGCCGAGACCGAGGGCATCGACACGGGGAGAAAGTGTCGTACCCCGCGCCTAGTGTCCGTGGCATGCGCCGCCCAGTGCTCATCAGTGCCGTGTTGACCGCCGCTCTCGCCGCCGCGGCGACGCTGGCCTTCGCACTGCCGGCGGCCGCCGCCGAGCCCTACCTCGACCCGAGCCTGCCCGTGCCGCAGCGGGTCGCCGACCTGATGTCGCGCATGAGCCTCGACGAGAAGCTCGGCCAGATGACGCAGGCCGAGCGCGGCTCGGCCAGTGCCGCCGACGTCACGCAGTATCGGCTGGGTTCGATCCTGTCCGGCGGCGGCTCCGCCCCCTCGCCTAACACCGCCGCGAGCTGGGCCGACATGACCGACGGGCTGCAGCGCGGAGCCCTCGCCACGCCGCTGAAGATCCCGCTGCTCTACGGCTCCGACGCCGTCCACGGTCATAACAACGTCGTCGGCGCGACCATCTTCCCGCACAACATCGGCCTCGGCGCCACCCGCGACCCGGCCCTCGCCCAGCAGGTCGGCCGGGCCACCGCCGACGAGGTGCGCGGCACCGGCGTGCAGTGGACGTTCTCGCCGTGCCTGTGCGTGGCCCGCAACGACCGCTGGGGCCGCACCTACGAGTCCTTCGGCGAGAAGCCCGAGCTGCCGGTGTCGATGGCCACGATCATCGACGGCTACCAGGCCGGCGGCGTGCTCGCCACCGCCAAGCACTACGTCGGCGACGGCGGCACCACGGGCGGAGTCGACCAGGGCGACACCCAGCTGTCCGAGTCCGACCTGCGCGCCATCCACCTCCCGCCGTTCCAGGAGGCGGTGCGCCGCAACGTCGCCTCCGTGATGATCTCCTTCTCGTCGTTCAACGGCCAGAAGATGCACGGCAACGACTACCTCATCAACGGCGTCCTCAAGGGCGAGCTCGGCTTCAACGGCTTCGTCGTGTCCGACTGGAACGGCATCGACCAGATCGAGGGCGGCGAGGGCTTCACCGGCTCCGAGGTCCGCCGCGCCGTCAACGCCGGCATCGACATGGTCATGGTCCCCACCGAGTGGAAGACGTTCATCACCACGCTGCGCGGCGAGGTCCAGGCCGGCCGCGTGCCCCAGGCCCGCATCGACGACGCGGTCCGGCGCATCCTGACGAAGAAGTTCGAGTACGGGCTGTTCGAGCACCCCCTCGCCGACCGTTCCCTCACCGGCACCGTCGGCAACGCGGCACACCGCCAGGTCGCCCGCCAGGCCGTCCGCGAGTCCCAGGTCCTGCTGAAGAACGCCGGCAACATCCTGCCGCTGCCGAAGTCCGGCCGCCTCTTCGTCGCGGGCAAGAGCGCCGACAACATCGGCCTGCAGAGCGGCGGCTGGACGGTCAGCTGGCAGGGCGCTTCGGGCAACACCACCCCCGGCACCACGATCCTGCAGGGCATCCGCTCCGCCGCCGGCTCGTCGGCGACGGTCACTTACAACGCGACGGGCGCCGGCATCGACCGCACCTACTCCGCGGCGATCGCGGTGATCGGCGAAACCCCCTACGCGGAGGGCCAGGGCGACCGCCCCGGCTCGCTGGGCCTGGACTCCACCGACCTGCAGACCCTGGCGACCCTGAAGGCCTCGGGCGTCCCGGTCGTGGTGGTCCTGGTCTCCGGCCGCCCGCTGGACATCGCCGCCCAGCTGCCGGACTGGAGCGCCCTGCTGGCGTCGTGGCTCCCCGGCACCGAGGGCGCCGGCGTGGCCGACGTCCTGTTCGGCGACTACGCCCCGACGGGCAAGCTCCCGGTGACCTGGATGCAGAGCGCTTCGCAGGAGCCGATCAACGACGGCGACGGCAAGCCCGCCCTGTTCCCGTACGGCTTCGGCCTCACCTACACGACCACGCCCCCGCCCGGCACTCCCGGCCAGCCCGGCACCCCGACGGTCTCCGCCGTGACGTCCACGTCGGCCACCCTGACCTGGACCGCCCCCACGACCGGCACGACCCCCGTCTCCTACCGGGTCCTGCGCGCGGGCTCTTTGCTGGCCACGACGACCACCACCACGTATCCGCTGACGGGCCTGACGCCGGGCACCAGCACGCAGTACACGGTGGTAGCGGTGGACGCCGCCGGCAACGCGGGCCCCGCATCGTCCCCCGCCACGGTCACCACGCCCCCCGGCACCACGACACCGCCACCGTCGTCGACGTGCTCGGTGACCTACTCGGTGAACGACTGGGGCGGCGGCTTCACCGGCTCCCTGACCGTGAAGAACACCGGGCAGACCGCCCTGAACGGCTGGACGCTGTCCTTCACCTTCCCCGGCAACCAGAAACTGAGCCAGGGCTGGTCCGCCGTCTGGTCCCAGTCGTCGGCAACGGTCACGGCCCGCAACGAGACCTGGAACCCTTCGCTGCCGGCCGGCGCCACCATGTCGCTGGGCTTCAACGCCACGTACACCGGCTCCAACCCCCGCCCGACGTCCTTCACCCTGAACGGAGCCACCTGCACCACGTCGTAGCCCGCACCCGCACCACGTGAGGCCCGGCCGCGCTCTGTTTGGCGGCGTGGTACGCGGCATCGCCGGGATAGGCGACCATGGGCCCAGACACCGAGGCGACGTTGCCGACCCGGCCGTACCGGCGCTCCACCATAGGCGGTCCACCTGCTCCGGATCGGTCAGGTCCGCCACGAGGCCAGACGCGCCGGTCCCGGCGGCGCGCAACTCCGCCACGCGCTGCTCAATGACCGGACGTTGCTGCTTCGGGTACATGACCACGCTCGTCACAACGAGGTACGGTCGCATCGATCGGATCTTCGGGGAGCGCACCCGTCGCTCAGTCCAGGCCATGGAGGACGAGGCAATGACCACTCTGTACGAATTCGCCGGCGGCGACGAGGCGCTGCATCGCCTGGAAGAACTGTTCTACACCAAGGTGCTGGACGACCCCACGCTGCGCAGCGTGTTCCCCGCCCGCCAGCCGAGCCATGTCGAACACCTCACCTGGTTCACCGCCGAGTCCTTCGGCGGCCCCGACAGGTTCACCACCGGCCTGGGATTTCAGTACATCATTGACGTCCACCGCCATCTGAAGATCACCGACGATCAGCGGGAACGGTTCGTCGCCCTTTACCTCGAAGCGATCGATGAAGTTGGTCTGCCGGACGACGCCGCTTTCCGCGCGGCCGTGCGCGAGCACCTCGAGTTCGGCGCCCGCGTGGCCCAGCAGAACTCGCATGCCGAGACCGATGACCAGCTGCATCCGATCCGTGAGGTCCCCGCTTGGACATGGCCGCGACAGTCTGAAGACTGACGGGCATCCGCGAACTTTGATGCGTCGGCTAGGTCGAGCGGACGTCGATCTCGGGGTGGGCGGCGGCAAGGAGCGACACCATGCGGGGTGCGGCGTCAACGCCCGTGGCCGGGCACGTGCCGTCCACGCCGCACGGCGTCGCGGTCCTGCGCGCAGCGCTGGCCCGTTGACCTACAGGTACGGGCCGAGCAGCGTCAGGTCGGCCGGGGAGAGCCGGTCGCGGGCGGTCTTCGCCTGGTGCCAGTACGGGTACAGCAGCGGCACCGCGCTGACCTCGTCGAGGCGGCGCCGCTCCTCGATGGAGAGGACCAGGTCGGCGGCGGCGAGGTTGTCGGTGAGCTGCTCGGTCGTGCGGGCGCCCACGATGACCGAGGTGACCGCCGGCCGACCAAGGAGCCAGGCCAGGGCAACCTGCGCGGCGGAGACCCCGTGCGCCTCGCCGACCTCGACGAGGACGTCGACGGTGTTGTACAGCTTCTCCTGGTCGTACACCGGAGGCTCGTCCCAGTCAGTGAGCTGGCGGGCCCCGGCCGCCGGCGTCGCGCCGCGCCGGTACTTGCCCGACAGCAGCCCGCCGGCGAGTGGGCTCCACACCAGCACGCCGAGACCCTGGTCGACCGCGGCGGGAAGCAGCTCGTACTCCGCGTCGCGGGCCTGCAGCGAGTAGTAGATCTGCTCGCTCACGAACCGCGGCAGCCGGTTGACGTCGGCCACGCCGAGCGCCTTCAACAGCTGCCAGCCCGTGTAGTTGGAGGCGCCGACGTAGCGGACTTTGCCCGAGCTGACCAGCAGGTCGAGGGCCTCCAGGGTCTCCTCGAGCGGCGTAACGCCGTCCCACTCGTGGACCTGGTAGAGGTCGATGTGGTCGGTCCCGAGCCGGCGCAGGCTCGCCTCGCACCCGGCGATGACGTGGTGCCGCGACAGCCCGGCGTCGTTGGGCCCGGGTCCCATCGACATCCGTACCTTCGTGGCGACCAGCACCTGGTCGCGCCGGCCGTTGAGAACCTCGCCGACGATCTCCTCGGACACGCCTTCGGAGTACACGTCGGCGGTGTCGATGAGGTTGATGCCGTGGTCGAGGCACATGTCGACCTGGCGGCGCGCCTCGGGCACGTCGGTCGAGCCGACCGCGGCGAAACCGCCCTTACCGCCGAACGTCATCGTGCCCATCGTGAGCACGGAAACCATGAGACCGGACCGGCCGAGAGCGCGATACTGCACGCCGGTCACGATACCGGCCTCGT
Source organism: Dactylosporangium darangshiense (assembly GCF_039537565.1). Lineage (NCBI taxonomy): Bacteria > Bacillati > Actinomycetota > Actinomycetes > Micromonosporales > Micromonosporaceae > Dactylosporangium > Dactylosporangium darangshiense. The sequence goes on from NZ_BAABAT010000048.1 coordinate 70,348, forward strand.
CGCCGCGCTTCCGGGCTCTCGAGTGGTGAATGGGGAGTGAACCGTCAGGGTCGCTATTTCGTGCGTTTCCGCGCGGAAGGTCCTGAACGGTGTCACCACAGTCCGAGTTGGGTTGTGGTGTCCCAATGAAGGTCTCGCGTTTCTGTCCGACTGTGGGTCGGTTTTGCGCCCACCTGCCCGCCCCGCCGGGTCCTTGCGGGCCTGGCGGGTGGTGCGGGTCTTCTGGTCGGCTCCACGCGGTTTCGGCACTCGCGTGCCCGGTTTGCACGGTGCTTCGACTTCCGGCGCGGCATACCCATACGCGCGCCCCTACGCTTGCCGTTGTTCGACTTCGCGTAGTTGTCGAACGCCGCCGCTGCGTTGGCAAGGCCGGTGTTGTACGCCTCCTTGGAGTTCTCCTGCCACCAGTCCGCGAAGCGCGGGTCGGTCTTGTTGACCTCTTTGAACGTTTTCCGCAGCGCAGGCAAGCTCCAGGACCGCCAAGGCGTCAGCTTGGGTGACCTTCTCCGTCAGGTTGAGCATTCGGTGCTCGTCCTCGAGGTCGGCCTGGCGCTCACGGTACTCACGCTCGGCGGCGCAAGATGCGTGCTCGGCAAGCAGACCGGTGAACCGCTCCGGCGCGTTGCGCGGGTCGACCTTCCACGCTGTGGCCTGCTGTGGAGTCAGCGCCTCGGTCACGCCAGCGCCACGCATCCACCGGGCTATCTCGTGGACCTTCATGTGCATGACGTTCGCCGTGGGCACGGGACACAGGGCGCGGTCCGCCGTCTTCTGCAGGCTCAGGGGCTTCTTCGGCACTACTGGTCTTCCTTTGCGGTCGCCGCGGCGATGGCACGGGCGGCGCGGTTCTTCGCGGCCCGCTGTCCGTACAGGCGGGCACAGAGCGCTGGCCACGTTGGAGGGGGCCTGCCGTCTATGTCGGCCGGCCCAGCAGGCCGTCGAGGACCCTGTCGAGCGCGGGGGACGGTGGGGCGCCGTCGAAGTCGAACGTCACGACCGCGCAGGTGTCGCGGGTGACCCGGACCTCGCGGGTCTCTCCGACCACGTCGCGCAGCATCAGCACGTCCACCGTCTTCGGCTGGGACGAACAGCCCATGTACGGGATCTCGCCCGCGGCCGTCCTCGCCGCCTCCTCCACCGCCGTCGCGGTGTCGCGGGCGACGCCGCGGTCGGTGACCTGGCTGGTGCGGTCCCAGCTGCCGTCGGGGCCGCGCACGTACCGGCACGCGGTGACGACCGCGAGAGGCGCCGGCAGGTAGCGGTGGTCCTGGCCGTAGGTGTACATCCAGACGTCGGAGGCCGGATCCGGGCTGTACCTGCCGTCGGCCGGCCCGCTCGTGAGCCGCTGGATGCAGCCGGCCGCGGGCACGTCGGCCGGCCTGGCCACCGCGAGTTCCTGCGCCGTGAACCGGGCGTCGAACGCTTCCACCGCGTCGCCGCTCTGGTAGCGCGTGATCGCGTCGCGCCGGACGAATCCGCAGGCGGTGGCGAGCTCGACGGTCGTCTTCGTGCCGTCGCGGTACTCCAGGGTGAGGTACCCGCCTCCGTAGCCGCCCTGGAAGCAGGGGTCCATGTCGTTGGCCGGGAGCCCGTTCAGCGCGGTGATCAGGCCGGCGACATCGCGGGTGAGGACGAGCCGCCGCGGCGGCCCGGGGCGCTCGACGTGCAGCTCGGGCACCGGGTTGTAGCGGCACAGGACGGCGCGGACCGCGCCGGGCGGAGCCAGGTCGCCGGGCGCGGTGGACGGCAGGGCCCCGTTCCCGGACTCGAACCGCGGCGGCATCGCCGGGCAGTCGCCGGCGACCGGCCGTTGCGGACCGGCCGTCTCGTTCGTGTCCGGGTGGGCGGTGGCGACCGCGACCGCCCCGCCGAGCAGGACGACGGCGACGCATCCCGCGGCCAGGAGGCCGGCGCGCAGCCGCCGGCGACGCACCCGGCGGCCGACCGCGGCCAGCCGGTCGGGCGGCGCCGCGAGCTCGGGCACCAGCGTTTTGAGGAGCGTGCCGATGTCACGGCCGCCATCAGGGTGCGTCATGGTGCTCAGCTCCTTCGTCAGTGAGCAGCGATCGCACGGCAGGGTCGGTACGCAGCGCCTGCAAGGCCCGGAAGGCCAGGGTCTTCACGGTGCCGGCCGAGCAGCCCAGCAGCTCGGCCGTCTCGGCGACGGTGCGGTCCTCGACGTACCGCAGGACGACCACCGCCCGTTGGCGGCCGGTGAGGCGCGCCAAGGCGCGGCGCAGCCCGTCGCGGGCGGCCGAGTCGACGGCGACGTCTTGGGCTCCAGCCCGGTCTGGCGGCGCCGCGCTCGGCAGTTCGCCGCGCCAGCGCCGCCGCCACCAGCTCATGTATGTGTTGTAGAGCACCCGCCGGACGTACCCCTCGGGATTGCCGTCCTTGGCGATCCTGTCCCAGTGCAGCCAACTGCGGGCGAGGGCGGTCTGCAGCAGGTCCTCGGCGCGCCCGGCGTCGCCGGTCAGCAGCCACGCCGCGCGCAGCAGCCCGTCGGAGCGCGCGGCCACGAACTCGGCGAAGCCTTCGGGTGGTGCGGGTGCTCGGGTCATCCGGGTCCTCCTGCCGGTACAACCGGGTGGACGCCGCCGGCGGTTGACAGGTTATGGCGCATGCGGGGCGGCGTGCGCTTGACCCGGAGCCCAGCCGACTATCCGCTATACGAGGACTGAACGCGGTGTTCCGCCCCCTCGGCCATCGACATCCTGCCTGGTAATGCCGAGCGTCAGGTTGGCCGAGCCCACGCAAGATCGAGTGCACTGTCCGCGCCGGCCGGCGCGTGTCGGTCTCGCCTGTGAATCGCGCGTTCGGCGCGACGTCAGGTACCGCCACGAACGCCAGGTGCCGCACCCACCAGAACCACTGATCTTCGACGTCGCGGTCAGGGCCGTCGCCAGGTGTCGTTGAGCAGGGTGCCGTCGACGTTGCCGGCGTTCCCGGTCAGGCCACCGAAGAGGATGGTCGTGTCGGCTCGTGGGTCGTAGACGGCTGCGCTGAAGTCCCGCCGGGGCGGGTCGGCCGGGCCGGGAATGAGCCGGTTCCACGTGTTTGCGGTGTGGTCGTACTCCCAGGTGTCGCCGAGGAGTCCATCGCTTCCGGCGAAGCCGCCGAAGAGGATGACCTTGTCGGTGGCGGAGTCGTAGACCATTGAGGCGTAGCCGCGCGTGGAAGGGCTCCGGACCGGCGACAGGTTCTTCCACGTGCCTGTCGTCGGGTCGTATTCCCAGGTGTCGTTGAGACGGCTGCTGCCGTCGTAACTGCCGAACAGGCCACCGAACAGGATCATTGTGCCGGTGGCAGCGTCGTAGACCATGGACGAGCCCCAACGGGCGTGGGGGCCGCCGGCGCTGTGGACTTCGCTCCACCGGTTCGCGGCGGGATCGTAGACCCAGGTATCCGCGAACTCGCTGTTGCCGGTCCATCCGCCGAAGACGACAGCCTTGCGGGTTGCCGGGTCGTAGGCCATCGACGGGTAGAGGCGCGCGGGCGGCCGCACACCGGCCGGCTCGACAGGCGTCCACGAATTGATCGTGAGGTCGTATGCCCACAGGTCGTTGGCCAGTCCGGTGGTGGCGACGCCTCCGAAGAGCAGGATGCGGTGATCGGCCGGGTCATGGACCAGCCCGTGGCCGAACCGTCCCGGCGGGAGGGTGCCGGCCGGCGTGAGTTCGGTCCAAGTGCTGGTGGCGGGTGTATAGGTCCAGGTGTCGTTGAAGTACCGACTGCCGGCGCCCTTGCCGCCGAACAGGATGACCCGGCCGTTGGTGTCGCCGGCCATCCAGTGGCCGTCGCGCGGCTGCGGGACGCGCCCCGCGGAGTCGGCCTCGCGCCAGCCGGCGATCGCCGGCTGGCTAACGGAGGGCGGCGGCGTGCCCGGTGACCGGCCCATTAAGCTGCATCCGGCGAGCAACGCTGACAGTGCCAGTGCCGGTATCGCGGCGGCCGGTCGCTGGAACCGGCGAGGGCGGATATACACCTCGTGCCTCCTCACCTGGCGACGCCGGCTGGGCGCAGCGTCGGAATGTCATCGCCGTCAGACTCGCGGCGGTTCCTGTGCTGGTGCTGAAGATCTGGGGTTCTTCAGTGACTGCTCAGGGAGTGCGGTCCGATACTTGGGCACATGAATGGTCAGCCGGCGCGCGTTGCGGTGGTGGAGGACGAGGGGCCCGTGCGGCTTGCGGTCGAGCGTGCGCTGCGCCGCGAGGGGGTGTGGGTGGCCGGTATTGCCGGCTTCGTGGAGCCTGATCGGATCCTCGCGCTCGCGCCGGACCTGGTCATTCTCGATGTGGGGCTGCCGGGCGGCGACGGTTTCGACCTTGCGGCGCGGCTGCGTGCGGGGCGTGATGTGCCGATCATGTTTCTTACTGCGCGCGACACGGTGGAGGACCGGCTGCGGGGTTTCGCGCTGGGCGCCGACGACTACCTGGTCAAGCCGTTCGCGCTCGAGGAGCTGCTCGCGCGGCTGCGCGCCGTGCTGCGCCGCACCGGCCGCCTCGACCGGGTCATCGAAGCCGGTGACCTGATCATCGACGAGCAGGCGGGCCTGGCCACCCGTGGCGGCGAGCCGCTGGAGCTGACCCCGACCGAGTTGCGGGTGCTGGCCTACCTGGTCCGCCATCGCGGACTCGTGCTGTCAAAGACACAGTTGCTCACGCAGGTCTGGGGCTACGACGCCTATGACCCGAACGTGGTCGAGGTGCACATGAGTGCGCTGCGGCGCAAGCTCGAGGCGCGCGGGCCGAGGATCATCGAGACGGTCCGGGGCCTCGGCTACCGGCTGAGTCCGCGATGAACACCGGATCGCTGCGCAGGCGGATCATCATGACGACGCTTCCCGTGCTCGCAGTGGTCCTTGCCGCGGTGGTCACCGCGGTCACCCTGCTGTACCGCGCCAGCCTTGACCGCGACCTGGAGCGCCGCCTGACCGCCGCCGCGGGCGCGATGCGCCAGGCGTGGCCCGCAGGCCAGGCTAAGCAGCTCGCCTTTACCCTGGCGCTGGAAGGCATCGCCACCGACATCGTCACCGGGCCGCCGAACGCGGCCGATCCGGCCACCGCCGCGGCGGCCTCGGCGCGGCCGGACGTCAGCGTCGCGCGGCACGACTCGCTGCTCGTCGTGCGGCACACCCTGCCGGACGGCACCCAGATCACCTACAGCGCCAGCGAGGTGCAGAACGACCGCGCGGTGCAACGCCTGCTCGCGATCGAGATCGCGGTGTCGCTGGCCGCGCTCGCCGTCGCCACGCTGCTGGTGATGCGCGCCGCAACGACCGCACTGCACCCGCTGACCGAGGTCGCGCGAACGGCTCGGCGCATCGCCTCGGGCGAACGGTCACAACGTCTACGGCCAAGCCGCACCGACACCCAGCTCGGCGGCATGGCGGCCGCCTTCGACCAGATGCTGGACGCGCTCGAAGCGGCGATCACCCGCGCGGAGCACGCCGAGACGGCGATGCGGAACTTCCTCGCCGACGCCTCCCACGAGCTGCGCACCCCGATCGCCGCCCTGCAGGCCAGCGCCGAGGTGCTCCTGCGTGAGCAGCCCCCGCGTCCCGAACGCGACACGATCGAAGCCTCGCTCGCCCGCGACGCCGTGCGGCTGGGCCGCCTCGTCGACGACGTGCTGGGCCTCGCCCGGGCCGAGACGCAGCAACAGTTCGCCGAGCTCGACCTCAACGCACTGATCCGGCAGCTGGCCGACCAGGCGGCCGAGCGGGCCCCCGGCACCCGGATCACGCTCGGGCTCGGCGACCGGGCGATGGTCCACGGCGACCCCGACGCCCTGCGCCGGCTAATGCACAACCTGCTCGACAACGCCCTGGCCGCCGTGCCCCGGACCGGCGGTGCCGTGAGCGTCTCGGTCCAGCGCACCGACGAACACATCGAAGTCCGCATCACCGACAATGGACCCGGCATCCCCGACGCCGAGCGGGAACGCATATTCGAACGATACGTCCGTCTCACCCGGTCGGTCCCCGGCCACGGCCTCGGCCTGGCCATCGCCCGCCGCATCGCCCGCCTCCACCACGGCGACCTCGTCTGCGACGCCGCCGCCACCGGCGCCGCATTCACCCTCCACCTCCCACCCGCCGCGGCCGGCAATGCGCTGACATGGCGCATGAGGGGGGGTTGATCGCCGTCACCGTCGGCGGCCTTGGGTCGCAACTCTCACGTTTACGGCCGACCAGCCGGCGCGAACCACGCGCTCCCGGTCGGCTCTCAGGCCGGGTTTCGGCGCTGACGGCGCAGCCAGATCAGGAAGACAACCGCCGCGACGGCATTGACATAACCGAGGATCGACGCGCCGAGGAGTACGGAATCGTCAGCCTGCCGAGTCGCCGGACAGTACGTCAGGGCTGATGCCGTGCATCGTCGGTCCTCATGCTTTCGCTGACGGTAGGAACGGTCAGAGAAAGCATCTGGCCGCTGCGGTATCCGACACCATCAGTGCCAACTCCACGGCCCCAACGGCATCCGGCAGACCTCCCGTCAGGCGTTCGTCTACGCGGCGGAGTAAACGCGGCCGTCCCCTCGCGTCTGTCAGTGGCAGAGGTCGGAGCGAGGGGGCGGATGATGATCTCACGTAGGTACCTCAAGATCGTGCCGGTCGCGATCGCCGCGGCGGCGCTGACCGCGGCTTGTACGTCCGGGTCGAGCGACCCGGGCGGCGTCGGCCGGTCGAGCACCGTGCTGACGATGGCGAACGGTTCGGCGAGCATCGCCTCCTATCCGGCGGTGGCGCAGTTCGTCAACCGGTTCACCGAACTGGAGTCCGGGCTCTCGGCAAACGTGGTGGATCGGTGGGGCGACTTCAAGCCGGACTCGGAGCAGCAGATCGTCCGGGACGTGGCATCCGGCAAGGCGGACGTGGGGTGGGTGGGGGCCCGCGTCTTCGACACCCTCGGGGTGTCGAGCCTCCAGGCGCTCAGCGCCCCGATGCTCGTCGACAGCTACGCCCTGCAGCAGGCCGTCGTGGACAGCGACGTCTCCCGCCGGATGCTCGACGGCGTCGACAAGGTCGGCGTGCACGGCCTCGGGCTCCTGGCCGGCGGGCTGCGCAAGCCGGTCTCGGTCAAGCGGCCGTTCCTGCGGGCGGCCGACTGGCAGGGGGCCCGGTTCGGCACGCTCAAGTCCGCCACGCAGACCACCGCCATCGAGGCGCTCGGCGCGAAGCCGGCGGAGGTGCTGGCTCAGGACCGGGACAAGGCGATCGACTCGGGCCAGCTCGACGCCTTCGAGATGTCGCTGCGCGGGTACCAGTTCAACTCGCTGGAGCGGCGGGCGCCGTACGTGGCCGCGAACGTCAACCTCTGGCCGGAGATGATGGTGCTGATCGTCAACCCCGACCGGTTCGGCAAGCTCCGCGACTACGAGCGGGCCCGGCTGGTACAGGCGGCGAACGAGACCGCCGCGCGCTCCGGCGAGCTTTCCGGCGGCGACGCGGCGCTGCTGGCCCAGGAGTGTCAGCTCGGCGCCCGGGCCCACGTCGCGGCGGCCGATGATCTCGCCGCGCTGCGGGACGCGTTCGCGCCGGTCTACGCGAAGCTGCGCGAGGACGCCACTACCCGGGACCTCATCGCCCGGATCGAGGAGTTCAAGCGGTCCACCACGGCCGAACCGGCGCTGACCGTACCGGCCGGCTGCACCGAAACCGACCCCGCGCCTGTTGCGTCGAACGCGGCCAACGAGCTGCTCGGCACCTGGGAGGCGGCCAGCCCGCACCCCTACCTGTTCGAGGTGACCGACAGCGTGTGGATTCAGTATGAGCGGCGCACCGACGGGTCGGCCGAGCAGGGCTGGCGCGGGACGTACACCATCAACGGGTCGACCGTCCGGCTGAAGGAGATCGGCGCCGGATGCGAGCTGGAGTACCAGTTCACGCTCCAAGCAGGGGAGCTGCGCATCAAGGTCGTGCGCTCCGGGCCGGAGGACAACCCGGACTGCGGGCCGCACGATCTGGCCGTCCAGCGCTTCATCTACGAGACCGCCCCCTTCCGCAAGACCAAGTAGCCGGGCGGGGGTTTCGATGGCCAGTGCGAGCGTGTTGAATCTGGGTCGGCGACGGGCCGGCGCAGACCGGGCCGCGTTCGCCGGAGCGGGGCAGATGGCGGACGCGGCGCAGTTCACGCTGTTCTTTCGGCAGGAGTTCCCGCGCGTCGTGCGCACCGTCTTCCTCATCACCGCCGACCACGGGCGGGCCGAGGAGGTCGCCCAGGACGCCTTCATGCAGCTGCTGCACCGCTGGGACGCCGTGTCGGGCTACGAGCAGCCCGAGGCGTGGGTGCGGCGGGTCGCGATCCGGATGGCGGCCCGCCTCGCCCGGCGCGAGCAGATGCGCCGGGTGCTCGAGGGCCGGTTCCGGGCGGACCTCACCGCACCGCCGCCGGACGAGCCCGGCGACGCGGTGCACCGGGCGGTCCAGGGCCTGCCGTCCCGCCAGCGCGCCGCCGTCGTGCTGTTCTACTTCGAGGACCGACCGATCGCCGAGATCGCCGAGATTCTCGGCTGCACGGCGGCGACGGCCCGGGTACACCTGCACAAGGCCCGGCAACGCCTCGCCGGCGTCCTGCAGGAGGAGGTCGACGATGCCGTTTGATGAACGAGTGCGCGAGGGCCTGCACCGGGCGGCCGCCTCGATCGAGCCCGACGTCGAACGCTCGCTGCACCGCATCACCGCCGGACGGCGGCGCTCCCGGGTGTACCGACCGCTCATGATCGCCGCCGGCGGGCTCGCCACGTTGCTGCTCATCGCCGGCGTACCGGTGCTGCAGCGCCTACTGTCCGCCGGCTCGCCGGAGGGGGTCGCCGGGGGAGGCACGCTGGCCGGCCGGTACGAGACGACGCTGCGCGCGTCGCAGGTCGCCGCCGTGGACACCGCGCTGGCCGGCACCTGGCGGCTGCAGCTGCGGCCCGACGGCACCGTCGTGCTCGACCCACCCGAGGCGCTGCAGGCCCCGCACGGTCCGGTCTGCGGGGAGGTCGGCTCGCCGTGCCGCTACGACGCCGACGCCGGCACCTTCCGGACCAACCTCGAGCCGGGTACCCCGGGCGCTGCGTGCAACTCGCTCGGGACGTACACCTGGCGGCTGCACGGCGGCCGGCTGACCCTCCACACCGTCAGCGACCCGTGCGCCGCCCGCCGGACCCTGCTGGCCGCCTCGGAGTGGACCGACCTGGCCGATCCGAGGCTGCCCGAGGGCGCGTACCGCACCGGAGCGCTGAGTCTGGACCAGCTGCGCCTCGCCGGCGCCGCGGCCGGCCTGGACCAGGCCGGCGTGGAGGACTTCTGGCGCGGCGAGGGCGTCACCCGCACGGTGGAGCTGACGCTGCGCCTCGACGCCGGCCAGTGGACCGTGCTGGTCTCCGCGGACGGCCGGCCGGACGTGCAGGCGTGGACGGGCTGGTACGCGATCGAGGACGACCTGACCGTCCGGACCACCGAGGCCGCCACGTCGTGCGCGCAGGCGACGTACCGCTACCGGCTCGACGGCGACACGCTCCGGCTCGCCGGCGCATCCCGCGAGTGCGACGGCCGGGCCGGCGTCATCCGCCTGACCGCCCTGCACCAGAGCGCCCCCTTCATCCGGCAACACGGCTAGTCAGTTTCCCGGTGCCTTCGGCGCGCCGCGTATGCGGGAAATCGGGCTGGTCTGGGCTCGTACCGTGGCCTTGGTGCCGCCGGCCCGCCACCGCCGACGATTCGGAGGCCACGGGCACCTGTGCGGAATCGAGAAACATGATCGTTACGGCCGTGTCGCGGCGAAGAAACCCCCGCCAGTTGCGATCTTCATCGCGGCGGCCCGTGCCGCCGCGTACATCGCATCACGGAGGCTGCACATGGCCGTTGGTCCACAATCGCTCTCCACCGACCAGCTCAACGCGTTCATCGTCGCCCGGCTCGCCATCTCGGGCGTCGACATCAACCTGTTGCCGACCGCGGCCGACCCCGTCACGGGCGCGCCGACCCAGGCCCAGGCCCTCGCCTCACTTCGGTCGTTCCTGCTGAGCAACCCCGAGGCCATCAACTCGTGGCGGCCGGGTGACGGCGACGCCGCCCAGAGCCAACAACTCGACCCGCCGCTGGAGTATCCGTCGATCACCGAAGCCTGGACCGGGCGAGTGACGGGACAGGCGGCCGGACGATGAGCCGCGAGATGAACCGGCGGGCGTTCCTCGTCCGGTCGGCGGCCGTCGCCGCAGGTACCGCTGCTGTGACCGCCCTGCCGGCCGCCGCTTCGAGCGCGGCACCCGCGCTGACCCGGAGCGGGCAACGGCCGGTCGACATGCCCGACGTCGCCGTGCGGCCCGAGGCGCGCAACGACCCGACCGAGGCGACCGTCGCCGAGGCCGCCACGTTGCTGCGGCGCCGCTCGCTGAGCGCCGTCGACCTCGTGGAGGCCCACCTGGACCGGATCGCCCGGTTCGACGCCACGTACCAGGCCTTCAACGCCACAACGCCGGACGCCGCACGGGCCGCAGCGAAGGCCGCAGACCAGCGCCGGACCGGCCCGCTCAGCGGCATCCCGCTGTGCATCAAGGACAACTACTTCACGGCCGGGGTGCTCACCACCGCCAACTCGTTTATCTTCCGCGACTTCATCCCACCGTACGACGCCACGGCGGTCGCGCGGCTCAAGGCGGCCGGCGGCATCGTCGTCGGCAAGGGCCAGATGGGGCCCCTCGCCACGACGCGGGCCACTACTCCCAACGGTACAGTGACGACCGTCAACGCCTGGACGCCGCAGGACCAGTCGGTCGACCCGGGCGGTTCCTCCACCGGCCCAGCGTGCGCGGTGGCGGGGCGCATGGCGTGCTCCTCGATCGGCACGCAGACCGGCGGCAGCATCGTGAACCCATCGAACCAGCAGAACCTCACCGGCCTCAAGCCGACGATGGGCCGTACGTCCATCCACGGCGTCATCCCGCTGTCGTACACCCGCGACCACTCCGGCCCCCTCGCCCGCGACGCGCTCGACGCCGCCATCATGCTCACCGTGCTCGCCGGGCCGGACCCGGACGATCCGCGCACGCTCGGCCTGCCCAGCGTGCCGGACCTGATCACATCGGCGCTGCCCGTGCGCCGCAAGGGCCGCGTCGAACTGCGCCGCCCGACGACGATCGGCGTACCCCCGGACTACCTCACCGGCGGCAGCGCGGGCGTGCTGGCGCTACGCCGCGCATTCCTCGACACGCTCGCGTCGATCCCCGGCGCGCGGGTGGTCGACGTGACCTACCCGGCCGACTGGGGCCTGCTGACCGGCACCTTCAACAACATCAGGCTCAGCGAGCGCACGGAGCCGTTCCTGCCGTACCTGAAGCAGGACCCGAAGCTGTTCGGCGTCTCCCTGCTGAGCTGGCTGCAGGGCCTCTTCCTGTCCGGCGACGAGTGGATCACAGGCCAGCGGGCCAAGCACCACCTGCTGCGAGAGGTGCTCGACGGCGTGCTCACCTCGTGCGACGTGCTGCTGCAGACCGGCCCGGTGCCCTTCGACATCCTCGGTCTGCCGGAGCTCGGGCTGCCGATCGGGTTCACCGCGGTCGGTGCCAATCCGGCGGTACCGGTCGGCACCATCCTCGGCGCCGGCCCGTACGAGGAGGACCGCCTGCTGGAGGTGGCCGCGGCGTACCAGGCCCTGACCGACTGGCACACGCGGCGCCCGGCCGATCCGGCGCCCAGCGCGCCGGCGGCGACGAGAGCGGCGACGGCTACGGCAGCCGTCCCGCTACGCCTGACCCCCGAGGAGGCGGCCGCGACCAGCGCCTGACGAAAGGCCGACGAGCCGCCGCGTGGGTCCCGCATCCAAGCCGGGATCCACGCGGCGAGCGTCAACGAATTTCCGTCTCGCCGTGACCGCGATCGTCCTGGTCTGCATCGGCCCGTAGCGCACCCCGGTGACCCGTTCGATCACCTCCGCAACCCTCGCGAGGGTCCCGCGGCGCCGGCGGCCAGCCGGCCGGCCAGCGCGTCGAGTTCGCGACGTCGGCCGACGAACGCGGCGTCCGGGTGTGCACCCGCCCAGTATCGCCGAGCCGCCGGCTCGGTACCGAGAATCAGTACCCCGGCTCAGGGCTGGCACGGATGCCCGCGTCGACGGTCGGCGGCAGGCTCACGGCATGAACATCACCACACACACCCTTCCCGACGCCCACCCGGTCGGCACCGGCTGCGTCGACGGCGCGCTCGCCACCGTCTATGGCACCGGCGATCCGCTCGGGGCGATCGTCGGCTGGCCGCTCGGCGGCGGCGAGGGCCTGCCGCTCGGGGACTCCGGCGAAGCCCGTCCCGAGGAGATCCCCGCATGACCACGGTAGCCGCGGCCGACGCCGGTACGTGGACCGTCGACGCAGGGATCCTCGCCGGCTTCGCCGCTCGCAACTTCGCCGTCAAGATCGTGCGCGGCACGATCGCGGTGACCGCCGGCATCGTCGAGATCGGGCCCGACGGGCGGCCGTCACGGCTGTCGGGCACGCTCGACCCGGCCTCGATCGACACCGGCAACCCACGGCGGGACAAGGACCTGCGCGGCAAGCGCTTCCTCGACGTGGTCAACCATCCGCGCATGGACGTGGTCGCCGAGCACATCGAGCCGACCACCACCGGCTGGCGGGCCCGGGCCGTGCTCCGGGTGGCCGGGGCGGAGGCTCCGCTCTGGATCGACGGCACGATCGACGACGCGTCGACCGCGGCGCGCCTATTGGTGACCGGCACGGCCCGGCTGGACCTGCGAGATGTGGGCATTCGCGCGCCGCGATTGCTGGTCGGCCGCTGGGTCGAGCTGACCGTCTCGGTCCACCTGACCCGCCGACCGGATTGAGGGGAAGCGATGCGGAAGGTCATCACCGCCGCAGTAATGTTGATCATCGGGTACGTCGTCGTGTCGAACACGGACGTGCGGCGGTGGATCGGTGACGCCATCGACCGGCCGTAGCCGGCGCCACGACGCAGCACGAGGGCGGTGATGCCATCAGCCCGAAGCCGAAGCAGTCGTCATCGACGAGCCGGCCTCCGACCATTCCGAGCGCCGGGAAACCCGACGAGGCCCGCGACCCGGGGCAGGCGTGGGTCGTCGCGGCGCCCGGCCAGAACGGGTCGTCGGACTACCCGACCCGGAATGTCGACTGCGGCCGGATCGACACCTTCATCAAGCTGGGCACGGTCAACGGTCCCGCCGGCAACGCCTGGAAGTGGAAGATCTTCGTGTCGAACCGGGCGGACTATCAGGGCTCGCCGATCAGCGGCGTTAACATCGACCCACCGACAGGCACCGTCGAGGTCGGGCAGACCCCGACGCTGCGTGTCACCGGCTCGTACGAAGGCCGGGCTGGCGCCGTGTTCTACATCCACGTCGAGTCGGTCTACGGCAGCGGCGGGGCGGCGCTCGCCTACACCTGCCGGTGACGGCCGTGGCAGCGGCACCCGGCGATCGGGGTCAGTGTGCCGCGGGGCCGGTGCGCCGGGCCGGTGGAACAGCTCGATCAGCGGGTCTCCATCGAAAATTGATGCTGAGATCGGTTATGCCGCTCCTTGTATGGGGTTGAGGGTGACGGTGTAGCCGAGTTGGTTGAGGGCTCGGATGGCTCGGTGGCGGGCGCGGTCGGGGTCGCGTCGCAG
>NZ_BAABAT010000049.1:0-79947 GCF_039537565.1 Dactylosporangium darangshiense
TTCGCGCGCTTCCGCGCTTCGCGCGCTTCCGCGCTTCGCGCGCTTCCGCGCTTCGCGCGCTTCCGCGCTTCGCGCGCTTCCGCGCTTCGCGCGCTTCCGCGCTTCGCGCGCTTCCGCGCTTCGCGCGCTTCCGCGCTTCGCGCGCTTCCGCGCTTCGCGCGCTTCCGCGCTTCGCGCGCTTCCGCGCTTCGCGCGCTTCCGCGCTTCGCGCGCTTCCGCGCTTCGCGCGAGCCAGGGCAGGCACGACGGGCCAACTCGGCAGCGAGCGAGAAGCGCAGTTCAGCGTTCGACTGGGCGTCGCAGCGAATACGTGACCGCGTGGAGGCGGTGGGGCTGGCCGATGATCATCGCGGCGCGGTCGTACGCCTGCCAGCCCTCCGCGCCGGCGCGGTTGAGGTGGCGCAGGTCGTTGAACCGCTCGTCCGTGCCCCAGCGTTGGACCCCGCCGGGGTGGTGGAACACGGCGTCCCAGTCCTCGAACTTGTCCGTGCCCAGCGTGCCCGCCGCACGATACTCCAGTCGCGCATATTCCCATTGCGTCACGCGGTACATCATGCCCGACATCGAGCAACTCCACCGTCACGGATCCACGTGAAGTACCGTCGGAGGGTGGAGGCGGACAGGGATCGCGACGCGGCCGGAAAGGCCCGCAGCGCTCGGCCGCGCGACGAGCTCGGCCGGCCGCTGCCCCGCGGGGCGGCCGGTGTGCCGACGATGCCCGACGACCTCGTCGTGACGCCCGCCGAGGCGCTCGAGCGGGCGCAACGGCTGCTCGATGACGGGCGGCCGTTCCATGCGCACGAGGTGCTCGAAGCGGCCTGGAAGGCGGCGCCCGAAGCGGAGCGGGAGCTGTGGCGCGGGCTCGCGCAGCTCGCCGTCGGGCTCACGCATGCGCGGCGCGGGAACGCCGCCGGCGCCGCCCGGCTGCTCGATCGGGCGGCGCTGCGAATCGGGGCATACCGGGACGATCCGCCCCACGGGGTCGACGTGGCCGGGCTCGTCGCGTTCGTTGCGGCGGGCGGCGACGGCGTGCCCCGGCTCAAAAGAGGCTGAGCGCCGCGGGCGGCGACGGCGTGCCGCGGCTCAAAAGAGGCTGAGCGCCGCGGGCGGAGACGGCCTGCCGCGCCAAAAGAGGGTGGCGCCGAGGCTCAAAGGCGGCTGGACAGGGTGAGCGCGACCTTGCCCTTCGTCTGGCCCGCCCGCATGTACGCGATCGCCTCCGCCGCCTGCTCCAGCGGGAACGTGCGGTCCACCACCGGGCTGACCCGGCCGTCGTCGAGCATCGCGCGCAGGGTCTCGAGGGGCTCTGGCGCGACCCGGGACAGCAGGCCGGCCATGCGCCGGCGGCCGAACCGGCCGAGCAGGCCCGCCCGCAGCTGACGGTCGCTGCCCTGCAGCCACCGGCCGCCGCCCTCGGCGCCGACGATGACGAGCGTGCCGGTCGGGGTGAGCAGGCGGCGCAGGGCCGTCAGCGTGCGGGCGCCGCCGGTGTCGAGGACCAGGTCCCATTGGCCGGCCGGCTCGCCGCGGGTGTAGTCGAGCACCGAAGCGGCGCCGAGCGAGCGGACCAGGTCGGTCTTCGCCGTTGAGCACACGCCGGTGACCTCGGCGCCGAGCGCCACCGCGATCTGCACCGCGAACGTGCCGACGCCGCCGGCGGCGCCGAGGACCAGGACGCGCCGGCCGGGTTGCAGGCGGCCGGCGTCGCGCAGGCCCTGCAGGGCGGCCACGCCGGACGAGGCGACGACGGCGGCCTGCGCGAAGGAGAGCCGGGCCGGCTTGCGGGCCAGGCGGCGCTCGTCGGACGCTGCCAGCTGAGCGAACGAGCCGTCGGCGGCGCCGAACACCTCGTCGCCGACCGCCAGGCCGCGCACCTGCGGGCCGACCGCGGCGACCACGCCGGCGACGTCGAGGCCGGGGACCGGGCGCTTCGGCCGGCGCACCCCGAACCCAGCCAGGCGCACCGCGTACGGCAGGCCCTCGACCACGTGCCACACGCCCTGGTCGACGCCGGCCGCCCGCACCTCGACCAGCACGCCGGCCGGTCCGACGCCGGGGTCGGGCAGCTCGCGCGCCTGGAGCGGCGCGCCGTACCGCTCGCGCACCATCGCCTTCATGCCGCCACCGCCGCCCGCGTCGCGGCCGGAGTGACGGTGCGGATGCGGCCGGCGAGCAGCCACAGCACCAGCGAGATCTCGCCGATCGCCGCCAGGGCCAGCAGGACCGGCGACGCCGGGGTGCGCAGCAGGTCGCCGACGTAGCCGGCGCTGCCGATGATCGCCAGGACGCCGAGCGCCCTGGGCATCATCCCGGAGCGGTACACGACCAGGCCCAGCGGCAGCAGCCACAGGCCGAAGAAGATCTGGCCGATGAGGTACCCCTGCGCGAACACGTCCATGTAGAAGCCGGCGAGCCGGTCGTCGAACCCGCGCGTGGCGGCGACGAGCGCGGCGTAGTGGTTGAGCAGGTTGGCCGCCATCACCGCGACGGAGACGGCGTTGCACACCAGCGCCGACGTCGCGAGCCATCGCGAGACCGGGGACAACAGGGCGTACAACACCAGCGCCACGGCAAGGAAGCACGTGATGTTGACGAGGTCGCTGATCATCCCGAGGCGCCACAGCGCCGCCGATTCCCTGATGTGCGCCGCGGTGGCGGCGGCGTCGCCGTGCACCACGAGCTTCTCGCGCACGAACAACTGGCTGTGGCCGCCGCAGACGGCGACGATGAGATACAACACCCCGGCGGTCCGGGCCAGGCCCCGCTGCGTCATGCGTGCTCCTCCGGATATTGAAAGACTTCCTCGAGTGGTACGGCGAACACGCGCGCGATCAGGAAGGCCGTCTCGAGGGTGGGGGAGTACCGCCGCTGCTCGATCGCGATGACCGTCTGCCGCGTGACGCCGATGCGCTCCGCGAGCTCCTGCTGGGTCATCTCCCCGTGCGCGAAGCGCAGCGCCCGGATCGAGTTGGTGACTCGGGTCGGCTTGCCCACGGGCCTAGAACCCCCGCCGGTACGCGACGATCTTCACGACCGACGACACGAGCGCCGCCAGCGAGAACCCCAGGTAGAGCGAGTTGGCGATCCAGAAGTACGGCGCCTCGCGCATCGCCAGCACCAGTGGCACGATGGCGGCGATGCTGAAGACGTAGAAGGCGACGTACTCCCCGAGCCGATCGATCGCCCGGTCCCGCTCGTCGCGCGGCTCGGCCTTGCGCGGCCCCCACATCGCCGCCACGATCCCGGCCACGATGTTGAGAACGATCGCGCCCACGACGGCCGCGACCATCGGCCCGGCGTAGTGACTGGCGGCGATGCCGCCGGCGGGCGCCCGCACGAGCAGCGCCACCGCGTATGCGACGGGCACGACCAGGGCCACGACGGCGTAGATCCAGGCCCGCTTCTCAAGATTTGACATTCCAGCGCTCCATGTAAAGCATCTTTGACATGCTCGAAGGTAAAGCTGAGCAGACATCATGTCAAGAATGCCTTACATGTCAGGAGGATGCGCCGACCTTAACCGGATATGTCGGGCGCGCCAGCGCCCGACATATCCGACATATCGCATTTGCGCGTTTCTAGCGCTCGTCGAGCTTCGCCGGCCCGCTTCGCGCGAGCCAGGGGAGGCATCTAGCGCTCGTCGCGCACGCCGCCGGCCCGCTTCCGCGCTGCCAGCTCCCGCGCTTCGCGCGAGCCAGGGGAGGCGGTGCTCGGCGCGCGTTCCTAGCGCTCGTCGCGCTCACCACCGGCCCGCTTCCGCGCTTCGCGCGAGCCATGCACGCGGGCAGTGCTCGACGAGCGCTGCTAGCGCTCGTCGAGCACGCGCCGCATCTTGCCGGCCGAGCGTTCCACCGAGCCCGGGTCGAGGACCTCGACGCGGATGGTCACGCCGATCGAGCCCTTCGCCGCGCGCTCCAGGGACTCCGCGGCGGCCGCGGCGGACACCGGGCCGGCGTCGGGGCGGCGCTCGGCGCGCACCGTGAGCACGTCGAGGCGGTCGCTGCGGGTCAGCACGCACTGGAAATGCGGTGACAGGGCGGGCTCGCGCAGCAGCAGCTCCTCGAGCTGGGTCGGGAAGACGTTGACGCCGCGCACGATCATCATGTCGTCGCTGCGGCCGGTGATCTTCTCGAGGCGGCGCATGGTGCGGGCGGTGCCGGGCAGCAGGCGGGTCAGGTCGCGGGTGCGGTACCGCACCACCGGCATCGCCTCCTTGGTCAGCGACGTGATGACCAGCTCGCCGCGCTCGCCGTCGGGGAGCACGGCGCCGGTGGCCGGGTCGACGATCTCCGGGTAGAAGTGGTCCTCCCAGATCGTGAGGCCGTCCTTGGTCTCGGCGCACTCGTTGGCGACGCCGGGGCCCATGACCTCCGACAGGCCGTAGACGTCGACGGCGTGCATGTCGAGGCGCCGCTCGATCTCGGTGCGCATGTCCTCGGTCCACGGCTCGGCGCCGAGGATGCCGATCTGCAGCGACGTCTCGCGCGGGTCGAGGCCCTGGCGCTCCATCTCGTCGACGATCGCGAGCAGGTACGACGGGGTGACCATGATGACGTCCGGGCGGAAGTCGCGGATGAGGGTCACCTGGCGCTCGGTCATGCCGCCGGAGACGGGCACGACCGTGCAGCCGAGGCGCTCGGCGCCGTAGTGCGCGCCGAGGCCGCCGGTGAACAGCCCGTATCCGTAGGCGATGTGCACGATGTCGCCGGGGCGGCCGCCCGACGCGCGGATCGAGCGCGCCATCAGGCCCGCCCAGGTTTCGATGTCCCCCGAGGTGTACCCCACGACCGTGGGCCTGCCCGTGGTACCGGACGAGGCGTGAATGCGGGAAATGCGCTCCCGCGGCACCGCGAACATCCCGAACGGATAGTTGGCGCGCAGGTCGTCCTTCGTGGTCATCGGGAACCGCGCGATGTCGGCCAGGTCGGTCAGGTCGTCGGGGTGCGCGCTCGCCGCCTCGAACGCGGCGCGGTAGTGCGGCACGTTGTCGTAGGCGTGGCGCAGGGTCGCCCGCAGGCGGGCCAGCTGCAGGGCGGCCAGCTCGTCGCGGGAGGCGGTCTCGATCGGCTCCAGGATGCCCGGGGGCGGGGTGACGTCGCGCACATCCACATCCTGCACCCGCAGCTCAGGTCCCGCGTGGTCGCGATCACGGCGTATTTGCCAGAGATGATCTTTCTGAATCGATACAGTAATCCTAGAAGTCCTCCTGCGATTGGAGATCCCACGATGGAGACAGCCACCCGCCGGATGCGCGCCGCGGTCGAGGCCCGACGGGCTCGCCGGCGCCTGGCGAGGGAGATCGCGGCGTACCGGACACCGGCCGAACGCCTCGAGCTCGACCTGATCCTCGGCCGGCACACCGAGGACGAGATCGCCGAGATCGACGCGATCCTGCGCGAGCAGGCCGCCGCGTAATCTCGAGGTCTGTACCTACTAGTATGTACGGCATGGATGCCATGCAGTACGAGCTCACCCTGCCCACGGACTACGACATGGGGACCATCCGCGAGCGCGTGCGCCGCAATGGCCACGCGCTCGACGAGCGGGCCGGGCTGGGCCTCAAGGCGTACCTGATCCGCACCGCGGGCGTCGACGGCTCGCCGGTCAACCAGTACGCGCCCTTCTACCTGTGGAACTCCGCCGCCGCGATGACCGGGTTCCTCATCGGCGGCGGAGGATTCCAGAACATCGTGCGCGACTTCGGCCGCCCGCCGGTGCGGCACTGGACCGCGGTCGCCACGCTCGCCGGCCCGGCGCGCGACGAGGCGCCCGTCGCCGCGACCCGGCTCGTCGCGCCGCTCGCCTGGGGCGAGGAACTGCCGGAGCTCGCCGAGCGGCCCGGGCTGCACACGGCGGCGGTGGCCTTCGACATGTACCACTGGCAGCTCGTCCGCTTCGCGCTGTGGAGCACGCCGGACCCGCACGACCCCGGCGCCACCGAGCGCTACGAGGTGCTGCACGTCTCGGCGCCCGAGCCCCTGTCATAGCGCGGCGGCGGCCGCCTCCACGGTCTCGTACATCGCGAAGACCTTGTCCAGCCCGGTGATCCGGAAGACCCGGCGGACCCGCTCGTCCGTGCACACCACCGCGAGCGCTCCGCCGGTTTCACGGGCGCGGTTGTACGCCCCGATGAGCACGCCCAGCGTCACCGAGTCCAGGAACGTCACCGCGGAAAGGTCCACGACGAGCCGCTGATGCTGGTCGAGGGCGGCGCCGACCGCCTCGCGCAGCTGCGGCGCGTTGCCGACGTCGAGCTCGCCCTCGGCCCGCACGATCCCGTGCCCGCCGACCGTGTCGATCGTGAACGCCACGCCTAGACGGTAGCGGTCATCAGCGCCGCCGGCGGGGCGGGGTGGGGCGGGCGCGATACTGTGGGGCCAGCCTGTGTCGGGAGGGGCACGATGAGCAGCGAGCCGGCGGTACCGATAGAGATCCTTCTGGTCGAGGACGACCCCGGCGACGTGCTCATCACCCGCGAGGCCTTCGCCGAGCACAAGGTCCGCAACCGTCTCACCGTCTGCGCCGACGGCGCCGAGGCGCTGCGCCTGCTGCGCCGCGTGGGCCGCTACGCCGCCGCCCCGCGCCCGGACATCATCCTGCTGGACCTGAACCTGCCCGGCGTCGACGGCCGCACGGTCCTGGAGGCGGTGCACGCCGACCCGGACCTGAGCCGGATCCCGGTCGTGGTCCTGACGTCCTCGACGGCGGAGGAGGACTTCCTGCGCAGCAGCGAGCTCCAGGTCGACACGTACATCGCCAAGCCCGTCGACTTCGCCGGCCTGATGCACGTGGTGCGGCGCATCGAGGCCTTCCACATCAGCGTGGAGCGCTCGGTCCCTCGCCCCTGATCACACGTCGATCGCGTTGCCGGCGATCGCCTCGGAGTACCAGCGGCCGCTCGCCTTCACCGTGCGCTGCAGCGTCGCGTAGTCCACGTGGATCAGGCCGAAGCGGCGGCTGAAGCCGAACGCCCACTCGAAGTTGTCCAGCAGCGACCACACGAAGTACCCGCGCAGGTCCACGCCCGCCGCGATCGCCTCGTGCACCGCGGCCAGGTGCGCGCGCAGGTAGTCGATGCGCTCCGGGTCTTCGATGCCGCCGTCGGGGCCGACCCGGTCGTCGTAGGCGGCGCCGTTCTCGGTGACGTATACGGGCACGTCGCCGTAGTCGCGGCGGATGCGCACCAGGAGGTCGCGCAGGCCCGTCGGGTCGACGGACCAGCCCATGTGGGTGACCGGGCCCGGCGTGGGGTGGAAGCGGACGGCCTGCGCGGTCGGGTACGGCGTGTTGTGGTCCAGCTCGCCCGCCGGCGCCGCGCTGACCAGGTCGGGCTGGTAGTAGTTCACGCACACCGCGTCGATCGGCGCCGAGATCGTGGCCAGGTCGGACGGGCGCACGAAGTGCCAGTCGGTCAGGTCCTTCGTGTCCTCGATCGTGTCGGACGGGTACACCCCGCGCAAGATCGGGTCGAAGAAGATGCGGTTCAGCAGGCCGTCGATGCGGCGGGCCGCGTCGGCGTCGGCCGGTGCGGGCGTGAGCGGGCGCACGGCGCCGGCGTTCAGGGCCACCGAGACCTGGCCGGTCACGCCGGCGGCGCGCAGGGCCGCGACGCCCAGGCCGTGCGCGAGCAGCAGGTGGTGGGTGGCGGTGAGCGCGCCGACGTGCCCGCGCCGGCCGGGCGCGTGCCCGCCGGTGCCGTAGCCGAGGAAAGCCGAGCACCACGGCTCGTTGAGCGTGTTCCACATCGCCACCCGGTCGCCGAGGCGCGTCGCGACCGCGGCCGCGTACTCGCCGAAGCGCAGCGCCGTGTCGCGGCTCGTCCAGCCGCCGGTGTCCTCGAGCTCCTGCGGCAGGTCCCAGTGGTAGAGGGTGGCGACCGGTCGCACGCCCGCGGCCAGCAGCTCGTCGACGAGCCGGTCGTAGAAGTCCAGGCCGGCCTCGTTCCAGCCGGCGCCGCCGGCCCGGCGGACCCGCGGCCACGCGACCGAGAACCGGTATGCCGACAGGCCGAGCTCGGCCATCAGCTTCACGTCTTCGCGGTACCGCAGATAGTGCGCGGTCGACGTCGCGCCCGTGTCGCCGCCGTCGATGCGGCCCGGCTGCGAGGCGAAGGTGTCCCAGATCGACGGGGTGCGGCCGTCGGCGGACACCGAGCCCTCGATCTGGTACGCCGCCGTGGCGGCCCCCCACCAGAAGGTCGAGGGGAAGGTCAGCCGGCCCTGCGTGGCCTGCACCGCCGTCGTGCTCACACGTATCACCCCGTGTCGAAGTCGTCACCCTGTGGGAAGGGCTTGGAGAGCGCTCTCCAAGCCGTGTGACCAGACTGCGACGTGCCGTGGCCGGGTGTCAAGGTCGGCTGTGATGCCGATTCCGGCGTACCGCAGCAAATGGGGTTGCCCTGACATCGAAGACACTTGACACGGCCGAAACCGCGGGGCAACACTGCCAACCACTGGAGAGCGCTCTCCAAACCGCCACCGGCGCTCTCCCACACCCCTGTAGCAAGGAGCCTCTCGTGCATCCGGCGCACACGTCCGCCCCCGCATGGCGGAAACTGCTCAGCTCGCGATGGCGCATCGCCCTTGTGGTCGCTGTCGTCGCCGCCGTCGCCGTCGTGGTCGCGCCGTTCGCGCGCGCCGCCGACGGCCTGATCTCGCAAGGCAAACCGGTCACGGCCTCGTCGGTGCAGTCCGACGACCTGGCGCCCAGCTTCGTCAACGACGGCAACGACGGGACCCGCTGGGGCAGCCAGTGGAGCGACCCGCAGTGGATCCGCATCGACCTCGGCGCGACCGCCACGATCAGCCAGGTCACGCTGCAGTGGGAGGGCGCCTACGGCAAGGCCTTCCAGATCCAGACGTCGGCAGACGACCAGAACTGGACCGACATCTACTCGACCACGACCGGCACCGGCGGCAACCAGACGCTGGCCGTGAACGGCACCGGCCGGTACGTGCGCATGTACGGCACCGCGCGCCCGGGCGGCTACGGCTACTCGCTGTACGAGTTCAAGGTCTACGGCTCGTTCACCGGCACCAACCCGACCTCGGGCGCGTGCAACACGGCGAGCAATGTCGCGCAGGGCAAGACCGCCAGCGCCTCCTCGTCGGAGGGCGCCGGCAACGGCCCGCAGTACGCCTTCGACGGCGACGCCGGCACCCGCTGGAGCAGCCAGTTCAGCGACCCGCAGTGGATCCAGGTGGACCTGGGCTCGACCCAGTCGATCTGCCAGGTGGTCCTGCAGTGGGAGGCCGCCTACGGTAAGGCGTTCCAGATCCAGACGTCGGCCAACGGCACCGCGTGGACCGACGTGTACTCCACCAGCACCGGCACCGGCGGCACGCAGACCATCCCGGTGACCGGCAGCGGCCGCTACGTGCGCATGTACGGCACCGCGCGCCCGGGCGGGTACGGCTACTCGCTGTGGGAGTTCAAGGTGTACGCCGGCGGCAGCACCCCGCCGACCTCGCCGAGCTCGACGCCGAGCACCTCGACGTCGCCCACGCAGGACCCCGGCTGGACCACGGTCTGGCAGGACACCTTCGACGGCGCCGCCAACACCTCGCCCTCGGCGGCGAACTGGCTCATGCGCACCGGCACGCAGTTCCCCGGCGGCGCGGCCAACTGGGGCACCGGTGAGGTCGAGACCGCGAGCACCAGCACCGCCAACGTGTACCTCGACGGCGCCGGCAAGCTCAACATCAAGGCCATCCGCGACGGCGCCGGCAACTGGACCTCGGGCCGCCTGGAGACCCAGCGCACCGACTTCCAGGCCGCGCCGGGCGAGCAGGTGAAGTTCACCGCGCTGGTCAAGCAGCCCGACGTGGCCAACGCCGCCGGCTACTGGCCGGGCTTCCGCGCCACCGGCGCGGCGTACCGCGGCAACTTCAACAACTGGCCGGGCGTTGGCGAGACCGACATCATGACCGACGTCAACGGCCGCAGCCAGCTGTCGCAGACCCTGCACTGCGGCACCGCCCCCGACGGGCCCTGCGGCGAGTACAACGGCCGCACCTCGGGCCTGGCCACGTGCGCCGGCTGCCAGACCGGCTACCACGAGTACACCCAGGTCATCGACCGGACCAAGACGGACGAGGAGATCCGCTTCTACCTCGACGGCAAGCAGTCCTGGGTCGTGCGGGAGAGCCAGGTCGGCGTGACCGCGTGGAACGCCGCCGTGCACCACGGCTTCTACCTGCGCTTCGACCTGTCCGTCGGCGGATCGCTGCCCAACGCGGTCGCCGGCATCACCACCCCGACGCCGAACACGACCTCCGGCGGCGTGCTGTCCGTCGACTCGGTCACGGTCGCCAAGGCGACCGGCACCGTGCCCGCCGCGATGACCGACCCGGCGACGCCGGGCGGCCCGAGCGTGGTCAAGGTGACCGGCAGCCAGGGCAACTGGCAGCTGCAGGTCGGCGGCCAGCCGTGGGAGGTGCGCGGCCTGACCTACGGCCCGCCGCAGGGCGCGGCCGACGGGTACATGCGCGACCTGCACAACATGGGCGTCAACACGGTGCGCACCTGGGGCGTCGACGACGCGCAGACCCCGGAGCTGCTCAACCGCGCCGCCCAGCAGGGCATCAAGGTGATCGTCGGGCACTGGCTCAACCAGGGCGCCGACTACGTCAACGACACCACCTACAAGAACAACACCAAGACCGAGATCATCAACCGGGTCAACGCCCTCAAGAACTACCCGGGCGTGCTCATGTGGGACGTCGGCAACGAGGTCATCCTCACCATGCAGGACCACGGCCTGTCCGCCGCCGACGTGGAGGCGCGCCGCGTCGCCTACGCCAAGTACGTCGACGAGCTCGCCGTGGCCATCCACGCCGCCGACCCGAACCACCCGGTCACCTCGACCGACGCCTACACCGGCGCCTGGCCCTACTACAAGGCGAACTCGCCGCACCTGGACCTGCTGGCCGTGAACTCCTACGGCGCGATCGGCAACGTCAAGCAGGACTGGATCAACGGCGGGTACACCAAGCCGTACGTCGTCACCGAGGCCGGCCCGTCCGGCGAGTGGGAGGTCCCCAACGACGTCAACGGCGTGCCGAACGAGCCCACCGACCTGCAGAAGCGCGACGGGTACACCGCGAGCTGGAACGCCATCAAGTCCCACCCGGGCGTGGCCCTGGGCGCGACGGAGTTCCACTACGGCCTCGAGAACGACTTCGGCGGCGTGTGGCTCAACACGTACGGCGGCGGCTGGCGGCGCCTGGGCTACGGCGCGCTGAAGCAGGCCTACACCGGTACACCGCTGGCCAACACGGCGCCGCAGATCACCTCGATGACGGTCAGCAACCAGACCGCGGTCCCGGCGGGCAGCCAGTTCACGGTGAACGTCGCCGCGAGCGACCCCAACGGCGACACGATCCGCTACAACATGATGGCCAGCGACAAGTACATCACCGGCGGCACCGGCTTCCGCAACGTGAACTTCACGGAGAACGGCAGCACGTTCACGGTGACCGCGCCCGAGACGATGGGCGTGTGGAAGATCTACGTGTACGCGTTCGACGGCCAGGGCAACGTCGGCATCGAGACCCGCTCCTTCAAGGTCGTGGCGCCGTCGATCCCGGGCACGAACATCGCGCTGAACAAGACGGTGACGGCCTCCAGCTACCAGCCGACCGGCACCAACGGCCCGCAGCTGCCCTCCTACGCCACGGACGGCAACTACGGCACCCGCTGGGCCAGCGAGTGGGTCGACACCGCCTGGTGCACCGTCGACCTCGGCAGCAAGCAGGCCTTCAACAAGGTGTTCCTGGCCTGGGAGGCGGCGTACGCGAAGACCTACCAGATCCAGGTGTCCGACGACAACGCCAACTGGACGACGATCTACTCGACGGCGGCCGGTGACGGCGGCTTCGACGACATCAACGTCAGCGGCAACGCGCGGTACGTGCGCATGAACGGGCAGGTCCGCGCCACCACGTACGGATATTCCCTCTGGGAGTTCGGCGTCTACAGGTAACCATTTCGATGCGAAAGCGCTCTCCGGGGATTTGCCCCGGAGAGCGCTTTCCGTCGTCGTGCTATAAAAGCGCGTGATGAGCGAAAAACGGCGACCGACCCTGGAGGATGTCGCGGAGGCCGCGGGGGTTTCCCGGGCCACCGTCTCGCGGGTCATCAACGGCGTGCGCAACGTCGACCCGAAGCTGCACGAGATCGTGTGGCAGGCCGTCGACGCGACCGGCTACGTGCCGAACCGGGCCGCCAGGTCGCTCGTCACGCGGCGCAGCGGCACCGTCGCGCTGGTCGTCTCCGACGCCGTGTCGCACGACGACGACCCGTTCATGCGCCGCTTCTTCGCCGACCCGTTCTTCGGCCGCATCGTCGGCGGCGTGATGAGCGTGCTGCGCCCCAAAGGGATTCAGCTGGCGCTGCAGATCGTCGGCACGCAGGAGGCCCGCACGCGGCTCGTCGGCGACCTCGGCCAGGGCCAGGCCGACGGCGCCGTGGTCCTGTCCCTGCACCCCGACGACACCCTGCCGCAGCAGCTGTGCGACGCCGGCATCGCTGCCGCCCTCGTCGGCCGCCCCGCCCAGCCGGTCCCGATCTCCTACGTCGACCTCGCCAACGACGCCGGCGGCGCCCTGGCCGCCGAGCACCTGCTCGACCGCGGCTGCGGCCGCCTCGGCATGATCACCGGCCCCGCGCACGTGCCCGCCTCGCAGGACCGCCTCACCGGCTTCCGCCAGACCCTCGCCCGCCACGGCCACGCCTGGTTCCCCACCGTCGAGGGCGGCTTCACCTACGAGTCCGGCGAGGCCGCGATGCTCGAGCTGATCTCCCGCCACCCCACCGTCGACGGCGTGTTCGTGGCCAACGACCTCATGGCGCAGGGCGCCCTGATGGCCCTGCGCACGCGCGACGTGCGGGTGCCGGACGACGTCGCCGTGATCGGCTTCGACGACAGCAGCGCGGCCCTGGACGCCCGCCCGCAGCTGACCACGGTGCGCCATCCCCTCGAGGACATGGCGGCCGAGACGACCCGCCTGGTCCTGGCCCGCATCGACGAGCCGGACCTGCGCGTCGAGTCGGTCATCTTCGACCCGAAGCTCGTCGTGCGCCAGTCGGCGTGATCGCGTTGGACGCCGACGTTTTCATAGATGCCGATCTGGTACGCCATGTGCTTGACCAACAGCACCCGGACCTCGCCGGCGAGCTGACCCTCGTCGCCTCCGGCTGGGACAACGCCATCTACCGCCTCGGCGACGACCTCGCGGTGCGCCTGCCGCGCCGGCGCATCGCCGCCGACCTCGTGCGCAACGAGCAGCGCTGGCTGCCGCTGCTGGCCTCGACGCTGCCGGTGGCGGTGCCCGCGCCCGTGCGCGCGGGCGTGCCGTCAGACGGCTTCCCGTGGCCGTGGAGCGTCACGCCCTGGCTCACCGGCACCGTCGTCGCGGGCGTGCCGGTCGCCGCACGTCGTGGTCTGGCCGAGCCCCTGGCCGCCTTCCTCAACGCCCTGCACGTCCCCGCCCCCTCGGACGCGCCCGCCAACCCGGTCCGCGGTGTGCCGCTGTCCACCCGCTCGGCGGCGATGGCCGAGCGGTTCGCCACCGGTCGCGTGCCGCTGCACCTGCGCCCGTTGTGGGACGAGCTCGTCGCGGTGCCCGGCTGGTCCGGGCCGCCGCTGTGGGTGCACGGCGACCCGCACCCCGGCAACCTCCTCGCCGGTCCCGACGGTGGCCTCGCCGCGGTACTGGACTTCGGCGACCTCACCGCCGGCGACCCCGCCACCGACCTGGCCGCGGCGTGGCTCGTCTTCGACGCGCCGGCGCGGGCCGCGTTCCGGGCCGCCCTGGGCCCGCGCGTCGACGCGGACACCTGGCAGCGGGCCCGGGGCTGGGCCCTGAACATCGGCGCGGCCCTGGCCGCCGACGCCACCGGCACTCCCGAGATGACCGCGATCGCCGTGCACACACTCGACGCGGTGCGGGAGAGCGCTCTCCCATGATCTGTCAGTGGTTGACAGCGACACGGCCGGGCGGGAGACTTTCATGGTGTGGAGAGCGCTCTCCAATGGGTCGGGTGCCGGCGGAGCGCGCTGTCCAGGACGGCCGGTGCAGCGGGTCAGCAGGCTCGACGGGGGCTGACTGCGTCGCCGGGCCGGTTGCGTCTTAGCGGGTAACGGTCGTTCGTGTCAGTCATCCAGGCGGGGGCTGCCCGAAGCGACGCCGGTGTCTCCGGGCGGGGACATCGCCCACGCGCGCGCCGGCCGGGCGCGAGCCGTCCGCGACGGTGACCGGGTTGGGGTCTCCGCCGCCGGGCCGCGGCGGTCCGTCGAGGGCTCTGGGCGCCCTGGGGGACCGCCGCGACCGCACTCATCGGTTTCCTTGTCCTTTCGGAAGGGTTCTCACCGCCATGAGACCGCTACCGCTCCTGCTCGCTGCACTGCTGCTGGCCGGCGGCTGCTCCGCGCCGGCCGCGCCCGCCGCGCCTAGCCCGCCGCAGGCGCAGGCCGCTGCCGCCGCCGAGTTCGGCGGCACGGACCTGGCCTGGGTGGAGCTCATGATCCCGATGGACGAGCAGCTGCTGCCGCTGCTGGACCTCGTGCGCGACCGGGCCGCCGACCCGGCCCTGGTCTCCCTGGCCGGGGACCTGCGCGGGGTCTACGACGGCGAGCTGCCCCGGCTGCGTGCGCTCTCCGACCAGGCGGGCCTGCCCAAGGACAACCCGCACAAGGGCCACAAGATGCCGGGCCTGGTCGACGCCGACACGTTGTCCGCGCTGCGGTCGGACTCGGGTGCGGGGTTCGAGCAGCGGGCGGTCGCCTGCCTGCGTGAGCACCTCGCCCAGCTGGCGAACCTGGCCACGTCGGAGATCGCCAACGGCACCAGCCCGACGGTGAAGTCCCTGGCCGGCCAGGTGCAGCAGACCCGAACCGCCGCGACGTCCCGCCTGCCGGTTTTCACGGATATGTCCGCCACTCCGTGACGGACATATCCGACATTTCGGTTATGCGTGGGTTTTCGGTCGCAGGAGCGGGCGGCTGACGGCGATCGCCAGGGCCACGATCGCCGCGGCGAAGCCGAGCAACGCCACCGGGGCGCTGACCAGCTGCGTCAGCACGCCGAGGCCGAGGACGGGGACGGCCAGGCCGAGGTACCCGCCGAGGAACAGCCCGGACAGAGCCTCACCGCGCACCGCGGGCGGGGCCAGGTCCACCACCGTGGAGATCGCGCCCTTGAGCAGCGCACCCGCGCCCGCACCGGCCAGGACGCCGCCGGCGAGGAACGCCGGGAGCGACTCGGCCCACACCGCGGCGGTGAGCGTCACCAGGCCGAGCACGATCAGCGCCAGGCCGGCGGCGAGCTGGTCGCGGGTGGAGCGGCGGCGCAGGAGTACCTGCGCGACGGCCCCACTGCCGAAGACCATCGACGCCACCGCGCCGGCGAGGGCCCGCGACGGGTGGTGCAGCGTGCCGGCCACGAACGCCGGCGCCAGCGAGGTGAACAGCCCGAGCACCGACAGCGACGCGAACGCCCCGGTCGCCGCGGCGAAGTAGCGCGGCCGCGCCGCGACCGGCACGTTCACCTGCTGCGGGCGGTAGCGGCGCGTGCGCGTGGAGACGGTCTCCGGTACCGACGCGACGGCCAGCGCGGCGATCAGCAGCAGCCCGAGGAAGACGAGGTAGGGCGTGCGTAATGGCCCGGACACGTACTGTGCCAGCAGCCCCGACGTGACCGGCCCGATCGCGAACCCGCCGAGGTTGGCAACGGTGGCGACGAGGTCACCGCGGGCCCGCCCGGCGCCGGGCCGGGCGGCGGCGTGCAGCTCGGACAGGTGTGCGGTGGCCGTGGCCGTGATCATGCCGATCCCGAGCCCGGACAGCACCCGCGCGACAATGACGACGCCCAGCCCGGTGGAGGTGAGGAACAGCGTCGCGGAGAGCGCTTCGAGCAGCACCGCGGGGAGCAGCACCCGCCGCCGCCCGAGCCAGTCGGACACGTGCCCGGCCAGGAAGAGGCTGATGATGACGCCGAACGCGTACGCCGCGAACGCGATCGTCACGGCGATCGTCGAGTAGTTGTCGTGGCGCTGGTACAACGCCCAGAGCGGCGTCGGCACCACGGTGAACGCCAGCGACACGGCGAACGCGAACGCGATCGCCCAGAACCCCTGCTCGTGGCTGAGCCGGCGACCGCGAACGGCCCGGCGCACTTCCGGGCGGGACAGGACGGTGGTCATGCGGCCACTCTGCATCGCGCTAACCAGCACCGCCAACGAATGTTCGTGCTGACCACGATCACGGATAATGCTGGTTGTGGAGCTGCGTCATCTCGTGTACTTCGTGACCGTCGCCGAGGAACGAAACTTCACGAGGGCGGCCCAGCGCCTGCGCGTGGTCCAGTCGGGCGTCTCGGCCGCCGTCCGCGCCCTGGAGCGCGACCTGGGCGCAAGCTTGTTCGTGCGCAACTCCCAGCGCGTGACCTTGACGGACGCCGGCGCCGCCCTCCTCCCGGCCGCCCGCGCCACGATCGACGCCGCCCAGTCGGCCCGCGACGCCGTAGCCGAGGTCCACGGCGGCCTGCGCGGCACGCTGCGCATCGGCACCCTGATCTCGGTGGGCTTCGTCGACCTGCCCGGCCTGCTGGGCCGCTTCCGCGCCGAGCACCCCGCGGTCGACCTGCGCCTGCGCGCCGCCCCGACGGGTTCGGCCGGCCTGGCCGAGGACCTGCTGGACGGCGGCCTGGACGTCGCGTTCCTGTCCTTGTCGGGCCGGACTCCGGCGGGCCTGTCGGTCCGCACGCTGGCGGCCGAGCCGATCGTCGCCGTGCTCCCGTCGGCCCACCCGCTGGCCACCCGCGACCGCCTGTCGCTGTCCGACCTGGCCGACGAGCCGTTCGTGGACTCCCCACCGGGCTACGGCAACCGCACCGAGGTCGACCGCGGTTTCGCCGCCGCCGGCCTGCGCCGCCGCGTCGCCTTGGAGGTGGCCGACATCGCCACGGTCCGCGAGTACGTCCGCCAGGGCCTCGGCGTCGCCTTGATCCCACGCTTCTCGGTCCCGGACGAGCCCGGTTTGCGCATCCTCCCCGTCGAGGCCCGCCTGCGCTGGACGTTCGCCGTGGCGACGGCCGCCACCCGAACCCCGAGCGCCGCCCTGCGGGCCCTGCTCGCCCTGGTTGACGCCTTCCGCCGTTAGTGCCGTGACCACAAACGTGGCCTGGCATCCGGTCTGCTCAGCGGCCGGGGATGCGTTCGGTGACTTCCTGCAACAGGAAGCCGTTGCCGTCCGGATCGCTGAACGACGCGAACGAGCCGTACGAGCGCCGGCCCGGGTACAGCCCGGGCGCCCGCTTCTCGGTGCCCGCGTGGTGGAACACGCCGCCCTCGTCGTGGAAGATTTCGCTCACCTCGACGCCGTTGCCGACCAACTCGGCCCGCGCCTGCTCGATGTCGCTCACGATGAGGTGCAGGTTCTGCACCGAGCCCGGCTCCGCCGTGCTGATCCCGCTGCCGACGATGATCGAGCACTGCGAGCCCGGCGGGGTGAAGTGCACGACCCGGAAGTTCTCGCCGTCGACGTAGTCGAGGTCCTCCCGGAAGCCGATCCGCTTGTAGAAGTCCTTGGCCCGGTCGACGTCCGTCACCGGTAGCACGATGACCTCGAGCTTGTACTCCATGACTGCCACTCCTCTGCGGTTCGTGGATGCCGTCCGGCGTCCCGTATTCACGATCGCGCCGGCCGCGCCGTCGCCGCCCCAGGGAAGGACCCTGGCGACCACCCTGGCGGCCCCGGCGAACTCCGGGGCCGCCGCCTTGTGCGGATGGGGTCAGGCGTTGACGCAGTGGTAGTTCGCGGCCGAGGCCGGGTCGCCGTGGCCGGTGTAGCGGGCCACCATCGGGTACCGGCAGATGTCGCGGGTGACACTGCCGTCAGCGGTCGCAGCGGCGAGGGTGGCCGGGGCCTTGCCCTTCTCCACCCAGTTGACAAGCGCACCCAGGTCGTCCGTGGGCTGCGGGCCGGTACCGCCTCCGCAGTGGTTCACGCCCGGGAGCAGGAACAGGCGGTAGAAGTCGTCGACCTTCTTGTCGCCGCCGAGGGTACGGGCGACCCGCTCGCGATAGTCGACGGTGCCCTGGGTGGGTACCAGCTCGTCGGTCTGCCCGTGCCAGCTGAGCAGCTTGCCGCCGGCCTTGGCGAACGCGGACAGGTTCGGGTCGTCGGTACCGATGATGCCGTTGAACTCCCGCTGCGAGGCGCGGAAGAGCTGGTCGAATGACCGGTAGGTGAGCTTCGTGGTGTCGAACGACGGGTCCTGCGTCACGAAGTACTTCACCCAACTGTCTGCCACGAAGAACGGCGCGCCGGGAGTGGCCAGGGCGGCGAGGCTCGCGCCCTTGTTCGGCCCGTACCAGAGTTGCTTGCCGTCCGGCGAGACCGGCCCGGCCCAGACCTTGTTCACCGCGTCCGCGGTCGCCTGGGAGATCGCGATCTCCTTGCCCTCGCAGACGACCTTGGTACCGACCAGCCGCCGGGCGTCCCAGTGGCAGTCTTGCGGGTTGTCGATGATGCCGTCTTTGACCCCATCGAGGGTGTCACAGGCCTGGACCGCGGCCGTGGTGAACGCCTGCAGCTCGCACTGGGTGGGCGCGACCTGCTCCTCGTTGAAGACGGCCTGCGACCAGAGGGTCGCGACCGCGAACCGGTCCCAGTTGATCGCCGGCGCCTTGGCCAGGATCCCGTCGAAGTCCGTCGGGTAGTCCTGGGCCTCCTCGTAGCCCTGGCGGCCGCCGGTCGAGCAGCCGTTCCAGTACGAGTAGGTCACCGGGTTGCCGTAGTACCTCCGGGCCACGTCCTTGCCGACGACGGCCATGTCGTGCAGCGAGCGGGAGGCGAAGTCCTGCAGCAGCGGGGTGTTGATCGTGCCGGCCGAGGTGAGCGCCCAGCCACTGACGTCGAGCGGGTTCGCACCGACACCGGCGTCGGTGGCCGCGGCGACGTAGCCGGCCTTCATCGCGGCGACCAGCGGCGAACCGAAGTCGCCGGCGAGATAGGCGCTGCCGCCGGTGGCCTGGAACCGGCCGGTCCAGTTCTTCCGGTCCTGGGGCAGCGCGACCTTGATCGTGACGTGGTCGTTCGCTCCGGAGTGGGTCACCGTGACCGTGACGTCACACCAGGCCGGCACGTCGGTGAGCGTCTCCTCCTGGGGGTGCAGCGGGGGAGCGGCCGGGAACGTCACGGTCCCGCCGGCGTGGGCGACCGCCGTCACGGCTTCGACAGCGGTGCCGGCGGGCGCGGAGACGGCAACGGCGGCACAGCTCGTGGCGGCAACCGGCTTTCCGTCGCGGAAAGCGGCATTGGCGGCCATCGGCACCAATGCCGCTGCGACCGGTACCGCCGCCGCCATCAGGATGATCAGTGGTCGTTTCATGCCGACCAGACTCACCGGCGACACCCGGGCGGCACCCCAGGGCAGCACCCTGGGTCGTACCCGGGGCGCTCCCGCGGGTCACCGGTCGCGCAGGGCGGAGGCCAGCTCGCGGCGGGAGCTGATGCCCAGCTTGGTGAAGATCTTGCGCAGGTGCCATTCGACGGTACGCGGACTGAGGAACAGCACCGCGCCGATCTCCGGATTGGTACGCCCCGCCACCGCCAGCCGCGCGATCTGCGCCTCCTGCGAGGTGAGCTCCTCGCGTACCCCAAGGGTCCGCTTGCGTACTGTCTCGCCGGTGGCCGCGAGCTCCCGCCCGGCGCGCTCGGCGAATCCCTCGGCCCCCATGGTGGTGAACGCTTGGTGCGCGGCGCGCAACTGGTCCCGCGCGTCTGCGCGCCGGCCCTCGCGGCGCAGCCATTCGCCGTAGAGCAGGCGAGCACGCGCCGTTTGCAGGCTGAGCCGGGTCGCGCCGAACTGCTCGACCGCCGTGCGGTAGTGCTCCTCGACCGAGCCGGCCGGACCGGTCAGCGCGTCCGCGAGTGCCTGTGCGCCGCGCGCCCAGGCCGTGTCGACGACAGACGTACGGGCGGCGAGCCGGTCCCGCGCCCCGGCCGCGACGCTGTCCGCGCCGGCGCGTACCGCAGCCTCGACCAGCTCCCCGAGCGCCCACTGCACGACAGCGAGGTCTTCGTACCGGGCCGCCTCCAACGCCGCCTCCAGCGCCGCCGGGTACTGGCCGAGCCCGTTGAACAGCACCGCTCTGCTGTATCCGGCGACGGCGAGGTTCCACCCCAGGCCATCCGACTCGGCGTACCGCACAAGAGCCTCGATGAGTTCCAGCGCCGGCTCCTCGTGCCCGCGATGCGCGGCCAGAATGACCGTGCTGGCCGGATGGGGCGACGCGCCGGTGACGTTCCCGAGGGCCTCGGCCTCGGCGAGCAGCTCCGCCGCGTCAGCGAAGCGGCCGGTGTGGATCAGCGCGGTGGCACGGAAGGTCAGCGCGGCCTGCAGGAGGGACAGCGTGCCGCTCGTACGGGCGTAGCTGACGACCTGTTCGGTCCTGGTGAGAAATGCCGCGTCGTCCCATACCTCGTGCGCCACGGCCCCGCTCAGCCAGGCCAGATCCAGGTCGTTCTCGACCGCGACCGCTGCCAGGGCACGGGTGAACAGCGGCACTGCCGCCGCATGCCCCTGTAGGACCCACGCCGTCAGAGCCGCGAGCAGCAGACCAGACGGATCCCCGCCCGGCGTGACGTCGCGGGCGGCCGTCGCCGCCCGACGCAGGTCGTCGCCGCCGAGTCGCCCCGCGTTCACGGCCGCGCCGATCGCCGCCAGGTAGGTTTCCCGAGCCGAGACGGGATCCAGCGCCTCCAAGCGGCGTGCGGCCGCCAGCAGTGGCGGTCCCGCTGCCCGTCCGGCGTTGAGCGCGAACGCGGCCTTGGCGCGCAGCCGCTCCGCTCCGGCCTGCTGCACCGGGTCGAGCGGACCGAGTTCGGCGGCGGCCAGCAGATCCGACACGTCGGCGAGGGCCCCGGCGGCGAACCGGGCCTCGGCGGCGGACAGGATGCGCCCGGTGCGCTTGGCCTGATCCGGGGTGAGCTCGGCCGCGCGGGTGAGGAAGGCGGCGGCCGCGGCCCGGCCGCCACGGGCCATCGCCCGGTCGGCCGACTGCTCCAGCTCGGCGGCGACCTCTTCGTCCGGTCCCAGCGCGGCGTGCGCCCGGTGCCAGGCGCGCCGGTCGGGGTCCTGCTGGGGGTCGGTCACCTCGGCGAGCGCCCGGTGTACGGCGCGCAGCTCGGTGGGCTCGGCGGAGCGCCGGCTGGCCGAGCGGACCAGCGGGTGCCGGAACCGGACCCTGGTACCGATCTCGATCAGGCCCGCGGCCTCCGCCGGTGCGGCGGCGTCCAACCCGATGCCGAGCCGCTCGGCCGCGCGCCACAGCAGCGGCACATCGCCGACCGGCTCGACGGCGGCGGTGAGCAGCAGCGTGCGGGTATCCGCCGGCAGCGCGGCGATGCGTCGCTGGAAGCCCTCCTCCACCCGGCTCACCAGCGGCGTCGTGCTCCGTCCGCCGAACCCGAAGGCCAGCTCCGCCGGCGTGAGACCGCGTGGCAGCTCGAGCAGGGCGAGCGGGTTGCCGCGCGTCTCCGCGACAATCCGATCGCGTACCCGGGCATCCACCGGCCCGGGGAGCACCAAGTCCAGCAACTCCCGCGCGTCCGCGTCCGACAGCCCCTCGACGCGCAGCTCCGGCAGCCCGTCGAGGATTTCTTCGTCACCGGGGCTGCGCGCGCCGAAGACCAGGGCGACCGACTCGGCATCCAGCCGCCGGGCGACGAAGGTGAGGATCACTTCGGACATCCGGTCCAGCCACTGCACGTCGTCCACGACACAGACCAGCGGCTGCTCCGATGCGGCCTCGGCGAGCAGCCCCAGCACGGCCAGCCCGACGAGCAGCGCCTCCGGTGGCTCGCCGGCGCTCAGCCCGAAGGCGGTGGCAAGCGCGACACGCTGCGGCTCGGCGAGCCGGTCGAGGTGGCCGAGCAGCGGCGCGCAGAGCTGCTGCAGGGCGGCGTAGGCGATCTCGGACTCCGGCTCCACCCCGGCCGCTCGGATCACGCGTCCGGCCGTAGCCTGCTCGTGCAGGTAGTCGAGCAGGGCCGTCTTGCCCGCTCCGGCCTCGCCGCGCAGGACGAGCACCCGGCTCTGCCCGGCGCGGACGTCCCGCATCAGCCGGTCGAGCGCCTCCTGCTCGCGTCGACGCCCTCGCAGCGCAGAAGTCTCGGTGTTGACGGGCACGTCACCCAGCGCTCCTGATCCCGGCGAGTCGACAACTGGCCCGACCATGCCGCCCGGACCTCACGGCCGCCGGTCATTGTCGCTGCTCACACGGGCTGGCAGTAAGCCAGTATGACGGGGCACACAGAACCGGGTTTACCTCGCGGGACCGGCGCCTCGCCGGCGGCGCTGACGATGTAACCGTCGGACACGATTGACCTCGCAGCGTGAGGACCCGGCCGGCGCGGCGCGCTCGGCGGGAGGAAGAGGGGGATGAAGTGTGCCGGAGCGCAGCGGGTCAACGACTTGCGCGCAGCGACGCCTTGTTGCGGGCCTCGATGGCCTTGACCGTGCTGGCCAGCGCCTTCGCCAGGACCCCCTTGGCCACCGTGCGGAACAGGAACCCGAATACCCGTCCCTTGGCGTTCTTACCGTCTCGCACCACCACGGCGTCGATGCTGGTCGTCCCGTCGGCGTTGCGGGTGATGGTGTAGACGTGTCCTGACGCACCGCCCCACAGGTTCGAGTCGATCGTCTTCATGACCACTCGCCGGGGATCCGACCAGTCGTACCGCAGCCGCTCCCAGGCCTGGCTGGTGCCCTCGGTGACATCCGCGAATGTCGGTCCCTGCTCGTGCACCTTCAGGAATTCATCCGAGTCGGCACCGAACAGCTCGGATCGGCCGGGCCCGAAGTCGATCAACGCCGCCAGGACCTGCTCGGGAGTGGCGGTGGTGGTCTGGTGAAGGCGAATGGTTGCCATGTCTGCTCCTTGGCGTCAGGGGTCCTCGCTGGGGACGACCCCTCGGATGCCTCAAGCCTGCCGAGAAGCGCCGGCGCTCGCCCCCGGGTGGGCCACTGGCGTACCCCCGGGCCGGTGCCCTGGCCGCCCCGGGGGACCCCGCAAACCCGACCATGGTGTGACAGCGGAGCGTCACGAGGCGTTACCGTGCGCAGGATGCGCCGGTCAAGGCCAGGTGGCGAGGGCGTGGGTCGGGGCGGTGGCGGGCGTACACGGCGTTCACCGTGGCTATCGCCCAGCGCATGCGGGCCACCGCCACCTCCGGGTGGTCGCCGAACTCGCCGGCCACGCAGGCGGCGCAGCCGCGGCTGCCGAGGCGGGCGAAGGCGTCCGCGATCGCGCGGCGGACCACGCCGTCGGGCGGCGTCTCTGACGATTGGACACTCGATACGAATAGCGCCTCGGCGCGCGCCGCCGCCAACACGTCGGGCATTTCGCACCTCCCTGGAAACGTTCGACCTGAGCATCACCGTACGAACGCGGTGTGCTCAGGCACATCCGGGCCGTACCCGGGGCGGCCCCTGAGCCGGGACCCTGAGGGCAGCAAGGACTCACCAAAAGCCGCCGAGAATGGGATCCACACTCAGTAGAGCACCGTGGCCAGGGCGGAATACACCGGGGCCCGAAAGTTGCCGAGGGGATCTGGCCGTCCGTCGTCGGCGGTGCGGGTGACGTCGGGGGAGCAGGCGCGTGAAGCCGGCGTCGTTGCCAGATCGTCCACAGTGGACTGTTGGTGACGTCCAAGCGCGCTGGTGTGCGCGCAACCCGGAGCCGTCGCCGCGCCCGCGTGAGGGTGAGGCCGGACACAAAGCCGCGTCAGGAATAGCGGATGCGGTACCCAATGTTTTTAGACTGACTGGTCAGTTCAAACTTGGGAGGCTGCCATGGCCGATGAGGTGCTCGTCGCCGAGAACCTGGGCGCACGCACGCGGCGCGGGTGGGTGTTCCGCAACGTCGACCTCGCCGTGGCGGAGGGTGAGGTCGTGACCCTGTCGGGGGCGGCGGGCAGCGGGCGTACCTCGCTGCTGCTCGCCCTCGCCGGGCACTTCAAGACCAGCGAGGGCACGGTCCGCCGCTCCACGCGCGGGGCGCTCGCCTACGTCGCCGGGGTCAACGAGCCCGAGCCGGGCCTCACCGTCGCCGAGCACGTCGAGGAGCGCCTCATGCTGCTCGGGCGCGCATCCTGGTCGCCGCCGAAGCGACGACGGCAGGCCGTCGAGCTGCTTCAGGGGGTACCACTGAAGCCCGAAACCCTCGGCAGGGACCTGGATCCGCTCGGCGCGCACCTGCTGTGCCTCGCCCTCGCGCAGGTCAACGAGCCCGGCATCATCTTCGCCGACGACGTCGACAGTGGACTGTCCGAAGTGGAGCGGCAGACCCTGGTCGGCGCCCTCAAGGACAGCGGCGCCGCGGTCGTCGTCACCGCGCGCGAGGAGGTGGCGGCGTGAACCTGTTCGAGCTGCGGCGCTTCCTGCGCGCCCCGATCACCGTCGCCGCGCTGGTGGTGCTGGCGCTGATCCCGCTGCTGTACGGCGCGCTGTACCTCTGGGCGTTCTGGGACCCGTACGGCAACATGCGCCACATCCCGGTCGCCATCGTCAACGCCGACCGCCCCGCGCGCGCCGCCGACGGCAGCACCCTCAACGCCGGCAAGGACCTCGCCGACGAGCTGCAGCACCGCGACGTGTTCGGCTGGCAGCCCGCCACCGCCGAGCAGGCGCGCAAGGGCCTCGAGGACGGCCGGTACCAGCTGGTGTTCCAGATCCCGGCCGACTTCTCGGCCTCGCTGGTCACCCCGCCCGACCCCGCGAAGTCGCCCGAGCGCGGCCGCCTGCTCGTCGTCAACGACGACGCCACCAACTACCTGTCCGGCCAGCTCTCCCGCAGCGTGTTCACCGAGGTGCGGGCCGGCGCGTCGGGCACTGCGGCGCGGCGGTACTTCGACCGCATGCTCATCGGGTTCACCGACCTCAAGACGCAGACCCAGCAGGCCGCGGACGGCGCCGCTCAACTCGCCGGCGGCGCCGCCGACGCCCGCAACGGCGCCGGCGACCTGGCCTCGGGCGCCGACCGGGCCCAGTCCGGCGCCGCCCAGCTCGACCAGGGCCTGGCCCGTTCAACTGCGGGCTCGCAGCAGTTGTACGACGGCCTGGTCGCCCTCGACGCCGGCGCCGCACAGCTGGCCGACGGCACCGCACAGGCCGCGGCCGGCGGCCGCCTGCTCGCCGGCAAGGTCGACGCCGCCGCCGACAAGGCCGAGCCTGCCCTGCGCGACAACGCCGAGCTCATCGCCACCGCCGCGACCGCCATCGCCGACGGCGCCGACCTCATCGCCCAGCACCTGGACGCGCTGCCCGCCCTGGCCCGCACCGCGGCGCAGCAGACGGCGAAGACGAGGTCCGACCTGGAGGCTTTGGGTCAGCGGTACCCGCAGATCACCGACAGCACCGAGTACCGGACGGCGCTCTCGGCCGCCGACGCCGCGGCCAAGGCGGCGCAGCAGCTCCAGACCCGCCTCGACACCGGCGACCTCAACGCCCTGCGCGCCCAGATGGCCGAGGTGGCCGCGACCGCACGCAAGGTCGCGGCGGCCGCACCGCACCTGGCCGACGACGTCGCCGCCGCCCGCGCCCAGGTCGACGCCCTGGCCGACGGCCTGGAGGCCCTGGCCGGCGGCGCCGAGCGCCTCCACACCGGCACCGGCACCGCGGTAACGGGCGCCCGCGACCTCAACGGCGGCCTGTTCCGCCTGTCCACCGGCGCCCGCCAGCTCGACGACGGCCTCGGCACGTTGTCCGACGGCAGCCACCGCCTGGCGTCCGGCCTTGCCGGCCTGGGCGACGGCGCCACCCGCCTCGCCGACGGCCTGTCCGACGGCGCCGCGAAGATCCCCGGGTACGACCCCGACACCCGCGCCGACCGCGCCGGCGTCCTCGGCGACCCGGTGTCGTTGCAGCGCGACACCGAGCACCCCGCAGCCACGTACGGCGCCGGCTTCGCCCCGTACTTCCTGGCCCTGGCCCTGTGGGTCGGCGCGATGATCAGCTACATGGTGCTGCGTCCCCTGACCCGCCGCCACCTGGTCTCCGGCGCCCGCCCGTACCGCGCCGCGCTGGCCGGCTGGCTCCCCGCGTTGCTCATCGGCGTCGTCCAGGCCGGGGCGCTCTTCCTGGTCGTGCGGTTCGCCCTGGGCCTGCACCCCGCGCACCCGCTCGGCATGTTCGCCTTCCTGTGCCTGACCGCGGTCGCCTTCACAGCGCTCGTCCAGTGGTTCGGCGCCCGCCTGGGCCCCGCGGGCCGCCTGGTCGCCCTGGCCGTTCTGATGCTGCAGCTGACGTCGTCGGGCGGCACGTACCCGATCGAGACAACGCCGGCGTTCCTGCAGGCAGTCCACCCGTTCCTGCCGATGACGTACGTGGTCTCGGGCCTGCGCCACCTGGTCAACGGCGGCCCCGGCGGCACGGTCCTGACCGGCGCGATCGTCCTGTTCGGCTTCGCGGCGGCGGCATTCGCGCTGACGACCTTGGCCGCCTGGCGGGGCCGCAAGCTCACCCCGTCGAAGCTGCACCCGGACCTCGTGATGTAGCCCCGCCTTTGCGCGCACTTCTGGGGCACGCCGGCATTTTGTCTCCACGATCCTGCGTTTTCGACCCTCCGACGGGCCCGTTTTTCATGATCGTGGAGAGAAAGTGTCGGCCTGAGTACGTTATGTCTCCACGTTGATGCAAAACCGGCGTCCAGCAGCCCGAAAAACGCGTGATCGTGGAGAGAAAACGCCGGCCGACCGGCGGCTGCCGCCGGCCGCGGGCCGCGACTGCGGGGTCGGCCGCGCGCGAGGGGCCACGCCAGCCGGCTGATGCGGCCGCGGGCCGGGCGTGCGGGGTGACCGTGCGCGACAGGCCACGCCGAGCCGGCCGCCGGGCGGCGCGCGCTGGGTCGACCGTAAGCGAGGGCCACGTCGACGGTGCGCGACGGGCCACGTCGACCGTGCGCTACGGGCCACGTCGAGCCGGCTGAAGCGGCCGCGGCCATAGCGGCGGGCGGCGGGTGCGAGGATTCCAGTCATGCCGCCCCGCCGACGTGAGGAGACGCCCGCCGTGCCCGACGGCCGCACCCGCCGACGCGACGACACCAAGCAGCGGCTGTACGAAGCCGCGATGGAGCTCATCGCCGAGCACGGGTTCTCCGCCACCACCGTCGACGACATCGCGGTCGCGGCCGGGGTGGCCAAGGGGACCGTGTACTACAACTTTCCCTCGAAGAATGCGCTCTTCGAGGCGCTGCTGCGGCACGGGGTCGGGCTGCTCACCGCGGACTTCCGGGCCGCCGTCGCGGGGGCGGGGACGCCGCCGGAGCAGGCGGTGGGGTTGATCCGGGCCGAGCTTGCGTACATCCAGCGGCACCGGTCGTTTGCGCAGCTGCTGCTGTCGGAGATGTGGCGGACCAACCGGGAGTGGCATCAGACGTTGCAGCTGCTGCGGGGCGAGGCCATCGGGGTCATTGCCGAAGTGCTGCGGCGCGGGGTTGACGAAGCGTACTTCGACGCTCAGCTTGACGTGCGGATGGCCGCGGCCGCGCTGTTCGGCGTTTGTCTCGTGGTGGCGGTCGACTGGCTGGTGTTCGAGCCGGATCGGACGTTGGAGTCGGTGCAGGAGTCCCTGATCGCCGTCATCCGAGCCCGAGTGGGGATCTAGGAAAGGGCCGCGCGCCCGAGCCTTATCATGCTTGACCCTACACCACGCCGCCAAATTGGCCGGGTGCGTCGCTACCCAGCGTTGCGGGCTATCTGCTCCAAGTGTTCGCGGTGTGCTGCCAGGCGTTGTTCGTCCTGGGACGGGAGGTTGCTGGTCGTGGGGCGCCAGCCCGCGGCGCCGTCGATGAGCTCGCGCAGGATGTCGGCCTGGCCGGTGTGGCGGTCGGTTTCCGAGACGAGGCGGACCAGGACCAGGTGCAGCGTCACCTCGTTGCGGGCAGGGTTCCACCACGGGACGTGGCCCGTCGCGTCCAGGTCCAGGGCGTCGATCGTCGCGTCGGCGTGGGACCAGACCCGTTGGTAGAGGCCGACGATGTCGTCGCGGGACTCGGTGGCCGTCGCCCACATGTCGGCGTCGGGCTCGGCGTCCTCGGACAGCCAGGGCATCGGCTCGGGGAACGGGCGGCCGAACGTGGCGCCCAGGTAGCCGGCCTCCACGCCGGCCAGGTGCTTGATCAGGCCCAGCAGGTTGGTGCCGGTCGGGACCATGGGGCGGCGGATGTCGTACTCCGACAGGCCGTCCAGCTTCCAGACCATGTTCTCCCGGCCGGCCTGGAGGTACTCCTTGAGAACCGCCTTGAGCATGCGAGTCAGGCCACGCGGTAGCGGGCGACGAGGTCGTCCATGACCTTCTCCAGGCGCTCGTCCACGACCTGGCGGGCGGGGTCGGCGTCGAACCAGTCGACGATCTCACGGGCGCCCTGGTGGAAGGGGATCGTGGCGACGTAGTCGGGGACGAGGGCCTTGACCTTGGCGTTGTCGAAGACCATCGAGTGGGCCTTGTCGCCGAGCAGGCCGGCGCCCCACTCCGCGTCGGCGGCGGCGATCGCGTCGGACGGGACGTGGACGATCTTCGCGGTGACGCCCAGGGCGGCGGCCAGGTGCTCGGCGATCTGGTTCCACGTCAGGACGTCGTCGCTGGTGATCTGGAAGACGTCGCCGATCGCGCGGGGGTGGCCGAGCAGCGGCACGAAGGCGCGGGCGAAGTCCTCGTGGTGAGTCAGGGTCCACAGGGAGGTGCCGTCGCCGTGAACGACGATCTCCTTGCCGGCGCGCATACGGGCCGGGACCGTCCAGCCGCCGTCGAAGGGGACGAGGGTGCGGTCGTAGGTGTGCGACGGGCGCACGATCGTGGCGGGGAAGCCCTTGTCGCGGTACACCTTCACGAGGAGGTCCTCGCAG
Organism: Dactylosporangium darangshiense; assembly: GCF_039537565.1. Lineage (NCBI taxonomy): Bacteria > Bacillati > Actinomycetota > Actinomycetes > Micromonosporales > Micromonosporaceae > Dactylosporangium > Dactylosporangium darangshiense. Next base: position 28,913 of record NZ_BAABAT010000049.1, read on the forward strand.
GCGATCTTGTCGCGGCTGTACTGCCAGAAGGGGTTGCGTAGCGGGGAGGACTCCACGACCGGCAGGCGGGCCGGCGGGGTCTGGTAGGCCGACGCGGAGCTGATGAAGACGTACTGGGCGGTGCGGCCGCGGAAGAGCTCGACGTCGGCGTGGACGTGCTCGGTGGTGAAGGCGACCCAGTCGACGACGGCGTCGAAGGTGTGGCCGGCGATCGCCTCGCGCACGGCGGCGGCGTCGCGGATGTCGGCGTGCAGCACCGTTGCGGCCTCGGGCAGCGGGCGCTGGCGGGACTCGCCGCGGTTGAGGACGTAGAGGTCGATGCCGCGCTCGACGGCCAGGCGGGAGCAGGCGGAGCTGATGATGCCGCTGCCGCCGATGAACAAAACCTTCATGCAGTCCTCAACTCAACTCTCGACCCAGCCGTGGCTGCGGGCGAAGCTCACCAGGTGCTGGCGAGCCTGGGCGATCTGGCTACCCGTCAACGAGGGGACGTGCTGGATGAGCAGCTCGGTCACCTCGGCCGTGAACTCGCGGCTGGACAATACGTCACAGAGGCCGTCGTCGTCGGAGCCGGCGGGCGTGGCGGCGGGGGCGAACGGGGAAGCGGTGGCGCGGGAGTGGCGGGACGGCACGTCGAGGATGCGCACGGAGGCGACCTTCAGGCCGCGCTCGCCCTCCTCGACCTCGTACTCCACCCGCATGCCGGGATGGACCAGATGCCGTTGCTCGCCGAAGTCGTTGGCGTGGACGAATACGTCCTCTCCGCCCGCGTTCGGCGCGATGAACCCGTAACCCCGGACCTCGTCGAACCGCAGAATCCTGCCCGTCTCCACCACGAACCACCACCCACAGAAAGTCTGGCCTACAGCATAGGGCCCGCCAGCCGCTTCTTCTGCACCTTGCCCATTGCGTTGCGTGGCAGGACGTCCAGGAAGTGTACGGCACGTGGCCGCTTGTGGACGGACAGGTGCGCGGCGACGAAGTCGATGAGCTCGCGCTCGGCGACGGCCGCTCCGGCGATCACGACGAAGGCGGTCACCGCCTCGCCGAGGTCGGCGTCCGGCACGCCGATGACGGCCGCCTCGCGCACCGCGGGATGCGCCAGGAGCGCGTCCTCGACCTCGCCGGCGCCGATGCGGTACCCGCCGCACTTGATGAGGTCGGTCGATGCGCGCCCGACGATGCGGTGCCAGCCGTCCGGCGCGATCCGGGCGAGGTCGCCGGTGCGGAACCAGCCGTCGGGCGTGCGCGGTTCGCCGGGGATTCCGCGGTACCGCCGCAGCAGCATCGGCCCGTCGACCCACAGCTCGCCGATGGCCTCGCCGTCGCGGGGCGCCTCGGTGCCGTCCTCGGCGACGATCCTCGTGCGCACGCCGGCGACCGGCACGCCGACCTGACCGGGGCGGCGCTCGCCGTCGGCGCGGCTGCTGACGGTGATGAGGGTTTCGGTCATGCCGTAGCGCTCGACGGGGCGGTGTCCGGTGAGGGCGTAGAGGCGCTCGAAGACCGGCGCGGGCAGCGGAGCGCTGCCGGAGACGAGCAGCCGGGCGGGGCGAAGGGCGCGGGCGGCGGCCGGCTCGGCGCAGACCCGCGACCACACGGTCGGCACGCCGAAGTAGAGGGTGCCGCGCGCGGCGGCGTAGGCGGCGGGGTGCGGGCGGCCGGTGTGCGTCAGGGAGCAGCCGTGCCGCAGCGCGCCGAGGACGCCGAGGATCAGCCCGTGGACGTGGAACATCGGCAGGCCGTGCACGAGGCGGTCCTCGGGGGTCCAGTCCCACGCCTCGGCGAGCGCGTCCAGGCCGGCCTCGACGGTGCCGTGCGTGAGCTCGACGCCCTTGGGTGCTCCGGTGGTACCGCTGGTGTACATCACGAGCGCCACCGCCTCGGGCGCCGCGGCGGCGAAGGTCGCGCCGGACGCCCGGGCCACGTCGACGGGCACGGGGGACGCGAACGCCTCGGGGCGGTTGCCGAGCGTGACCTCGGCGCCGCTGTCGCGCAGGATGTGCTCGCGCTCGGCCGTCCCGGCGTCGGCGGGCACCGGCACGACCGCCGCGCCGGACATCAGTGCGCCGGTCACGGCCACCACCGTCTCCAGCGTCGGGGTGGCGTCCACGGCGACGGTCGCGGCGCCGCCGACGTCGCCGGCGACCGCGGATGCGGCGCTGAGTAACCGTTCTGCCGACAGAGAGCGACCGGCGACGGATACTGACGGTGCATGGGCGAGCAGACCCTCCAGCAGGCGCATGGGCCTAATGGTCACACGCGTGTAGGGTGCGCAGAACGGCCAGATCACGATCGGTCTCGTCGTCTTGACACCCCTCTTTGTGAGCGTTAACACTGTGGCGGCAACGCCCCAGCAACAAAGTCAACGCCCCAGCAACAAATTCGAAATCGTGTCGGTGGCAGCGTTAACATCCCGGCTGGCCGCCGGCCGCTGCACGCTGCCCTGAGGGGAGAAGCATGAAGTTTGCACGCATCGCCGCGGCGACGGTCGGCCTCGCGGTCGCCTTCAGCGTGACCGCCTGCGGATCGAGCGAGAAGACCGCCGACAAGGACGCCAACGCGACATCTGCCGCGGGCGCGCTGATCGGCGTCACGATGCCGACCAAGTCGTCGGAGCGCTGGATCGCCGACGGCAACAACGTCAAGGCCGCCCTGGAGAAGCTCGGGTACAAGGTCGACCTGCAGTACGCGGAGAACGACATCCCGACGCAGGTCAACCAGATCGAGAACCAGATCACCAAGGGCGCCAAGGTCCTGATCATCGCCTCGATCGACGGCACCGCCATCACCACCCAGCTGCAGGAGGCGGCGGACAAGCACATCCCGGTCATCGCCTACGACCGGCTGATCCGCAACTCGCCGAACGTGGACTACTACGCCACCTTCGACAACTACAAGGTCGGCGTCCAGCAGGCGACCTCGCTGCTGGTGGGCCTGGGCCTGAAGAAGGAGGACGGCTCGGACGGCACCGCCACCGGACCGTTCAACATCGAGCTGTTCGCCGGTTCGCCGGACGACAACAACGCCACCTTCTTCTTCAACGGCGCGATGGACACCCTCAAGCCGTACATCGACAAGGGCACGCTCGTGGTCAAGAGCGGCCAGACCGACTTCAAGACGGTCGCGATCCTGCGCTGGGACCCGGCGACGGCCCAGAAGCGCATGGAGGACCTCATCACGAAGACGTACAACGGCGGCACCAAGGTCCAGGGCGTCCTCTCGCCGTACGACGGCCTGTCGATCGGCATCCTGTCGGCGCTGAAGAGCTCCGGTTACGGCACCGCCGGCCAGCCCTACCCGATCGTCACCGGGCAGGACGCCGAGGTCGCCTCGGTCAAGTCGATCATCGCCGGTGAGCAGTACGCGACGATCTACAAGGACACCCGCAAGCTGGCCGAGGTCACCGTCAAGATGACCGACGCTGTGCTCAAGGGCGGCAAGCCCGAGGTCAACAACACCAAGGACTACGACAACGGCAAGAAGGTCGTCCCGTCCTACCTGCTCGACCCGGTTGTGGTGTACAAGAGCAACTACAAGTCGATCCTCATCGACGGTGGCTACTACACCGAGGACAAGCTCAAGTAACGGCGCACCGCTGGGGGCTCCCGCGCGCGGGAGCCCCCAGCGGCAACCTTGAGGAAGAGAACGGCATGACCGAGGCGCTCCTGCAGATGCGGGGCATCACCAAGACGTTTCCCGGCGTGAAGGCCCTGGACGACGTCAACCTCACCGTGCGCCGCGGCGAGATCCACGCCATCTGCGGGGAGAACGGCGCCGGCAAGTCGACGCTCATGAAGGTCCTCTCCGGTGTGTACGGGCACGGGACGTACACCGGCGAAATCCTCTTCGAGGGCGAACCCTGCCACTTCGGCGGGATTCGCGACTCCGAGCGGCGCGGGATCGTCATCATCCACCAGGAGCTCGCGCTCATCCCCTACCTGTCGATCGCCGAGAACATCTTCCTCGGCAACGAGCGGGTCGGCCGCGGCCTGATCGACTGGAACCGCACGAACGCCGACGCGGCGGCGCTGCTGGACCGGGTCGGGCTGCACGAGAACCCGGTGACCCCGGCGATGGACATCGGCGTCGGCAAGCAGCAGCTCGTCGAGATCGCCAAGGCGCTGTCCAAGGAGGTGCGCCTGCTGATCCTCGACGAGCCGACCGCGGCGCTCAACGACGAGGACTCCGCGCACCTGCTCGACCTGCTGCGCGGCCTGCGCGACCAGGGCATCACCTGCGTGATCATCTCGCACAAGCTCAACGAGATCGAGGCGATCGCCGACTCGACCACCATCCTGCGCGACGGCCGCACGATCGAGACCCTCGACATGCACGTGCCGGGCGGCGTCAGCGAGGACCGCATCATCGCGGGCATGGTCGGGCGCGACCTCGAGCACCGCTTCCCGCCGCACACCCCGAGCATCGGCGAGGAGGTGCTGCGCATCGAGGACTGGACGGTGCACTCGCCGACCCAGCACGGCCGCCGGGTGGTGTCGGGCGCGTCGCTGACGCTGCGCGCCGGCGAGATCGTGGGCCTGGCCGGGCTGATGGGCGCCGGGCGCACCGAGCTCGCGATGAGCGTGTTCGGGCGCGCCTACGGGGTGGGCATCAGCGGGCAGGTGTACAAGAACGGCAAGCCGATCGCGCTGCGCACCGTCGAGGAGGCGATCGAGCACGGCATCGCCTACGCGACCGAGGACCGCAAGCGCTACGGGCTGAACCTCATCGAGGACATCCAGCGCAACGTCTCCGGCGCGGCGCTGTCGAAGCTGGCCAACCGCGGCTGGGTCGACGACAATCGTGAGTTCCAGGTCGCCGAGAACTTCCGCGGCAGCCTGAACATCAAGGCGCCCGGGGTCGCCACCACCACCGGGACGCTCAGCGGCGGCAACCAGCAGAAGGTCGTCCTGGCCAAGTGGATCTTCACCGACCCGGACGTGCTCATCCTCGACGAGCCGACGCGCGGCATCGACGTCGGCGCCAAGTACGAGATCTACACGATCATCAACCAGCTCGCCGACCAGGGTAAGGCGATCCTCGTCATCTCCTCCGAGCTGCCCGAGCTGCTCGGCATCTGCGACCGGATCTACGCCCTGTCCGCCGGTCGCATCACCGGCTCCGTCGAGCGCGCCGAGTTCTCCCCGGAGCGCCTGATGCACTTCATGACCAGGAACAAGGAGTAACGCCCCCCATGACCACAGTGGTAGAGCCCGCGGTCGAGCCGACCGTCACGCCACCGACGCGGTTCTCGGTGAACCTGCGCCAGAGCGGCATCTACATCGCCTTCGCCGCGATCGTGGTGCTGTTCGAGATCCTGACCGAGGGCTCGCTGCTCGAGCCGCAGAACATCTCGAACATCGTCGTGCAGAACTCGTACATCCTGATCCTCGCGATCGGGATGATCCTGATCATCATCGCCGGGCACATCGACCTGTCGGCCGGCTCGGTCGTCGCCGTCACCGGCGCGATCTCCGCCGTGCTCATGGTCAACCTCGACGTGCCGTGGCCCCTCGCCATCGCGGTGACCCTGGCCGCCGGCGCGGTGATCGGTGCGTGGCAGGGCTTCTGGATCGCGTACTTCGGCATCCCCGCCTTCATCGTGACCCTCGCGGGCATGCTCGTGTTCCGGGCGCTCACCATGACGGTCCTGGGCAACCAGGGCATCGGCCCGTTCCCCGACGACGTGCGCACCCTGGCCAACGGCTTCACGCCCGGCTTCCTCAACAACGTCGGCCTCGGCGCGCTGGGCGGCGCCGACCTGTTCACGCTGCTCGTCGGCCTGGCCGCGGTGGCCGGCATCGTCGTGGTGCAGTGGCGGGCCCGCCGCGGTCGCGTGGGCTACGGCCAGCAGGTCGACACGATGCCCGTCTTCGTCGCCAAGATCGCCGGCGCGGCGCTGGTGCTGATGTTCATCGTCGTGCAGCTCGCCCGGTTCAAGAACCTGCCGTGGGTGCTCGTGCTGCTGGCGGCGCTCGTGCTGACGTACACCCTCATCTCGCAGCGCACCGTCTTCGGCCGGCACATCTACGCCGTCGGCGGCAACCTGCAGGCGGCGAGCCTGTCCGGCGTGAAGGTCAAGCAGGTCACGTTCTGGATCTTCGTGAACATGGGCCTGCTCGCCTCGATCGCCGGCATCATCTTCGCCGGCCGGCTCAACCAGGCCGGCCCGACGGCGGGCAACCAGTTCGAGCTCGACGCGATCGCCGCGGCGTTCATCGGCGGCGCGGCCGTGCAGGGCGGCGTCGGCAAGGTCGTCGGCGCCATCACCGGCGGCCTCATCATGGCCGTCATCAACAACGGCATGTCCCTGATCGGCTCCCCGTCGGAGCGCGTGATGCTGGTCAAGGGCCTGGTCCTGCTGGCCGCCGTCGCGTTCGACGTGTGGGCCAAGCGCCGCGCGGGACGCAGCCGCTAAAGACCTTCCTCGGGTGTCAAGTGGAAAGTGAGGGGGTGGGCCGCCTTCGGGGCGTCGGCGACCCATCCCCTCACCACGTCCAGCAGCCCGTCCGGGTTCTCGATCTGCGGCAGGTGCCCGGTCCTCTCCAGCACCACGAACCGCGCACCCGGGATCGCCTCGGCAAAGGCCCGCCCATAGTCGCTGTCCGCGATCCCGTCGCTGTCTCCCCACACCACAAGAGCCGGATTCGGTACCCCCTGTAGCCGCGCCAGCAGCGTCGGGTCCACCATGGACGGCTCGCCCGCGTACACGGCGAGGGCCGTTCGATTCCCCGCCATCCTCGCCGGGTCGACGGCGAACTTCTGCGGCTCGTAGTAGCTGGCCGCCGCGATCTGCGCCGGCGTCAGGTTGAAGAAGTCGGCGACCGGATGCCCCGGCACCTCGACCCCGACCGCGTCGACGAGCACGATGCGCGCGACCCGGGGCGAGCCGAGCAGCGCGAGCTCCGCCGCGATCCACCCGCCGATCGAGTTCCCGATGACGGTCACGTCCCGGACGCCGAGCTCGTCGAGGTAGTCCCGGTAATGCGCGGCGAGCGCGCGAACGCTGTCGATGTGCGCGGGCCGCTCGGTCCCGTCGAACCCCGGGTGGGTCGGCGCGAGGACGCGCGCGCCCGCCTCGGCGGCGAGCCGCTCGGCGAACGCGGCAACGGACTGCGGCCCGGCGCCGCCGTGCAGGAGAAGATAGGTCTGCGTCATATCAGGAACCTTATATCAGCATAGTGATATCAGCAACCTGATACAGTTCCGTCATGACGAGGGCACTGTCCGAGATCGGCCTGTCGATCAAGCGCCTGCAGATGCGCCACCACCGGGAGGCCAACAGCGCCCTCGCCCCGCTGGGCGTGAGCCTCGTGCAGTGGGACGCCCTGCGCCACCTGCACCGCAACCCGGACGCGTCGCTGCACGACTTGGCCCAGTTGACGTTCCAGACCGACCAGTCCTTCGGCACCCTCGCCGCCCGCATGATCGACCGCGGCCTGATCGAGCGCGTCCCGGGCCCCGGCCGCGCGATCCGCCACCGCCTGACGGACAAGGGCGACGCCCTGCGCGAGGAGGGCCAGCGCGTCGTGGAACAGGTGCTGACGGACTCCTTCGCCGCCCTGAGCGAGGAGCAGCTCGCCGCCCTCGACGAGATCCTCCTGCGGCTGCTGCCCTAGCGGCCCGCGTTGCGTTCGAGGTAGGCGTTCACGGTCGCGTTCTGGGCCGGGGTGGTCTGGCTGCAGTTGACGATCCGCACCAGCCAGACGGTCATCCGCTCGGCCGGCAGCCGGTCTGCGTATGCGATGAGCAGCGCGAGGGCGAGGTCGATGGCCCGGGCCGCCTCGGGGTGCAGGCCCTCGCCCCAGCCGTAGCCGGTGACGGCGCGGACGAGCCGTTCGCACGCCGCCTCGAGGTCGCCGTCCGGGCCGGCCGTGGCCACCCACGCCCGCAACAGGCTGTGGGCCACCGACTCGGCGTCCTGCGGCCCGTGCACGACGAAGCTCGTCAGTGAGGGCTCGGACCAGGCGCGCAGCGGTTCGAGGGCGTGGCACAGCAGGTCCTCGTCGCCGTCGGAGCGCAGGGCGACCGCGACCACCGCACGGTCCGCCGAGGCCGCGCCGTTGAACCCACTGCCGGGGTCCATCGCCCACACGTCCGACCCCGGGCCATAGTGCTGGTTCCAGTAGGCGTCGAAGCCGGCCGGGTCCGGGCCGTCGTCGAGGCGCAGCCGCAGGTCGCGGCGGCCGCTGGCCCGGCCGCGCCCGGCCCGCAGGGCCTCGGCGTGGCGGCCGCCGGCCCAGCCGCGCCGGGCCCGCAGGGCCTCGATCACGCCCAGCCACTGCTCGCGGCCCAGGGCCGACTGCCATCCGTGCGCGGCCCGGCCGAGCCGCTCCGCCGGGTCGTCGTCGCCGGGGAAGAGGTCGGCCGCCGACACCTCGGGCCGGGCGCACGCGGCCAGCAGGACCAGGTTGAGGCCGTAGCGGACCAGCCGGTGACCGGCGGGCTGCGGCACCGGCCGGTACGGGTGGTCGGGCACGTCGAGGCGGGTCGCCGCCAGCCGGAACGCCCGGCACAGCCAGTCGTACGCGGCCGGGTCGAGCAGCGCCGCCGCGAAGCCCAGGATGGTCGCGCCCTGCCCGGTCAGCGGCGCGTGGCCGAGCAACGCGTAGAGCAGGTCGTCGTGCGGTGCCGCCGGGCGCAGCGCCGACGTCCCGGCCGCGTCGCGGGCCAGCGCGTCGGCGACGATCCGCGCGACGAGCCGGGCCGCGAGGAAGTCGCCGAACGTGGCGTGCAGGAACTCGTACGTGTGCCGCTCCCGCTCGTGCACCACGGCCTGGGCGCGGTGCACGAAGAAGAACCGCGCGAGGGCCCGCTCGCCGGCGGTCTGCGCTTCGGTGAACCCGGTGTCCGGCGCGGCCGGGCCGGCAAGGTCGAGCTGCCCGAGGTCGGCGTCGAGCTCGTCGGCCGTGGCCCACTGCCGGTCCCGGTTGAGCATCGCGAAGGCGACGACCGACAGCCGCAGCAGCTCCGCCTCGACGTCGCCGGGTCGCGGTGCGGGGCGCTCCTTGCGCACCTCGCGCTCGGCGAAGCTGCACAGCAGGCGCTCGTACAGCGCCGAGCGGGTCAGGCGGGCGTCGTCGCCGGCCTGCAGGGCGTTGTCCTGGCCGTCGTACAGCGCCAGCATGAACAGCAGCAGCGGCTGGGCGGCCAGCTCCGGCCAGCACAGCACCGTGGCCGGGCCGAGCGGCCGCACGCCGCGCCCGGCGAAGGTCTCGGCATTGGCTCGGTTCCACACGGCCAGCCAAGCCTCGATCTGGGCGTGGTCGAAGGGCTCCAGGCGCACGACCGTCGCGCCGTCGGGCAGCGGCGCCCGGTTGGCCACCGCGACCCGGCTGGTGACCAGCACGGCGAGCGGCCGGCCGAGGGCTGCCTGCTGGCGCTGGAACTGCGCCGCCCGCAGCAGGTAGTCCGAGCGTCCGACGCCGGTGGCCTGCAGCAGCTCGTCGAGGCCGTCGAGCACCACGACCGGCAGCGCGCCCGCGGCCGCGCGGGCCACCTCCGGCCACGCCACGCGCTCACCGGTGGCGAGGCGCACGGCGGCCTCGATCTGGTCCTGGACGTCGGCGTCGGCGGGCACCTCGCGCAGCGGCACCCGGATCGCCATGAAGTCGCCCTCGCCGAGCCGCGCGCCGAGCATCCGGGCCAGCGCCGACTTGCCGGACCCCGGATGCCCGAGCACGAGCATCGGCGCCGCGGCCGCGTCCGGCGTGAGCAGGTGGGCGGCGACGAACCGCAGCAGGTCCTCGCGCGCCGGCAGGCCCTGCCACCACTCCTCGTTCGCCGGGTTGTCGGTGCGGCCGCCCGCGCGGACGAGGAACCGCGGCGTCACGTAGCTGTCGCGCAGCGACGGCACCACGCAGCCGGTCGTGTCCTGCTCATCGCCCGCGACCGGCCGCTCGACGTCGGCGCGGTGCGCGGCCTCGATCAGCCCGCGCAGCGCCGCGCGCTCGCGTTCGGGATCGAGTGCCGACAGGATCTCGCCCAGCGCCGCGTCCTTGGCATCGGCGTCGGCCCGCCAGACCCACATCCCGAACTCGGCAACGTCGGCCGCCAGTCGCAGATAGGCGGCCTCGTAGCACTGCGCGGCCCGGCCGGGCACCACCTCGGTCAGGGCGCGGCGCACCCATCGCCGGCCGGTCTCGTCGAGGGCGTCGGCCAGGCTGAGGCCGAGGAGATGGCCGTGCAGGCGGGCGGCCACGCCGGCGTACCACCGGACGAGGTGTTCGAGGTGCTCGGCGAAGGGCCGGAGCGGCCCGGGTGCGGGGACGTCGGCCTCGAGCAGCGCCGCGAGCCAGCCCTCGCCGCGCGGGCCGCCGGCCAGGGCCGCCTGGTCCTCGCGCGTCAGCTCGATGTCCGCGGCCCGGATCGGCAGGCCCAGCTCGTCGAAGCCGTCGAAGAACGCGGTGACCACGAGGATGGCGTGCGCCGCCTCGAGCCGCCGCGAGCGGTCCAGCCGAGACACGCCGGCCGAGCGGTCCCGGATGCGCGCCGCCGCGGTCTTGGCGATCCGGGTGGCCAGCGACTTCACGTCGAACAGGCTCGGCACGCCGGCGGCGCCGGCGAGGCCGGACACGGCGGTGCCGATCGCGGAGGCGGCGGGGGAGTCGCCGGTGAGCAGTTCGACCGCGTCGGTGTAGCGCAGACCCTTCGCCATGGGTTCGATTGTGCTCGATCACGCCGGCCCGGCGACGACCGTGTGCGCGAAGGCCGCGGCCGCGGCGGTCACCGGACGACGCGGCGGGCGGCGCGGTGCGGGGGAGGTCCGTCCACGGGGGCGAACGGGTCCAGCTCGATCGCGATGCGGGCGCCGCGCAGCGGGCCGCGCTCGATGACCAGGCGGCCGCCGGAGGCCTCGGCGACCCGGCGCACGATGTCCAGGCCCAGGCCGGTGGAGCCGGCGCCGCTCGCGCCGCGGCGCAGCGCCCGGTCCGGGTCGGCGATGCCGGGCCCGGCGTCGTCGACGATGAGGCCCCGCGCGGAGACGTGCACCTCGAACGCCGTGCCCTCGGCGGTGTGCTGGAAGACGTTGCCGAGCAGGCAGTCGACGGCCGAGACGAGGTCGGACTCGGCGACCGGCACCCACACCGGCTCCCGCCCGCCCGTCACCCGCCACGGCCGGTTCTGGTCCTCGGCGAGCACCGACCAGAACGCGAGCCGGTCGGCGACCACCTCGACGAGGTCGTTGCTCTCGGGGCTGCGGTCGGCGGCCGAGCGGCGCGCCGCGGTGATGATCTGCTCGATCTCGTCGTCGAGGGCGTCGAACGCCTGGCGCATCCGCTCGCCGATCGGGCCGGGCGGCATGGCGTCGGCGTCGAGGCGCAGCGCGGTCAGCGGCGTGCGCAGCCGGTGCGAGAGGTCCGCGGCGAGCTCGCGCTCGGCGTCGGCGAAGGCGACCATCTGCTCGGCCATGCGGTTGAAGCTGCGGGCCGCGTCGCGCAGCTCCGGCGGGCCGTCGGGCTCGACCCGGGCGTGCAGGTCGCCGTCGCCGAACGCGCGGGCGCCCTCGGCGAGGCGGCGGGTGGCCCGCACGATCTGCGCGCCGAGCCGGTCGGCGACGAGCGTGGAGCCGGCGACGAGGACCACCGCGAGGCCGGCGAGGGCCAGCCAGGCTGCACCGACGCCGCGGCTGAGGTCGCCGTCGGAGACGTATACCTCCACGACCGCGGTCCGGTCGCCGTCGAGCACGACGGTCTGCAGGTAGGCCACGCCGCCGGGCGCGTTCGCGGTCAGCGAGCGGCGCTGCCGGACGGCCCGGTCGACGTCGGCGGGCACGGCGTGGCTGGTGCCGACGGTCGGCTCGCCGACCAGGTGCACGGCGAGGCGTCCGGACTGCCCGGCCGGCACGGTGGCGACGGCCCGGTCCAGCGAACCGGAGCCGTTGCCTGGCACCGAGGCGAGCGCGGCGACCATGGCGTCGGCCTGGTAGCGGGCCTCGGCCAGGGCGCGGTCGTGCGCGATCTGCTTGGTGACGTACGCCAGGGGCACGAGGAACGCCAGTGCGATCATCGACGTGATCGCGAACGACAGGCGCATCAGGGCGCTCCTCATGGCTGCGCCTGGTCCGGGTCGACGAGCATCACCCCGACGCCGCGGAACGTGCGCAGGTAGCGCGGGGCGGTGGCGCTCTCGCCGAGCTTGCGCCGCAGCCACGACACGTGCACGTCGATGGTCTGGTCCTCGCCGGAGCTGTCCGGGCGCTGCCACACCTCGGTGAGCAGCTCCCGGCGGCTCACCACGCGGCCGGCGCGCTGGGCGAGGTACGACAACAGGTCGAACTCCTTCTTCGTCAGCTGCAGCGGCCGGCCGTTGATCGACGCCGAGCGCTGCTGCGGGTTGACGTACAGGGCGCCGATGGTGACCCCGGCCGGCGGCGCGGCCGGGCCGGGCGTGCCCTGCCCGCGGCGCAGCACCGCGTTGATCCGCGCCGACATCTGGGCACTGGAGAACGGCTTGGTGACGTAGTCGTCGGCGCCGGCGTCGAGCAGACGGATGATGTCGCGCTCGGAGCGGCGGGCGGTCGCCACGATGACCGGCGCGTTGGAGATGCCGCGCAGCATGCGCAGCACGTCGAGGCCGTCCATGTCCGGCAGGCCCAGGTCGAGGATGACCAGGTCCGGCGGGTCGGTGGCGATGACGCGCAGGGCTGACCCGGCGTTGCCGACCGGGCGCACCACGTGCCCGGCGTCGGTCAGCGCCCGCGACAGCGCACCGGAGACGGCGACGTCGTCCTCGACGAGCAGGATGAGCGGCATGGCAACACGCTATCGCCACCGGTCCCGATCGGTGGTTCGGACCCGCACGAGCCGCGTGAGAGGATCGAGGCATGCGGGTTCGTCGAGGTGCGGTGCCGGTGCTGCTGTGGTGCCTGGCCACCGCGGCGAGCATCGGCGTGGCGTCCCTGGCGCTGCGGCCCGTGCTGCGCACCGCCGTGCCCGACGACTCCGTGCCGGCCGCGGTCGACGAGCAGGGCAACCGCGAGGCCGTCACGCAGACGCTGCCGCCGCAGCTGACCGGGCCGCCGCCGGCGCCGACGATCGTCGCCGATCCGTCCTCGGCGTTCTGGCCGCCCTCCAGCGCCGCGCCGACGCACGGCGCGGCCACGCCGAGCACGGCGGCGAAGCCGACCACCGGCACGCCGGCCCGCATGGTCGACGGCTGGACGGTGACGAGCGGCGCCGACGGCGTCGACGTGTACCTGCGCTCGTTTCGCTCCGACGGCGGCGACGCCGTGATCCGCATCCGGGCCGGCGTCGTCTCGCTCGTCACCGCCACGCCCCGCGACGGCTACTCCGTGTCGCAGGCGCAGACCGAGCCGAGCCGGTTCGTCGTGCAGTTCGTCGCGACGGGCGGCGGCGCGGCGTACCTCGTCGACTGCATGTGGTGGCAGGGCGCGCCGCACGGCGAGGTCACGCGGATCGGCACCTGAGCGTCACGACGCCGTCTGCCGCTGCAGCCGCCGCCGGGTCGCCACCCGTGACACCGCGCCGCCGACGCCGAGCACCAGCACGTAGACCACGAAGAGCGGCACCACGATGCGGGCCGCGGTCGCGACGCCGTCCTTCGGGTCGACGTACGCCGCCGGCCACCACCGGATCTCGTCCGCGCCGGCGCGGTACACCTCGACGGTCTCCCCGGCGGAGTGCACGTCGCCCTGCTGGTCGCGCTGCGACAGCCGGTAGGAGACCGGGCGGCCGTCGGGGTCGGTGAATGTGTAGGCGTGCGTGTCGCAGACCCGCCGCCCCGCGTCGAAGTCGTAGTGGTCGTGCGAGCAGTGCTGCTCGGCGACGGTGACGGTCAGGCGGGGCCGCTGCTCGAAGTGGTGGATGCCGGCGAGGTACACCGACGTCGTGAGCGCCCCGATCGCCAGCGGCAGCCCGGCGAGGATCGGCCACGGCCGGCCCGTGAACGCCCCGAGCGTCGCCGTGACGACCACGCCGCCGATGAACGCCGCCCCGAGCGCGATCGACAGCCGCTCGTCGAGCAGCACGAACCCGAGGGCGTAGGAGCCGAGCCCCCACAGCGCCGCGAAGACGAGCACGATCGGGACACGCAGGAGCCGGTTCACATGATCCATTCTCCCTTATATCGCGGTTAAAAGTGTTATTCGCAGATGTCGAAAATCATCGGAACAACTTAATGCGCAGCTAATAGATGTGGTCCCGCGCCGGGCCTTACGGTCGAGGGCGTGAGCAGCGCGACCCCGGGTGGCGAGGAGCACATCAACGGCTCGGCCGTGGCATTGTCGAGCGCACCGCCGGAAACCGAATCGTCACCGGCGGTCGCCGATCCGCCGGCGCCCGAGGAAGAGGAACAGCACAGTCACCTTTGGCGGCGCCTGTTCGCCGTCGCGGTCGTGCTCGTCGCCGCGTTCGCCGTCGTGGTGCTGTGGGCGCGCCCCGCGCACGAGCCCGTCGCGCCGCCGCCGCCCGGCACACCGGATGTCCTGAGCGCGCTCAACCCGACCGACCTCGCGTTCCTGCAGCTCATGATCTCGCTCGACAACAGCGCGCTGCCGCTGTTCGAGCTCGTCAGGGACGATCCCGCGTTGCGCGCCACGGTCGCCGCCGGCGCCGACGGGCACCGCAATGAGCTCGTCGCGCTGCGGGCCGCGCTCACCGCCGGCGGCGGGATCGAGAATCCGACCGAGCACGCCGGGCACGACCTGCCGGGCATGGTGCTGGACGCCGACCTCGCCGTGGTCCGCGACGCACCGGCCGACCAGCGGGCCGCGAAGGCGACCGCCGCGCTGCGCGAGCACCTGACCGGCACCGTGGCGCTGGCCACCTCCGAGGGCAAGGCCGGCTCCGACCCGGCCACGAAGGCCACCGCCGCGCAGATCCTCGAGGCGCACACGAAGCTGCTGGCGTCGCTGCCGACGGTGTGAGCGGGCTCAACAAAAGGGTGGCCCGGGGAGGGATACGACGCCCTACCCGGGCCATCCTTTGCTACCTGGCGTGCCGCAGCGCCCAGTCGAGGGCGTAGTCGGCGACCTGCTCCCAGCCCGGCTCGGCACAGGTCCAGTGCGAGCGGCCCGGGAACTCGTGGAAGTCGGTGACCGTCCCCGGCGCCTTGTAGTGGTTGGCGTTGGACTGGTTCACCGACGGCGGCATGATGTGGTCGGCGCCGCCGGCGATGAACAGCAGCGGCGCCCGCCGCTCGTTGTGGAAGTTCACCCACGTCTCCTGCTTGCCCGGGGTGAAGTTGGCCAGCAGCCCGTAGGCCCAGACCCAGCTGCCCGGCGCCGGGATCGCGTAGCGCTCGTAGGCCGCCCGGGCCTCCGCCTCCGGCAGCGTGTTGGTGAACGCGTAGTGGAACTGCTCCGCGGTGAACCCGGCCGCCTGGTGCCGCTTCGCCGGGTTGTTGAGAATCGGGAACAGCGACTTGATCTGCGACGGCGGCGTGACCCGGATGCCCTCCGGCGGCGCCGAGTCGATGACCACGCCGGCCGCGCCGTGCCCCGGTCCATGAGCAGCTGGGTCAGCGTGCCGCCGAACGAGTGGCCCATGAGGATCGGCGGCTCCGGCAGCGCGGCGATGACCTTCTCCAGGTGCGCGACCGTCTCGGGGACGGTGGCCGTCGCGATCGGCGTCGGGTCGGCCCGCAGCGCCTCGACCTCCACCTCGAAGCCCGGGTAGGCGGGCGTGACGACGGTGTGGCCCTTGGCCTCGAAGTACGGCACCCAGTGCTCCCAGCTGCGCGGGGTCACCCAGAGGCCGTGGATCAACACGATGGTGCTCATGCGTCGAACTCCTTCAGGAACGCGAGCGGGTCGTTGCCGAGCCGCTCTTTGTGGGTGTCGGTGATGCCATGCGGCGCGCCCGCGTACGCGATCA
This sequence comes from Dactylosporangium darangshiense, assembly GCF_039537565.1. NCBI lineage: Bacteria > Bacillati > Actinomycetota > Actinomycetes > Micromonosporales > Micromonosporaceae > Dactylosporangium > Dactylosporangium darangshiense. The sequence goes on from NZ_BAABAT010000049.1 coordinate 44,749, forward strand.
GGCGCGCGCCCTCGACGGGTTGGCCGGCGCCAGGACCTGGTAGCCGTCGCGCAGCAGCGCACAGGCGACGTCGTTCCAGCCGGAGGCGTCGGCGAACGCGCCGTGCATCAGCACGACGGTCGGCTTCGGGCCGCTCGGCCGCGTCTGCGCTGACGCGTCGCTCGCCCCGATGAGGGCCCCGGCGCCGACGGCCGCGGAGCCGGCGATCAGTGTTCGGCGGGTGGTAGGCATCGTCGGTGGTTCCAATCAGCGTGGCTCGTCGATGTGACGCCACCACCCTGCGGGAACCGGACCCGTCCGAGCATCGGTAGGTTGACGGTCGTTGCCGCCTGCGTACTGCCTATCTGGGGTTGCGCAGCGGCAGCCAGTGCAGGCGCTCGCCGAGGCCGTCGGGCGCGGCGGCGAACGCCCGCTCGACCGCCTCGCGGCCCTGCGTGAAGTGCGACCAGCCCTCGTAGTGCACGGGGATGATCGTGCGCGGGCGGACCAGGGCGCACAGCCGCACGGCCTCGGCCGCGGTGAGGCTGTAGTGCAGGCGCCCGGTGAGCGGGAAGCGGACGGCGCCGAGGTGCAGCAACACGGTGTCGACGGTCATCCGGGCCGGCACCTCGCGGACGCCGCCGAAGAGCACGGTATCGCCGGTCATCCAGAACACGCCGTGCTCCTGGGCGTCCCAGCGCAGCGCGAAGCCGACGACCGGGCCGGCGATCGGGCGGCTCAGCGGCGGCCCGTGCCGGCACGGCGTGGCGGTGACCGTGATGGGCCGGCGGTCGGGCGCCTCGAGCGTGGTCTCCTCCCACGGGCGCAGCCCGCGCGCGTTGCCGCCCAGGCGCCGGGCACCGGCCCGTGTCGTCACGACGACGAGCGCCCGGCCCAGCAGCGCCCGGCCGCGATCGTCGAGGTTGTCGGCGTGGTGGTCGTGGCTGAGCAGGACCGCGTCGACCGGCCCGATCTCGTCCGGGTCGAGCGCCGGCCCGGTCCGCTTGCGGGAGCTGGTGCCCCACCCGAACGAGTAGCGCCGCCCCGGCGGGTCGAACGTCGGGTCGGTGAGAATGCGCCACCCGGCCAGCTCGAGCAGCGCGGTGGGTCCGCCGATGTGCGTCACGCGTACGTCCTTCACGCGCCCAGGTTGCACGCCGGGGCCGCCCCGCGCATCAGTACGTTGACTGCGTGCGGCGAGCGCTCAGCCCTTGTACACCTCCAGCGCCGACAGCTGCCCCGCCCCTTGCACGCTGTTCGACGTGAACACCACCCGCACGTACCGCACCGGCCCCGGCGGCAGCGCGACCGTCACCCGTTGCCCCGAGTCGTAAGAAAAGGTGTACGTCGCCGCCGGCACCAACGGCCGGAACTGCTTGTCGTCGGTGCTGCCCTGCACCTCGATCCGCTGCGTGCGCGCCGGCCACGCCGCCGACGGCGGCAGCCGCAGCACGGCCCGCCGCACCTCCATCGCCGACCCGAGATCCACCTGCACCCACTGCGGGAAGTTGGTGCGGCTCTCCCAGTACGTCATCGCGTTGCCGTCGGCGACGTTCCCCGACCCGTACACGTCGGTGTGCCCGCTGTCCCGCGTGGGCCTGCCTTGCGCCAGGTCCACCCCGTCGCCGAGGTTCACCTGCGTCGGGCTCGGCGCACTGCTCGCCGCAGGCGCCCCGGCCGACGCCCCGGCGGCCGGGGCACTCGGCGACCCGGACGCCTGCTTCGCCGAGGCCGACCCCGAGGCCGCCGCGCGCGACGCCGGAGCGGAGCCGCCCGTCCCCGTCGCCGACGCGCCACCCAGCGCCCCCGGCAAGAGCCCAGGTTCGGCGCGCGTCTGCCCCGAGGCCGCGTTGTCGTCGTCGCCACCGCGCGCCCAGGCGACCGCAACCCCGACCCCGAGCAGCACCAGCACCACAACGCACGCCGCGGCCAGCAACAGCCGGACCCTCCGCCGTTGCCGCTTGGGCGCCAGGCTCGTCGCCGCGGGAGCGCCGGCCGTCGCCGGCAGCAGCTCGGCCGCCCGGTACGCCTTCGCCCGCCCCGCCGCCTCCGCCGCATCCCCGGGATGCCGCTCGGCGAGCTCACGCGCGGCCGCCAACCCCCACGGTGTGGCATCCCCGGCGACCCGAATGTCCACAATAGCCGGAATGTCCGTGAGCACGGCCGTGAACAGCGCCGACACGGGCGGCCACAGCAGGTCGTTGATCTCCAGCCCCGCCGTGCCGACGACGACCCGATAGCGCCCGTCAGCGTCGAACGCCGCACCCGATTCGCGCTCCGCAGGCGCCGCACTCGCGGCCGACGGCGCTTCCGCCCTCGTGGCCGACAGCGGTTGCCGGGCCGTGGCCGATAGCGGTTCCAGCGCCGCGGCCGGTGGCGGCTGCTGGGTCGTGGCAGGTGCCGGTTGCGAAGTCATGGCCGGTTGCGGGGCCGCGGCCGGTGGCGGTTGCAGGGTCGTGGCCGGCGGTGGCTGCAGGGTTGTGGCAGGTGGTGGCTGCAAGGTCCTGGCCGAGGGCGGCTCGGGGGTCGTGGCCGATAGCGGTTCCGGGGTCGCGGCGGCGGCCGCGCGGCGCGGCGAGAGGTCGATGGTCAGCTCGACGACCTGCGGCCCGGCGGCCTCGGGGGAGCGCGGCGCCGGCACCTCCGCACGGCCGCGAGCCGGCGGCAGCGGGCCGGACGGCTCCGCCGTGAGCCCGCCGCCGGACAGCCGGACGAGCCAGCCGAGTTCCATCGCGTAGGTCGCGGGGCCGACCGGGCGCAGGGCCGGCTGCGGCGGCGAGGAGGCCAGCACCTCTTCCCGGCCGCCCGGATGGCACAGCAGCAGCCAGGCCGGCTCGGCCCAGACGGGCAGGCCCGCCCCGTCGAGCGCATAAACGACGGCGTCGCCCGACGGTGAGTGCAGCGGCACGCCGTTGACGAGCCGCACGGCCTCGCCGAGCTCGCTCGCGGCGCCGAACGCGGCGGCCCGCCCGGCGCCCTGCCCCGGTGCGAGCGGCACCACCTCGACGGCGATGCGAGCGGCGGGCGGCAGGGCGCGCAGCGCCGCGGCGAGCGCCGTCGCGTTGACGGTTGCGTCGAGCAGCAACCGTGGGCGCTCCGGATCGACCGAAACGGCGTCCGCCAACCGGGGCGCCGACTCGGACTCCGCGCCACCGAGCGGCGAACCGTCCGTTGCCGAGTCGCCGGCCGACAGCAGCCAGCCTGCGGGGATCGGGCGGGCGTTGAGCGGCCACTGCGTGTGTTCCGGCAACAGTGACTGCCAGGCCGGTGCGGGCCAACGCGGGCCGGCCGCAACCCGCCGGCCGCCCGGCGTGTGACGCCACCAGCCGCCGGGAGCGAACAGCATCCCGCCGGGAGCGACCCAGACCGGCCCGTCCGGCGCGAACACGGGCAGACCCACCGCGCCGGCCAGCTCGGCCGCCGCATCGTCGCCGGCCCCGAGCAGCACCAGCCCCTCGAGCCCGTCGAGCCCTGCGTCGAGCCCCTCGCCGTGCCCCGCACGGCCATCGGCCGGGATCGAGTCCAGTTCGGCGCCGCCGGCCGGACGCGGCGGGGCCGGCGGTGCGAGGTCAGCCGGACGTGGCGAGGGCCGCGGCCCGAGGTCAGCCGGAACGGCTGAGGGCGGCGCGGCCAGGTCGGCCGGACGTGGTGAGGGCCGCGGCCCGAGGTCAGCCGGAACGGCTGAGGGCGGCGCGGCCAGGTCGGCCGGACGTGGTGAGGGCCGCGGCCCGAGGTCAGCGGGAACGGCTGAGGGCGGCGCGGCCAGGTCGGCCGGACGTGGTGAGGGCCGCGGCCCGAGGTCAGCCGGAACAGCTGAGGGCGGCGCGGCCAGGTCGGCCGAACGTGGTGAGGACGGCGCGGCCAGGTCAGCCGGACGTGGTGAGTGCGACGGTGCGAGGTCGTCCGGCGGCGACGCCGGGGCCGCGGCCGACGAGAGCGGGCGCGTGTGGGCGCCGATGCGGCGCCGGCCCGGCAGGTCCGGGGGCGGGCGCAGGCCGCGCAGCACGAGCGGCCCCAGCTCGGTGGGCGCCACCGCCGGCGACACCACCACCGCGAGCCAGCCCGCCGGCATCGGCACCGTCGTGGTCGTATCGCCGATCAGCAGACAGCGGTCCACCCGTCGCGGGGTCGGCGCATTCGGCTGCTCGGTCACCCCGGCACCCTACCGCGCACCGCCGACATTTCCGCCGACCCGCCGCCACCGCGTACACGCGCGGTGACGGCGAGTCCACCTACCGTCAACGCACGTAGATGACGGGCTGCTTCGGGGCAGCCATCCCGGAGCCGATGAAGTAGGACGGGTGCGGGGGCTGGTTGTACGCCGTGTTCTGCCACGCGATCGCCTCGCGGTACTGGCAGTCGTGCATCAGGGTGTACAACTTCGTCGTGGTCGGCGTCGTGGTGCTGTAGATGCGCAGCTCCGTGTTGTCGCTCGTCGGCCACACGACCTCCTCGCGCCAGTCGCCGAACAGGTCGGCCGACAGCGACGGCGTGGACTTCGTGCCGTTGTTGGAGTGCACGTTCGACGCGGTGAGCAGGCGCGTGTCGCCGCTCGTGCCGTACTTGTCGATGTGCGTGCCGTCGAGCAGCTCGCGGGTCGTGTCACCGTCCCACCAGACCACGAAGTTCGTCGAGCCGGGCTTGCGCGAGGACACCACCGTGCCGTGCGTGTCGCGCAGGCCGTCCGCCGCCGCCGACCAGCTCTCGGCGCCGGGGCTGCCGGACCAGATGTCGTCGGACACGCCGCGGCCGTTATCGCCGTTGGGGGAGGTGGTCCACAGCACCTGGCCGGTGCGCGCGTCGGCCATCCACGACGAGGGCTTCGAGCCGTCCTCGTCGACCTTGAACTCCTCCAGGCCGGGGCGCGCCGGGTCGAGGTCACCGACGTGCAGAGCGTCGCCGTGGCCGTTGCCGGTGTTCCACAGGCGGCCGCCGTTGTCGTCGACGGTCATCGCGCCGTAGACGATCTCGTCGCGCCCGTCGGCGTCGACGTCGGCGATCGCGAGCTGGTGGTTGCCCTGGCCCGCGTACGAGCTGTTGCCGGAGGCGTTGCTGTCGAACGTCCAGCGCTTCGTCAGCGAACCGCTGCGGAAGTCCCAGGCGGCGATGACGGTGCGGGTGTAGTACCCCCGCGCCATGATCAGGGACGGGCGCTTCCCGTCGAGGTAGGCCGTGCCAGCCAGGAACCGGTCGACGCGGTTGCCGTAGCTGTCGCCCCAGCTGGACACCGTGCCGCGGGGCGGGTCGTAGTTCACCGTCGACATGGCGGCGCCGGTCTGGCCGTTGAACATGGTGAGGTACTCCGGGCCGGACAGGACGTAGCCGGAGGAGTTGCGGTAGTCGGCGTTGGCGTCGCCGATGACCCGTCCGGTGCCGTCGGTGGTGCCGTCGGCGGTCTTCATCGCGATCTCGGCCTTGCCGTCGCCGTCGTAGTCGTACACCTGGAACTGCGTGTAGTGCGCACCGGCCCGGATGTTGCGCCCGAGGTTGATCCGCCACAGCCGCTGCCCGTTCAGGCGGTAGGCGTCGACGTACACGTTGCTGGTCACCCCGGACTGCGAGTTGTCCTTGGAGTCCGACGGGTCCCACTTGAGCACGACCTCGTACTGCCCGTCGCCGTCCAGGTCGCCCACCGACGCGTCGTTCGCGCTGTAGATCGAGCCGGGGGGACTGGATCGGCACGTCGAGGTACGCGCCGCCGGTGAAGCGCAGCGAGGCCGGCGACGCCGCCTGCTCGGCACCGCCGACGACCGCGCGCACCGTGTACGAGGCGTCGGCGGCGGCGCCGCTGTCCAGGTAGTTCGTCGAGTTCGTCACCGTGGCGACGCGGGTGCCCGCGCGGTACACGTTGAAGGACGTGTCGAGGGCCTCCGTGCCCAGCAGCCGCCAGGAGACGAGGTTGCCGCTGCCCGATCGCACCGAGATCAGCCCGCGGTCGAGGTCCTCCATCTGCCGGCCGTTCTCACCACTGGGCGGCGGTGAAGTCGTCGTCGGCGGCGCGGAGGTCGGCGTCGTGCCACCGTTGCACGCCACGCCGTTGAGGGCGAACGCGGTGGGCACGGGATTGGCGGACGTGAAGGATCCGTTGAAGCCGAAGGATACGGTACCGCCCGTCGCGATCGACGCGTTGTAGCCCGCGTCGGCCGCGCGCACCGACGTGCCGCTCTGCGTGACCGTGGCGTTCCACGCCTGCGTCACCGCCTGGCCGCTCGCGAACGTCCACGTCAGCGCCCAGCCCGCGATCGGGTCGCCGAGGTTGGTGACGTCGACGCTCGCGCCGAAGCCGCCCTGCCACTGGTTCGTCACCGTGTACGTCACGCGGCACCCGGCGGCCGCCGCCGAGGCCATGTGCACGGCGTACGTCGCGCCGACGCCCGTCGCCAGGATTGCCGCCGAGGCGGCCACTGCTCTTCGCACGATCCGCTCCTCATCCGCAGGTGCCCGTATCGGGCGGACCGTAGACCCGCGGCGAGGGTTTCGAAAGATGTCGATGCGGCGCGGATACCGGGACCGCTGGCCGCGGTCCCGGCGCCGTTTGAAACTTTCAGGAAAGCGCTTGCACCAGGCGGAACGACTGGGCGCCGGTGCCGTTACAGGTGTACTGCACGAGCTGCACACTGTCCGATGTGGACGCACCCGGGGTGTCGAGGCACTTGCCGCTGGCCCGGTTGACGAGGTGGTAGTAGCCGCCGCTCTCGGCGACCGGCTGCCACTGCTGGTTGGTGCCGCCGCCGTACGCCCACAGCTGGATCGGCGCGTTGTCGGCCGTCGACCGGTTGGTCACGTCGAGCGACTCGGCGGAGTTGCCGCGGTTGTCGACCCGCACGTAGCCGTCGCTGGTCGGCTGGAAGCGGTACTGCTGCGCGTTGGTGTTGTTGCAGGTGTACTGCTGGATGGCGGTGCCGTTCGCGGTGCCGGCCGCCCGCGCGTCGACGCACTTGGCGCTGTTCTTGTTGACCACCGAGTACCACGCCGTGGGCGAGATCGGGCCGCTGGACGTCGGCGGCGCCGAGGACGGCGGCGTCACTGGCGTGGTCGGCGTCGAGGTCTGCCCGGCGAGCCAGAGGATGCCCTGGATGATCCAGCGGTTCTGGTTCGCGCTCTCGAACGTCGAGGACGTGCGGGTGTTCGTGCTGTAGTTCATGCCGTTGTGGCCGAAGTTGGCGTACAGCATCTTGTAGTTGCGGTTGGTCCACAGGATCGGGTAGTACCCGCTGTACCAGGACTGGTTGGGGTCGGTGCCGACCGGGAAGCTGCTCGGGTCGACCGACGCCAGGATGTCGATGTTGGGGTTCTGGCGCAGGTCGTTGCTCCACGAGTACCACTCGGAGACCGCGGAGGTGAACGTCGCGGGCAGGCCGGCCATCGACGGGTGGTTACGGTCCTCGACCTTGTACGTGATCCGGGTCGGGCCCCAGGTGTTGGTCTGGAAGGCGCCGGAGCCCAGGAACGTGTTGTAGTACCAGCTCCACGACCCCGGGTCGGTCGTGAACGCGCTCACGTGGAAGCCCATGAAGGCCCCGCCGTTCTGCATGTACTGCTGGAACGCGGCCCGCTGGCCGGAGGGCGGCGCGTCGTCGAGGAACATGATCACCTTGTACTGCGACAGGCTCCCGGCGTTGAGCCGGCTCCAGTCGGTGGTCGCCTCCCACGTGAAGCCGTTGGCGGCCCCCTGCTGGGGGAACCAGTCCTTGGCCTCCTTGTCGAAGTCGATGTGGGCGGCGTCCCAGGTGCCGTTGTAGAAGGCGAGCACCTTGAACGGGGTGGCGGCGAGGGCGGGCCGGATCGCGAGGCCCACCCCCACCACCGTCAACAGGGCAAGCGCTGCCAGCGCCAGCTTTCTGCGCACGGTTGGGGGTTCCTTCGGGTGTAGGCGGGAGGGATGGGCGGATCCGCTCTGTCGCATCATCGGCCATCGATGGCGCCCGCACAAGGTAAAGAACCCTAATAGTTAAGTTAAGTCGCCAAATAAGTCCGCGCCGCAGCTCAGCGGCCCCCGGGCGCGGGAAAATCGGTGGTGGGGGATGCGACGTGACTGGGATGATCCGCCGGTGATGCGCGATGGGGAGACGCCGACCGACGCCGGGCTGGTCCGGGCGCTGGTGGCGGCGCAGTTCCCGCGGTGGGCCGGGCTCGAGGTCGTGCCGCTCGAGTCCACGGGGACCGACAACGTCGTGTATCGCCTCGGCGACGAGCTCAGCGTCCGCCTGCCCCGCATCCCGGGCGCGGCCGGGCAGATCGAGCTCGAGCGGCGGTGGCTGCCCCGGCTCGCCCCGCACCTGCCCGCCGCGGTCCCCGACCCGGTCGCCGTGGGCACGCCCGCGTTCGGGTATCCGCACGTTTGGGCGGTGTACCGCTGGCTGGAGGGCGTCAACCCGGTCGGACCCGGCGGGCTGGCCACGGCCCTGGCCGACTTCATCGCCGCCCTGCGGCGCATCGACGCCGCCGGCGGTCCGGCCGCGTCCCCGCGCGGGCGCGGCGGGAGCCTGCGCGGCCGCGAAATGGGCAAGTGGATCGACGCGCTCGCCGGCGACTACGACCCGGCGCTGCTCACCGATGTCTGGGAGGCCGATCGCGACGCGCCCGAGTGGGCCGGCCCGCCGGTGTGGGTGCACGGCGACCTGCACGCCGGGAACCTCCTCGTGCGCGCCGGCGACGGCGCCCTGTCCGCCGTGCTCGACTGGAGCTGCCTCGCCGTCGGTGACCCCGCGGTGGACCTGATCCCGGCCTGGATGCTGCTCGACGCCGCCGGCCGCGCGGAGTTCCGGGCCCGCCTCGAGCCCGACGAGGACAGCTGGCGGCGCGGGCGGGCGTGGGCGTTCAGCATGGGGCTCGGCGCGTTCGCGTATTACCGCACCACCAACCCGTTCCTGGCCCGACTCGGGCACTACGCCATCGAGGAGGTCCTGGCCGAGGTCCGGTAGGGGCCGGGGATCTCGCCGGAGCCGCGCGGGATCAGGCGCGTGGCGACCACGTGCGCGGCCGGCTCCCACACCTCGCCGTCCAGGCGGCGGAGGCCCACCGGCGGCCGGTCCACGAACACCACGGGCGTTCCCGGCGCCAGTTCCCGCATGAGGTACGCCTGGTTGTCCCCGGTCGGCACCATGACCAGCCCGTCGGCCTGCCGGCGTGCGAACTCGTGCACCAGCGCGAGCTCGCGCTGCGGGTCCTCCTCGACGCCGCCGGCGAAGATGAGCACCCCGCGCTCGCGGGCCACGTCCTCCAGCGCGCGGTGCAGCGCCGAGGAGAACGGGTCCGGCAGGCCGCCGCGGCGGAGGGCGTCAAGCTCACCGTCGCCGCAGGCAAGGCCGACGGCGACGAGGCCGGCCAGGTGCAGGCCATCGAGGACGCCATCGCCCGCGGCGACGCCGGCATCCTCATCACGCCCAACGGCCTGGGCGTCAACCCGGCCACGCGGTCCCCATCATGACCGGCGCGACAACGCTGTCCGAGACTCCGGGCCGCTCAGCGACGGCCGGCCGGGCCCGGCTTTCCAGCGTCGGGCAAGTCGGCCGGGTGCCGGCCGGAGGTAGCTTGGTTGCCGTGCTGGACTGGGCGGAGCGCGACACCGGCGACGTCGACCGCGACGGGCTCGAGGCCGCCGCGCGGCTGGCCCGCGAGCGCGGCGGCGCCGCACAGCTGTGCGTGGTGCGCGACGGCGTGGTGGTGCTCGACCGGGCGTACGGGTGCGAGCCGTCGTCGCTGTTCTGGATCTTCTCGACGAGCAAGCCCTTCGCCGCCCTGCTCGTGCACCGCCTCGCCGAGCGCGGCGCGGTGGGGCTGGACGACCCCGTCGCGAAGCACTGGCCGGGGTTCGCCGCCAACGGCAAGGAGGCGATCACCGTCCGGCACGTGCTGCAGCACCGCTCCGGGCTGCCCGTCGCCCGCTCGTCGCTGCGCGACGCCCTGGCCATGACCGACTGGGACGCCTCCGTGCGGGCGATCGAGCGGGCGCGGCCGCGGTTCCCGGCCGGCGCCGGGCCCGCGTACCAGTACGTCAGCTACGGCTTCCTGCTCGGCGAGCTGCTGCGCCGGGTCACCGGCGAGCCGATCCGCGAGCTGCTCGCCGCCGAGATCCTCGCGCCGCTCGGGCTGCGCGACACCCACCTCGGGCTGCCCGACGCGCTCTGGCCGCGGCACGTGCCGGTCGCCGGGCGCGGCGCCGGGCCGGCCACCGCGGCCGCGTTCGTGAACCGCCGCGCGACCCGCCGGGCGGTCATCCCGGCGGCCGGGATCTCCACGACCGCCCGCGACCTCGCGGTGCTCTACACCGCACTGGTCGCCGGCGGCCTCGGCGGCGTGCGCGTGCTCGGCGCCGAGGCGCTCGCGGTGGCCACGACGCCGACCAGCGACGGCACGATCGACGGGCTGATCGGGCTGCCGATCCGCTGGTCGCACGGCTTCCAGCTGGGCGGGCCCGGCCTGCAGCCGCACCGGCCCCGGCCGATGGGGCGCACGAGCAGCCCGCGGGCCTTCGGCCACAACGGCAGCAACGTGTGCGTGGCGTGGGCCGACCCCACCCGGCGGCTGGCCGTGGCGTACCTGACGAACCGCCTCGAGCCCCGTCACGACGGCGCGGCCGCGCAGAACGCGGTGAGCGAGGCACTGCTGGCCGCGTGCCCGCCGATCGGCGAATAGCCGCGGCCCTGACGGCGCGGCCGCGCCCGCCGGTCAGCGAATGACGGCGCCGCGCCGCGCGCCGTAAAGGTCGCGCAGCAGGCAGATCTCCCCGCCGTGGTGCATCGTTTCGCGGTTGATGTGCACGATCAGCGCGGCCATCGGGTCGGCGGAAAAATAGGCGCCCTTCGGACCCAGCGGCCTGCGCATCCCCTCGTCGTCGAGCGCGGCGATGTGATCGTGCCATTGCTGGTAACTGTCGTGCAGCAACGCCAACCCGTCGGCGGCGGTGTGCGGTAGATCGGCCGGCACGTGGGCGGGGTCGAACATGTCGGCGTCACCCGGGGCGAAGAACGTGCTCGTGCGGGTGGCGAAACAGCCGACGGCGATGTGCATCATGCGCCAGGCGATCGTGGTGACCGGCTGCGGTGTGCGCCGGGTGGCCGGGCCGTCGGCGCGGAATCTTCCGTCGTCGCCGGCCCGCACGCTCCAGCAGTCCGGCACCGGTTCCCAGAAGTATTCGTCGTCGGTGAGCCCATTCAGGCGGGGCCACAGGTGCGCGTCCCAGTAGAACTCCAGCTGGGAGACGAGCAACCGTCCCCAGTCCAGCGGCGGCGCGTCCATGCGGCCAGCTTAGACCTTTGGCCACCGGTTCGGGTTGCGCGTAATTGAGCCGACACGATCGGTGAAGAAACGTTTTACCCCGCGACCTGGCGCGAATTCAATCGATTGGCGATACTGTTTGCACGGGCGCCGTTTCATCGGTTCGTCCAAAGCCGCTCACGGGAGGTCGGCCGGCATGGCCAAGCGTGTCATTCAGGAACTGATCGACGATCTGGACGGCAAGCCCGCCGATGAGAGTGTGACGTTCGGCATCGATGGCGTGCAGTATTCGATCGACCTGTCCAAGAAGAACGCGGAGAAACTGCGGGCAGCGCTCAAGCCCTACATTTCCGCGGGCACCAAGGTGGGCCGCACCCCGACAGTTCAGGCCCGAACGGCCTCCGGCCGGGGCCGCGGCACCACACGCGGCGACCGCGACCAGAACCGGGCCATCCGGGAATGGGCGCAAAGCGCCGGATTCCAGGTTTCCGACCGCGGCCGCATCAAGCAGGAGATCGTCGACCAGTTCCACGCGAGCACCGGCCGGTAACCCTCGACGGCGGGCGCGGCGCGCCGAACCGCTCGCCGGGCTCGCCTCAGTCCGCTGACGGCCCCAGCCGCTCGCTCATGAGCGGGCGCACCTCGACCGCGACCCCGGCCGCGGCGGCGATCTCCAGCGCGCGCTCGAGCGAGTCCACGTCGACGAGCCAGTAGCCGGCGACCGGCGCGCCGGCCTCGCCGCCGACGACGACGGCGAGGCTCGGGTCCGACAGCCGTTGCGCGTCCAGCACCTCGCCGGCCGCGTCCGCCGGCGGCGCCGCGGCCCCGCGGGCGTGCAGCAACAGAAACTTCGTCATGCCACAGGGTCGGCGCCGACCGGCCGTTCTCGACACGCGCGGCGCTACTGCGCGCGCGGCTCACCGCGGTACGTGCCGAAGGACCACAGGTTGCCCTCCGGGTCGCGCACCGCGAACCCCCGTGAGCCGTAGTCGGTGTCGTTCATCTCCTGGATGACCACGGCGCCGGCGGCCACGGCCCGCTCGTAGAGTGCGTCGGGCCCGGCGCACACCACGTAGCAGCCGAACGAGCCGGGCGTGAGCTGCCACGGCGAGCCGTCGTCGCGGTCGCTGCCGAGCATGATGCCGCCGCCCTCCGGCCAGGACAGCTGGGCGTGCTCGACGAGGTCGCCCTCGCCGTAGACGGCCGTCGCCTCGAAGCCGAACGCGTCGACGAGGAACCTGATCAGGCCGCGGGCGTCCTTCGCCCGCAGCGTGGGCCAAACCTGTGGTGCGGGAGCAGCAGCAGTCATGCCCCCGAGTCTGCCGCCGCCAAGTCCACCGGGGATTGCACGTTTCGGAACTCCTCGGCCCACCAGCGCGCCGGCGGCACCCCGGCCAGGGCGGAGAACTCGCGGGTGAGGTGGGCCTGGTCGTAGTACCCGCAGCCGACGGCGAGCGCGGCGAGCGGGAACGCGCCGCCGGACTCCTGCAGCCGGCGGCGGGCCAGGTCGAAGCGGGCCACCCGCGCGGCGACCTTCGGCGACAGGCCGATCTCGACGCCGAAGCGGCGGCTGAGGTACCGCCCGCTCCACCCGGTCTCGCCGGCCAGCTCCGCGGGGCTCACGGCGCCGCCGGTCGCGCACAGCCGCCGCCAGGCGAAGGCGACCTCCGGCGCGGGCGCGCGCCCCGGGTCGAGGCGCGCGGCGAGCACCTCGTCGACGACCCGGAACCGGGCCGCCCAGCCCGGCGCCAGGCTCACCCGCTCGCGCAGCTCGGCGGCGAGCGGCCCGAGCAGGCACGCCAGGTCGAGGTCGACGCCGGCCAGCTCGCCCGCGGGAAGGCCCAGCAGCGACCGGGTGCCCAGCGGCGAGAGCGCGACCTGGATGCCGGCGCCGCGCCCGTCGTGGGTGATGATCGCCGGGGTGGTGTGCAGGCCCCCGATCAGCGTGTCGTAGTCCCCGGGCGGCGTGGCCGGGTCGGGGTGCGCGGCGATGCGCAGCGGCTCGCCGAGGGTCACGATCAGGGTGAGGTACGGCGAGGGCAGCCCCCGGTGCCATCCCGGCGGGAGCCCGTCCTGGTCGTAGCCGGTGTACCAGGCCGCGTAGGGGCGCAGGGCCGCGGCCGGGCGCCACCGGACGTACGCCGGTTCCGCGGAGCCCGCTGCGGCCATGGCCCCAATGTACGTTCTGTTGTCAGGCGCTGCGGCGGTCCGACCGGTTCATCGGCCAGGAGGTGGGCGCCGGCGTGGCGTCGGGCTCGGCGATCAGCGCCTCGGCGTCGTCGTCGAGGGCTGCCTGCACGGAGCGGTACGTCGGGATCGTGCTCAGCGTCCCGCACTCACGCAGCGTGTGCACGACCTGCGCGTCCGGGCCGGCCAGCACCAGGCTCCCGCCCTGCTCGGCGGCGATGCCCGCGGTCACGCGCAGCATCATCACGCCCGTGCAGTCGATCGCGGCCACGGCCGCGAGATCGACGACGATGCGCAGCTCCGGTCGCAGCAGCACCTGGGACAGCGCCGTCTCCAGCTGCATGGCGCTGGCCGCCACCAGCGCCCCGTCACAGGACAGCACCGTGGCGGCAGCGAGTCGTTCCACCGCGAGGGTCAGGGCTGCCATGCTGCGACGATACGTTCTGCGGTGACCCTCGGTGAACCGTCGTCCAGCCGGGAACCCCATCCGTCCGGTGGGTGCCCGGACCACCGGACGTCGCGGTCCGTGATCGTTCGGACGGCATCGCCACTGGCCCGGCCGGATGTTTTCGCCGCGACTTCGTCCCCCCGTGCAACCCGATGACCGGTTCGAGCGTCCACCTGTCTGACGGCCGCAATGCATCCGTGACGCTGCGTGAAGCGCTCGATCGGCCGGCCAATGCCGTCGCCGCGACGTGGCCCGATGTCAGGCCGAACATCGACGATAATCACGATTTTGCGACGACGGGCAACCCCGGCATCCCCTTGCGTAGACCCTCGCCCTTCGATGCGAACTTCGCCGATGTCGATCGCGGCGATAATGTGCGTTGTCAATACGATCCCGAACTCGGCGCTCCGGGTACAGGCGGTAATCCCGCCCGGTTCCGCGCGCCGTCGTAAGGAGGCTTCATGGTGAGAAAAGGCCTGGCCACGACCGCGGCCGTCGCTTTGGCCCTACCGGTGCTCGTCGCGCTGCCGGCCGTGCCGGCGTTCGCCGCGCCCGCGAAGGCCCCGGCGAAGGAGGCGGCCGGCCCGTCCGATGTGCGGGAGATGACCCGCACGAACTTCAAGCTGGACGGCAAGGTCGTCGACACGTCGAAGATGGCGAGCATGAAGGCGCAGTCGCGCTCGGCGCTCGCCGCGGCGGCCACCCCGCCGGTCGGCACGGTTCGCCAGTGGCTGGGTTCCGATGACTTCAATGGCACGCTGTACCGCAAGGACTACGTCCTGCGCGGTGTCGGCGAGCACATCGAGGTCTGGGTCGCCGTCGACACCTCGTTCCCGGCGGGCGACTGCCGCAACCAGGTGCCGAACACCACCACGGTGACCGATGCCCAGGTGACGAACTTCATCCACGAGTTCGACACCAACATGTACCCCAAGGAGACCGCGGCCTTCGCCACTCCGCCGGACCGGGACGGCACCAACGCGTTGCTCGGCCCGGACAAGAACGGTAACGGCGGCGTGTACACCGGCGGCGGCAACAAGACGGTGACGCTGGTCGACAACGTCCGGGACGACAACTACTACACGTTCCCGGCCGCGCCGACCTACATCGCCGGCTTCTTCTCCACGCAGTTCAACGAGCTGTTCGACCGCAATGTGATGACGATCGACGCGTTCGACTGGGAGCACCGCACCGGTGCCAACCCGGTGGACGCGGCCACGTCGGACCTGTGCACCAGCCGCCCGGCCCGGCCGCGCCTCTACGAGGGCACGTTCGCGCACGAGTGGCAGCACCTCGTCGAGTCCTACTCGGACCCGAACGAGACGAC
Source organism: Dactylosporangium darangshiense (assembly GCF_039537565.1). NCBI lineage: Bacteria > Bacillati > Actinomycetota > Actinomycetes > Micromonosporales > Micromonosporaceae > Dactylosporangium > Dactylosporangium darangshiense. The sequence goes on from NZ_BAABAT010000049.1 coordinate 59,910, forward strand.
CTGGATGAACGAGGGCCTGTCGGACTTCGCGCAGACGCTCACCGGGTACGTCGACGGGACCAAGACGGTCTTCGACAAGGGCGGCGACAGCCACCTGTACTGCTTCCAGGGGTACGGACCGGTCCAGACGCCGTTCAACCCGAACCCGCGTGACTGCGGCGGTGCCCAGAACTCGCTCAACCTCTGGGGCGAGGGCGGCAACGGCAACGGGGTGCTCGCCGACTACGGCAACGCCTACGAGCTGATGCTGTACCTCTACGACCGCTTCGGTCAGGACATCATCGAGCGGCTCCACCGCGACGGTGACCTGCAGGGCCTCGCGAGCCTCGACGCCGCCGTGAAGGCGGAGGGCGCCAAGGACGTGTACACGGTCCTGCACGAGTACCAGAGCATGGTCCTGCTCGACAAGATCGTGGGCGATTCCAAGCTCGGCATCGTCCTGGGTGCGGACAAGAAGAACGTCACGTCCAAGAGCCTGCGGTCCACGGTGAACCTCGCCAACCCGCAGTCCTACAGCGTGCCCGGTGCCGGACCGAACGGCGCGGACTACGTGCTGCTGCAGAAGAACGGCCAGGCGCTGGCCGGCAAGGACCTGCGGTCGCTGAAGTTCAGCGGCGCGAAGACCCTGCCGACCCTGCCGCTGGCCTGGACCCTGGTCAACAACGACCCGGACCGGCCCGGCAACTCGGTGCTCTTCTCCGGCAACGCCAACAACACCGACGCCGCCGCGGTCATCCCGGTGACCGTGCCGACCACCAACCCGACGCTGAGCTTCCTCGCGAAGTACGGCGCCGAGCTCGGTTACGACTACGGATACGTCCAGGTCTCCACCGACGGTGGCAGCACGTACACCTCGATCCCCGGCGACCGGACCGTCGACGCGCCGCTCGGCCCTGGCCTGAACGGCACGACGACCGGCTTCGAGCAGCACAACTACGACCTGTCGGCGTACGCCGGCAAGTCGATCCTGCTCTCGTTCCGGTACGTCAGCGACGGTGGCGTCAACGAGGGCGGCCTGCTCCTCGACGACATCACGCTCGGCGGCACCTCGCTGAGCGACGGGTCCAGCCTGGCCCCGTTCAAGTCGCCGACCCAGATCAAGCCGATCACGGTCAAGAACTGGAACGTCAAGCTCGTCGGCATCGACGAGGCGCACGCGTTCGCCTGGCAGTTCGAGTTCAACGGCCAGTCGAGCCTGCAGCTGAACTGGATCCAGCTGGCGCTGCTTTCCCTGTTCCCGAAGGTCGTGGCGATCGTCGCCTACGACGAGCCGACGGAGCAGGTCCAGCAGTACGCGCCGTACACCCTCACGGTGAACGGCGTCGTCCAGCCGGGCGGCGGCGGAGCCTGACGCTCTGAGTAGGCACCACCAGGCGGCCCCATCGTCCACCCGGGCGGTGGGGCCGTCCCGTGCCGGCGCGGGCCCTACACTCGGCGGCGATGTCCGATGATCACCAACGCCGTCCTCGGTACGGCGTGACGCGCGCGCAGATCGCCGCCGCCGCACAACGCCGCGCCGCCGGCGACTGGTCCGGCGCGTGCGCGGTCGCCGGCATCGGCTCCGAGGTCGACCTGCCGGCCGTCGCGCGCGAAGCCGGCGCCGAGGTCGCCGCCGCGGTCGAGGACGACCTGCGACACCTCGTCCCGGACCTGCTGCGCTGGCACGTGCTGCGCCTGCAGTACCACTCGGCGCGCGTGGACTGGCGCTTCGGCGTCGCCACGTTCCACACCCGCCACGTCGTGCCGCTGTCCGAGCACGGCGAGCGGGCCCTGTACCTGGCCGCACACGGCCATGGCGGCCCGTTCTCGGTCCGTTCCGCCTCCGCCGCCGGCCCCTCCCGTTTCGTCCTGCGCTTCGGCGCGCCGCCCGGGTCGGCGCGCCCGATGAGCCTCGCCGGCCTTCGCGAGCTGTGGGACGCCCGCGAGACGCCCGGCCTGCTCGCGCGCTGCGGCGGCCGCACCCGCCTGCCGTTCTTCGCGCCCGACGGCGCCCGCCAGGAGGGCACGGGCCCGGAGGCCGTGACCGAGCGCGCCTGGCGCCTGTTCGAGGCGGGCCGCCCCGAGGACGCCCTGCGCGAGGCCGGCATCGACCTCGACCTCGACGACTCGGCCCAGGGCTGGCACTTCACCGTCGGTCCCAGCCTGCAACCGGCCGCCGCCACGCTCGCCTCGGCCGCCCGGCGCGCCGCCGCCCGGGCCGGCGTCCCGGCCGTCTGGTCACGCGGCGGCCGCAACCGCATCCTGTGGCTCGACCGCCTCGACGTCCCCGACCGCCCGCGCCTGCGGATCGTCGACGCTGTCCGGGCGCAGCACGAGCCCGCGGTCGAGCTGCCGCTGACCGAGGTGTTCTGGCCCGAGGACTTCCGCGACCTCGTCGACGGGCGGATCGCCCCGTCCGGCCTTCATCCGCTGGTTGCCGCCGCCCTGTTCCCCTCCCTGCCGCCGGACGATGTGACCGGACCGGCGCCGATGGCCGTGCCGGGGCCGACGCGGGTGCGGTGTGACGGCGCCTGGCACGTCGCCGAGTTTCGCGACGGTGTGCTCACCGGGCCGCACTCGCCGGCCGAGCTCGATCGCGAGAAGGCGATGCTGGCGCTGGGCGGGCCACCCCCGGTCGGGTGCGCGGGCGCCCACGTGGCGTGGCGCGGCGGCCCCAGCCGGCCGCCGAGGGTCTTCAACGCCGTGCGCCGCGAGCTGATGCGCCGCGCCGGCGCCGGTGAGGCGGACACGGTCGAGGCGATGCTGGACGCCGGTGTCGACCCGCACTGCCGCGACGGCGACGGGCGCACGCTGCTGCACCTGCTCGCGTGCCTCGTGCCGGACGAGGCCGCGCTGCGGCTGCTGCCCCGGCTGCTCGCCGCCGGCCTCGACCCGCGCACCGAGGACCGCCACGGCCAGACCCCGGCGGCGGTGGCCGAACGCGCCGGCGCGCACCCGTCACTCGTCGCGGCGCTGCGTGTCTGAGCTTGTTCATGGCCTCAGGCTAGTCGGAGGGTACGACACTTTTGCGCCGCACCCTCCACAGTGGACGAACGTCAGAGCACCCGTGGGGGAGTGTTGCCGGCCGCCACGATCGCGCGGCGCACCGGGACCATCAGCAGCATGATCAGGCCGGCGACGAAGAACACCAGGGTCGAGACGATGGCCACGCGGTTGGTGTGCGTGAGCTGGAACGCCAGGCCGAACAGCAGCGGACCGAGCCAGCTCGTGCCGTCGGACGAGATCTCGTACAGGCCGTAGTACTCGGCCTCCATGCCGTGCGGGATCATCTGCGCGAACAGCGAGCGGCTCAGCGCCTGGCTGCCGCCCAGCACGATCCCGATCAGCGCGCCCAGCAGCATGAAGGCGACCGGCTGGTGTGCCGGAAGGGGGTAGGCCAGCGCCACGGCGACGATCCAGACGACGAGGCTGCCGGCGATCGTGCGCCAGGCGCCGAAGCGGGCGGCGACGCGGCCGAGCAGCCAGGCGCCGCCGAAGGCCACGAACTGTACGAGCAGGATCGTGATGATCTGGACCTCTTGCGAGAGCTTCAGCTCCTGGTCCGCGTAGATGGTGGCGACGGTGATGACGGTCTGGATGCCGTCGTTGTAGACGAGGTAGGCGGCCAGGAAGAACAGGGTCAGCGGGTAGGCGCGGGCGCCCTTGAGCGTGTGCCACAGCTGGCGGAAGCCGTCGGCGAAGACGGAGCCCTGCGCGCGCTCGCCCGCCACCGCGGGGTGGTCGGGGAGGCGGATGACGGCGTAGGTGGTGAACGCCGCCCACCACACGCCCGCGGAGACGATCGACCAGCGGGCCACGGTCGCCTTGTAGTCGTCGCCGAGCGCGACGAGTGCGGCGAGGTTGGCGGTCAGCAGGATGCCGCCGCCGATGTACCCGATGGCCCAGCTGAAGCTCGAGACCCGGTCGCGGTCGTCGGGGCCGGCCAGCTGCGGCAGGTAGGAGTTGAAGACCACCTTGGCCGCGCCGTAGGCGATGTTGGCGGCCAGCAGCAGGGCGGCGCCGAGCAGGTAGCGCGATCCCGTCAGGAAGACCATCGCGATGACGGAGCCGGCGCCGATGTACGCGAACAACGCCAGCAGCCGCTTCTTGTGCGAGCTGCGGTCGGCCAGCGCGCCGACCAGCGGCAGGATCGGGACGGTGAGCAGCACCGAGGCCGAGATCGTGTACGTGAACAGGGAGCCGGTGGCGACGGGCACGCCCAGGACGCGGACGAGGCCGTCGGGGCCGGCGGCGTTCTCGGCAATGGTGGTGAGGTACGGGCCCAGGAAGACGGTGATCACCGTCGCCCGGAACGCGGAGATGGCCCAGTCGTAGGAGTACCAGGCGACCCGGTCGGCGCGGGTCGATGAGGGTGCGACCCGGGTGGCGGTCATGGCTCAGCATGATGCCACCCGGGAACGTCACCCGGAACGGTGGAAATTTCAGCCCGTCGAGCGCGGGCGGGTGGTCACGGCGGACAGCGGGGTGGCGACCTCCTCGAGGGGCCTGCCCTCTGCGTTGACGCCCAGCACGATCTCCACCACGCCGCCGATGATCATGACGGCGGCGCCGATGAGGTAGCCGATGAAGAGCTTGCCCGGGTCCTCGCCCTCGCCGATCAGCCAGCCGTAGAAGATCGGGCCGATGGCGCCGAAGCACTGGGCGATGGCGAAGAACACCGCGATCGCCTGCGCCCGGATCTCCAGCGGGAAGATCTCCGACACGGTCAGGTACGCCGAGCTCGCGCCGGCCGAGGCGAAGAAGAAGATGACGCACCAGGCGAGGGTCTGGGTGAACGCGTTGAGGAGCCCCGCGTCGAACATCCACGCCGAGATCGCCAGCAGGACGCCGGAGAGGATGTACGTCCCGGCGATCATCTTGCGCCGGCCGATGGAGTCGAACAGGTGGCCCAGCAGCAGCGGGCCGGCCAGGTTCCCGACCGCGAAGGCGATCAGGTAGATCGGCGTCTTCTCCGCGTCGACGTGGTAGAACTTCGACAGCACCAGCGTGTAGGTGAAGAAGATCGCGTTGTACAGGAACGACTGCGTGATCATCAGGGTGGCCGACAGGGTCGAGCGCGCCGGCATGTGCGAGAAGAGCACGCGGAGCAGCGACAGGTAGCCGTGGCCCGGGGCCGGGCGCACCTCCAGGGCCCTGGACCCGTCGACGGGGGCGAGGGTCTGGCCGGAGGACTCGACGTCGCGCTCGATCTCGGCGATGGACTCCTCGGCCTCGCGCTCCCGGCCGTGCATGATGAGCCAGCGGGGGCTCTCCGGCAGGTGCCGGCGCAGGTTCCAGATCAGCAGGCCGATGATCGGGCCGATGAGGAAGCCCAGCCGCCAGGCGATGTTCAGTGAGATGTGGTTGAGCAGCAGGTACGTGCCGAGCGTGCCGATGATGGCGCCGCCCCAGTAGGTGCCGTTGATGCCGATGTCGACGCGCCCGCGGTACTTCGCCGGCATCATCTCGTCGATCGCGCTGTTGATCGCGGCGTACTCGCCGCCGATGCCCGCGCCGGCGATGAACCGGGTCAGGTAGAGGAAGACCAGGCCGAACGCGTCGTTGCCCCACGTCAGGGCGGTGAGTGCGTTGCCGGCCAGGTAGACGCCGAGGGTCACGATGAACAGGTTCTTGCGGCCGAGGGCGTCAGAGAGGCGGCCGAAGAACAATGCCCCGAAGACCTCGCCGAGCAGGTAGACGGTGGCGATCGCGCCGACCTGCGTGCTGGACAGGCCCAGCGTCTCCTGCTTGTTGAGCACGGCGCCGACGGCGCTGGCGATGGTGATCTCGAGGCCGTCGAGCACCCAGGCGGTGCCGAGCGCGAGCACCATGCGCGTATGGAACGGGGCCCAGGTGAGCCGGTCGATCCGGGCGGGGATCAGGCTGCGGATGATCCCCCCGGTCGCGGCGGAAGCTGATTGTGTCTCAGCCAACGTGCACCTCCCAGGCGCTCAATGCCGCCTCGGGGACACGGCGGCGGCGGTGTCCATCTGTGACAGCACGTGCCCGATGCGTCAGACATCAAAACCCGCCACTTGACGGAACGGTCGGAATCGATAAGGCTGCTTGGTGAGAGAGCGCTCTCTCATCCCGCCAGCGACCAACGCCCGCCAGCGCCGGTCCTCCGCCTGATCCGGCGCATCCCCGAGGTGCGGCGTCGATCGCCGACGCCCCCAACCCACGTCAGGGAGCAGCACTGATGCTCGAGAACTCCAGACCACCCACACCCCAACCCATCGATGAACGCACAACGAAGCCGCGCCGCCGCCGGCGGCCGTTGATCGTGAGCGCGCTCTCCGTGGCGGCCGTGCTGATCGGCTATGCGGCGTTCACGATCGGCAACGCGAGCGCCGCCAGCTCCCTGTTGTCGCAGGGCAAGCCGACCACCGCCTCGTCGGCAGAGAACGCCGGCACGCCCGCCTCGGCCGCCACCGACGGCAACACCGGCACCCGCTGGTCCAGCGCGTTCAGCGACCCGCAGTGGATCCAGGTCGACCTCGGTCAGACGGCCACGATCGACCAGGTCGTGCTCAACTGGGAGGCCGCCTACGCCAAGTCGTTCCAGATCCAGACCTCGGCCAACGGCACCACCTGGACGAACATCTACAGCACGACCACCGGCACCGGCGGGGTGCAGACCCTCGCGGTGTCCGGCTCCGGGCGCTATGTCCGGATGAACGGGACCGCCCGCGGCACCGCCTACGGCTACTCGCTGTGGGAGTTCCAGGTCTACGGCTCGTTCGGCGGGTCGACCGGCTGTGGTACAGCCAACGCCGCACAGGGCCGTCCGGCCACCGCGTCGTCGACGGAGAACGCGGGTACACCCGCATCGGCCGCCTTCGACGGCAACACCGCCACCCGCTGGTCCAGCGCGTTCAGTGACCCGCAGTGGATCCAGGTCGACCTCGGTGGCACGGCGAGCATCTGCGGCGTCGACCTGAACTGGGAGGCCGCCTACGGCAAGTCCTTCCAGATCCAGGTTTCCACCAACGGCACCACCTGGACGAACATCTACAGCACGACGACCGGCACCGGCGGCGTCCAGAACATCACCGCCTCCGGCTCGGGCCGCTACGTGCGGATGAACGGCACCGCGCGCGGCACCGCGTACGGCTACTCGCTGTTCGAGTTCGCCGTGCACGTGACCGGCACCGTGCCGACCACGCCGAACAGCACCCCGCCGAGCACGCCGCCGAGCAGCCCGCCGCCGCCGGACCAGTTCTGGGGCGACACCGCCTCCATCCCCGCCGCGCAGAACGTGGTGATGGTCAAGGTGCTCAACCGCACCAACGGCCGCTACCCGGACAGCCAGGTGTACTGGAGCTACAACGGCACGGTGCACTCGATCGCCGAGCAGCCCTACTTCGACATGCCGGCCAACACCGCGGGTCGCATGTACTTCTACGTCGGGCAGCCCAACGGCCAGTACTACGACTTCATCGAGTTCACCGTCGGCCCGGCGGTCTTCAACGGCAACACCACGCGCGTCGACGCGTTCGGCCTGAAGATCGCGATGCGCCTGCACGCGCACGACGGCTACGACGTGCAGGTCGGCGAGGACTACCAGACCTTCACTGAGTCGCGTGAGGCCACCTTCGCCAAGTTCATCGCGGAGGTACCGCAGGAGTTCAAGGTCCTCGCACAGTCCCAGGCGCCCTACCGCATCATCGCGCCCGGCAGCGACCCGACCTTCCGCAGCGGCGGGGTGAACCAGAACTACTTCACCGCGTACGCCCAGCAGTACGGCATCAACGCACCGACCTCGGACGTCTTCGGCTGCGCCGGGGTGCTCGCCAACGACCCGGGCAACTGCGCCGCGCTCAACCGGCACGTGCGCCAGCTGCCGCAGTCGGACTGGTCGACGCCGAGCCTGTACTACCAGGCCGCGCCGGCGAACTACTACGCCAAGTTCTGGCACGACCACGCCATCAACCGCCTGGCGTACGGCTTCCCGTATGACGACTACGCCGGCCAGTCCTCGTTCGTGTCGCACGGCAACCCGCAGTACCTGCTCGTCGCGGTTGGTTTCTAGCCGCTGAGGGGGTGGCGCGGATCACCCGCGCCACCCTTTCTTCAACCCAGGTTTATCAGTCTACATTTACTATATGGAGATCGAGAGCACCGCCGCCGCGCTGCAGATCGCGGTCGGCCGCCTCGTCCGACGGCTTCGCCAGACCCACGTGCCCGGCGAGCTCACGCTCGGCGAGGCCTCCGTCCTGTCGCGCCTGGACCGCGAGGGCGCCATGACCCCGGGCGAGCTCGCCAGCGCCGACCGGGTCAAGCCGCAGGCGATGGGCGCCACCGTGCAGGCCTTGGAGCAGCGCGACCTCGTCTCGCGCGCGCCCGACCCCGGCGACGGCCGCCGGGTGCTCATGGCGATCACCGCCGAGGGCCGGCGGCTGCTCACCGACCGCCGCTCCCTGAAGACCCAGGCCCTCACCGAGGCGATCGGCCGGCTCACCGAGGACGAGCGCGACGCCATCGCCGAGGCCGCCCGCCTCCTGGACCGGCTGGCGGAGGAGTTGTGAGCGCCGCGGTGCTCGACGAGCGGCAGCAGACGGACCGCTACAAGTGGGTGGCGCTGTCCAACACCACGCTCGGCATGCTCATGGCCACGATCGACGGGTCGATCGTCATCATCTCGCTGCCGGCCATCTTCCGCGGCATCGGGCTGGACCCGCTCGCCCCCGGCAACATCGGTTACCTGCTGTGGATGATCATGGGCTACCTGCTCGTGTCCGCGGTCCTGGTGGTCGCCCTGGGCCGTCTGGGCGACATGTTCGGGCGCGTCAGGATGTACAACCGCGGCTTCCTGATCTTCGCGATCGCCTCCGTCGCGCTCTCCTTCGATCCGTTCCACGCCGGCGCGGGGGCCCTGTGGCTCATCGGCTGGCGCATCGTGCAGGCGTTCGGCGGCGCGATGCTCACGGCCAACTCGGTGGCGATCCTCACCGACGCGTTCCCGGCCCGCCAGCGCGGCATGGCGCTGGGCATCAACCAGATCACCGCGCTCGCCGGGCAGTTCCTGGGCCTGCTGCTGGGCGGGGTGCTCGCCGCCTGGGACTGGCGCGCGGTGTTCTGGGTCAGCGTGCCGGTTGGCGTCGTGGGCACGATGTGGTCGTACCGCAGCCTGCGCGAAACCGGCGAGCGCCACCGCGCACCGGTGGACTGGGCCGGCAACGTCACCTTCGCGGCCGGCACGGCGCTCATCCTGGCCTCGATGACCTACGGGATCCAGCCGTACGGCGGACACCCCACCGGCTGGACCAGCCCGCGCGTGCTGGGCGGCATCGGCCTGGGCGTGGCGCTGCTGGCCGCCTTCATCGTCATCGAGTCGCGCGTGGCGCACCCGATGTTCCGCCTGGCCCTGTTCCGCATCCGCGCGTTCGCCGCCGGCAACCTCGCCGCCCTGCTCGTGGCGGTCGCGCGCGGCGGCATGCAGTTCATGCTCATCATCTGGCTGCAGGGCATCTGGCTGCCCCTGCACGGCTACAAGTTCGAGGACACGCCGCTGTGGGCCGGCATCTTCATGCTGCCGCTGACCGCCGGGTTCCTCGTCGCGGGCCCGATCAGCGGGTACCTCTCCGACCGCTTCGGCGCCCGCCTGTTCTCCACCGCGGGCCTGCTGCTCGTCGCCGGCGCCTTCGCCGGGCTGCTGCTGATCCCGATCGACTTCCCGTATCCGCTCTTCGCCGGCCTGCTGCTGCTCAGCGGCCTCGGCCAGGGCATGTTCTCCGCCCCGAACACGTCCGCCATCATGAGCAGCGTCCCGGCCAACCAGCGGGGCGTGGCGTCGGGCATGCGCGCGACGTTCCAGAACGCCGGCATGTCCCTGTCGATCGGCGTGTTCTTCTCCCTCATGGTGGCGGGGCTGGCTCGAGCACTGCCCGAGACGCTCACGTCGGGTCTTTCCGCTCAAGGGGTACCGCAGGACGTGGCCGCCCGCGTTGCCTCGCTGCCGCCGGTGAGCACGCTGTTCGCGGCGTTCCTGGGCAGCAACCCGGTCGAGCACCTGCTGGGCGGCCCGGCGCTGGCGGCGCTGCCGCCCGTCAACGTCGCGACCCTCACCGGGCACGAGTTCTTCCCGAACCTGATCGCGCAGCCGTTCCACGACGGGCTCGTGGTCGTGTTCGGCGCGGCGACGCTCATGACGCTCCTGGCGGCCGTCGCGTCCGCCTCGCGGGGCCGTCACGTGCGTCAGCAGTAGTCCCGGTCCCTGTCCACAATGGACGCCGGCCGGAAAATGTCGTACCCCCTCGATAACGTGACGGCATGACCAAAACCGAGATCGCCAAGACCACGCGGGGCCGGTGCCGTCGCAGGGACGTCCAGGAGCGAACGCGGAGCACCCGAAGACGCGGGCGCGGTGGGGTCGCGCCGCGGACGCGGCGGCCCGAGGGTGCGCCGCCCAGGCGCGGTGGGGTCGCGCCGCGGACGGGGCATCCCGATGGTGCGCCGCCCAGTCGCGGTCGGGTCGCGCCGCGGACAGGGCGGCCCGACGGTGCGCCGCCCGGGCGCGGTGGGGTCGCGCCGCGGACACGACGTCCCGAGGGTGCGCCGCCGCGGCGAAGTGTGCCGCGGCTCTACCTGCGGACTGTCGCGGAGCGCGCGGGGCGCACGCGACGGGAGTGACGGATGAGAGCACGGTCGGCGCCCTGGCCCGGGTGCCGGCCGTGCGCGGCCCGGTTTGTCCCTTTTCTCCCCGGCTCGAATGCTGAGGCATGTGCGGGCTGACCGCCGGCATCGCATGTCGTACCTTGTTCCGGTGAGCGAACGTGTGACCGGCCCGCAGCGCCCCGCGGCCCCCAGTCGTCCCGGCAGCGGCACGGCCCTGCTGACCAAGGCGGAGAAGCGCGCCGCCGCCAAGGCGGCCAAGGAGCGGGCGGTCGCCGCGGCCAAACGGCGTCGTGTGATGGCCATCGTCGGCGCGGCCGTGGCCGTCGTCGCCGTCATCGGCCTCGTGGTGTGGCTGTCGGTGCGCTCCGACGGCCCGGCGACCGACTCCACGGCGTCCAGCGCCACCGGCGCCACGGCCACCGGCGCGGCCCCGACCGCGGGCGCCACCGTCGCGCCCACGACGGCGGCGTTCCCGCCGGTGCCGGCGGGCGCCGACCCGGCCCTGTCCACGAAGCCCGTGGTCAAGGCCGGCACCGGGACCGTCTCCAAGCTCGCGGTGACCACGCTGGTCGAGGGCAAGGGCGCCGCCACGCAGACGGGCCAGCAGATCACGGTGAACTACGTCGGCGTCACCTACGCGGACGGCAAGGAGTTCGACGCCTCCTGGAACCACTCCCAGGCGTTCACCTTCGCGCTCGGCGGGAACGTGATCCCGGGCTGGAACCAGGGCCTCGTCGGCGTGAAGGTCGGCAGCCGCGTGCAGCTGGACATCCCGGCCGCCCTGGCGTACGGCGACAACCCGGGCGGAGGCCAACCGGCCGGCGCGCTGCGCTTCGTCGTGGACGTGCTCGCCGTCTCATAGCACCGCCGCCGCTTCGTAGGGGCGGTGCCCCCGTCTGTGGGCGGTGCCGCCTCGTGTGGGCGGCGCCCCGGCGTGTGGGCGGTGCCGCCTCGTGTGGGCGGCGCCCCGGCGTGTGGGCGGTGCCGCCTCGTGTGGGCGGCGCTCCCGTGCGTGCACCCCGACGAGGTGCGGGGCAATGCATAGATCAAGGTGATAGTACGATCTCCCTACCGCATACGAAGTGGGGGTCGTATGGACGTGCCCTTCCCGCCCGGCGTCAAGGATTTCGACTTCGACAGTCTCATTCCGGGGTTGCGCGGGGTGGACCTCGGGCTGGCGTTCACCAAGATCACGTTCATGGTGTGGCTGGCCGTTGCGATCGTCATCCTGTTCTTTCTGCTGAGCTATCGGCGGCCCAGGATCGTGCCCTCGCGGGGGCAGTGGCTGGCCGAGTCGGTGTACGGGTTTGTGCGGGACGGGATCGCCGCGCCGGTCATCGGCAGCCAAGGGCTGCGGTTCGCGCCCTATCTCACCGCGTTGTTCTGCTTCATCGCGGTCACCAACGTGTTCGCGATCGTTCCGCTGTTCCAGGTCTCGCCGAATGCGCACATCGCGTTTCCGGCGGTGCTGGCGATCATCACCTACGTGCAGTTCATCTACCTCGGGATACGCAAGCACGGGGTGGTGCGGTACTTCAGGACCAACCTCTTCATGCCGGGGATTCCCTGGCCGCTGTACTTTCTGCTGACGCCGATCGAGATCATCCAGACGTTCTTCTTCCGGCCCGTCACGCTTGCCGTGCGGCTCTTCGCCAACATGTTCGCCGGGCATCTCATGCTGCTCGTGTTCACGTTCGGCGGGTTCGCGATGCTGACCAGCGCGAACCTGTTCGTCGCGCTGCTGTCGCCGCTGTCGTTCGCGCTCGCGATCGTGATGACGTTCTTCGAGTTCGGGGTCGTCATCCTGCAGGCGTACGTGTTCACGATGCTGACCGCGAGCTACATCGAAGGGGCCATCGCGGACTCGCACTGACGAGCGACCGAACAGCCGAGCAGCGGCACCGCGGAGTGCGACCCGAATCTCAGGGCGCTCTCAGGAACCGCCGCCGAGCGCGTGCCAATATTGCCACATGGCGACTACTGAGGCGGTACCGGCTCCTTCCGTTCGGCGGCGTTCACTCCTGCGGCCCCTGGCGTTCGTGGGGACGCTGAGTGTCGTGCTCGGGCTGCTGTTCGGGGTGCCGTGGTGGTCGCTCGTCATGGCCGGCAACGAGTGGCCGGGCGCGGTTCAGGCCGTCGGGACCGTGGTGTTCGCGGCGGCGCTCGTCGTGTTCCCGGTCACGATGTTCCTCGGGCACGGGCGGCGCGCCGACTGGGCGGCCCGCATCGGCGACACCATCCTCGGCGCCGTGTGGATCCTGTTCGTCTGGGCCATCGCGGGGGACCTGCTGCGGCTCGGGCTGCTCGCCGGCGGGGTCGCCGACCCGGTGCGCTCGCGGGTCGCGGCGCTGTTCACCGTTGTGGTGGCCGTCGGGCTCGGGCTTTGGGGGTATCGCGAGGCCATGCGCGTGCCGCGGGTGCGCCGCGTCGAGGTGCGGCTGCCGCGGCTCGGGGCGGGGCTGGACGGGCTGAAGATCGTGCAGCTCACCGACACGCACTACGGGCCGATCGACCGCGTCGCGTGGTCCAAGGGGGTCACCGAGGTCGTCAACTCGCTCGACGCCGACATCGTCACGCACACCGGGGACATCGCCGACGGCACGCCGAGCCAGCGCACCGAGCAGGCGGCGCCGCTCGCGGACGTGCGGGCACGGATGGCCAGGGTGTACGTGACCGGCAACCACGAGTACTTCGGCGAGGCGCAGGGCTGGCTCGACCACATGCAGTCGCTCGGCTGGGAGCCGCTGCACAACCGGCACGTCGTCGTGGAGCGCGGCGGGGACCGGCTCGTCGTGGCCGGCGTCGACGACCGGACCGCGGCGGGCACCGGGCTGGAGGGGCACCGGGCCGACCACGACCTCGCGCTGGACGGCGCGGACCCCGATCTGCCGGTACTGCTGCTCGCACACCAGCCGAAGCAGATCGACGCCGCCGTGGCGCACGGGATCGACCTGCAGCTGTCGGGGCACACGCACGGCGGGCAGATCTGGCCCTTCCACTACCTGGTGCGCGTCGACCAGCCCGTGGTGCAGGGGCTGACCCGCCACGGCGAGCGCACGCAGCTGTTCACCAGCCGCGGCACCGGCTTCTGGGGACCGCCCTTCCGCGTCTTCGCTCCGAGCGAGATCACGCTCATCACGCTGCGCGCCGGCGCCTGAGCGAGTCACGCTGCGCGCCGGCGCCTGAGCGAGCCACGCTGCGCGCCGGCGCCTGAGCGAGTCGACCTGCGCGCCGGCGCCTGAGCGAGCCACTCTGCGCGCCGGCGCCTGAACGAGCCACTCTGCGCGCTGGCGCCTGAGCGAGCCGCCCTGCGCTCCGGCGCCTGAGTGGGCTCGTCCGGAGAGTGACCCGGATCACTTGACGGGCGGGCGTAGATTCAGCCTGCGGGTCCCGGCGCCCTGACACCGGGACCAACGGGGATGGCACATGAGCGCCGTGACGCTCGCCTTTCTGGGCCTTGGTGGCCTGAGCCTGCTGTTGCTGTTGCTCTCCCTCCGGTTCCGAAGAATCGGACATTTCCGAATCCCGCTCGCCGGAAGGTTGCTGCACCACCGGCCCCGGCTGCGCGTGCTCAAGGCGCGCGGTAACCAGGGCGCGGCGTACACGCTGCCGATCACGAGCGGGTTCGTCGGCGGGTTCGGGTTCGGCGGTGCGATCGCGATCGAGCTGTCGCACCGTACGGGGCCCAGCGCCGTCCTCGTCGGCTGCGTCGCCGGGCTCGTCGCCGGCATCCCACTCGCCTGGGGTGCGGGCCGGTTCGTCGCCGCCGTCACCGACATGCCGACCGACGCGACGCCGGAGAGCGCCGGGCTGGTCGGTGCCACCGGCGTGGTGATCAGCGAGATCCCACGCGATGGGCTCGGTCAGGTGCGGCTGGCCTACGCGGGCCAGCCGATGAAGTTCAACGCGCGCGCGGACGGCCCGCTCGCGCTCGGCGTCCGGGTGCTGGTCATCGGGGTGCCCACCCCGTCCAGCGTGCTCGTGACACCGCTCGAAGCCGTTCTCAACCGAGAACCTGAGGAAGGGTCATGACACCGCTCCTAGCCGCCGTCGGCGGCCTCGTCGTGCTCGTCGTGCTCATCGTCGCGTCAGTGCTGTCGCGGGTCCGGGTCGCCGGGCCGAACGAGGCGTTCATCGTCACCGGCCGCAAGGGCCGCTCGGTCAAGGCGGCCGACGGCAGCGTCACCACGGACCTGTCCGGGCAGAAGGTCGTGATGGGCGCGGCCGTGTTCGTGCTGCCGATCGTCCAGCGGCTGCACCGCCTGGACCTCTCCAGCCGCGAGATCCCGGTCGAGGTCACCGCCGCGGTCAGCAAGCAGGGCATCCGCTGCGACGCCGAGGCGGTCGCGATCGTCAAGGTCGGCGGGACCGCCGAGATGATCCGGCCGGCCGCGCAGCGGTTCCTGCACCAGCAGGACCGCATCGAGGCGTTCACCAAGCAGGTGCTCTCCGGCGCGCTGCGCTCCGTCATCGGGCGGCTCACCATCGAGGAGATCATCCGCGACCGGGCCGGGTTCGCCGCGCACGTCGCCGAGGAGGCCGAGCTCACGCTCACGCACCAGGGGCTCGTGCTCGACGTGTTCCAGCTCGAGGACATCCGCACCGCCGGCACCTACCTGGAGGACCTCGGCCGGCCCGAGGCGGCCAGGGTGTACCGGGCCGCCGCCATCGCCGAGGCGCAGGCCCGGCAGGGGGCGGAGCAGGAGCGGCTCAAGGCCGAGGAGGTCATCGCCGAGGCCGGGCGCAACCTGGCGCTCAAGCAGGCCTCGGTGCAGGCCGAGATCGACGCGGCCCGGGCGCGCACGGCCTCGGCCGGGCCGCTCGCGCAGGCCGAGCGCGACCAGGCGATCATCGCCGAGCAGCAGAAGGTGGCCGAGCGCAACGCGGAGCTCAAGGAGCGCCAGCTCGACACCGAGGTCCGCAAGCCGGCCGACGCGGCCCGGTACCGCGTCGAGCAGGAGGCCGAGGCGGCCAAGAACGCCGCGATCGCCACCGCGCAGGCCTCGGCCGAGCAGGCCAAGCTGCTCGGCGAGGGCGAGCGGGCCCGGCGCGCCGCGGCCGCCGAGGCGGTCCGGCTCGAGGGCGTCGCCGAGGCCGACGCGGTGCTCGCCCGCGGGCAGGCGGAGGCGGCGGCGATGCGCGCCAAGGCCGACGCGTTCGAGCAGTACGGCCAGGCCGCGGTGCTCGACCTGCTGGTGCGGGTCCTGCCCGAGGTCGTCGGCGCGGCCAGCGCGCCCATCGGCGAGATCGACTCGATGACCGTCATCTCGACCGAGGGCGCAACGTCGCTGACCAAGGCGGTGGCCAACAACGTCGCACAGGGCCTGCAACTGGGCACCGACCTGACCGGCATCGACCTCAAGTCGCTGCTGGCCGGGCTGGCCTCGAGCAACGGCAAGCCCGAGCTGACGACCGCCGGTGAGAAGGCGATCGAGGCGAAGTAGACCGTGGCCCACCCCCTTGGTACCGTGAAGTACCAAGGGGGTGGGCCATGCTGCCGGGAACCGCGATCCGCTGGGCCACGAAGCACGGGTTCATGCGGGCGGGCATCAACGCCGCGTCCCGCAAGGGCGACGAGCAGGCTCGTTTCTTCACCGATCCGGCGGTACGCCAGGAGCCGTACCCGTTCTACAAGGCGATCCGCGACACGGCGCCGCTCGTGCGCGGAAGCCTGATGTGGGCGACCGCCCACCACGACCTCGCCAGCGCCGTGCTGCGCCACGACGCGTTCGGCGTCGGGTTCACCGACCGGCCGCTGCCCGCGCCGCTCGCGCTCATGTTCCGCTTCAGCCGCCGAAGTTCTCCGATCGGCCCGGTCGACCCGCCGTCGATGCTGGTCGTCGACCCGCCCGACCACACGCGGTACCGCCGGCTGGTCTCGAAGGTCTTCACCGCCCGCGCCATTGAGGGCCTGCGCCCGCGCATCGAGCGGACCTGCGACGAGCTGCTGCGCGACAAGCCCACCGACCTGGTCGCCGACTACGCCTCCCTGCTGCCGGTGACGGTGATCGCGGAGATCCTCGGCGTCCCGCTCGACATGCGCCGCCAGTTCCTCGCCTGGGGCAACGCCGCCGCGCCCACGCTGGACCTGGGGCTGCCCTTCTCGACGTACCGTCAGACGGAAATCAACATCCGGCGCGTCAACGTCTGGATGCGCGGGCACTTCGCCCGCCTGCGCCGCGAGCCGGGCGACGACCTGCTCAGCCAGCTGGTCCAGCTCGACGACCTGAGCGAGGACGAGCTGCTGGCCACCGCGGGCCTGCTGCTCGCCGCCGGCTTCGAGACCACCGTCAACCTGCTGGGCACCGGCGCCTGGCTGCTCATGCGGCACCCGGAGCAGCTGGCGATCCTGCGCGACGACCCGCAGAAGTGGGGCAACGCCGTCGAGGAGACGCTGCGCTACGACTCGCCGGTGCAGGTAACGGCGCGGGTCTGCCGGCGCGAGGCCGACCTCGGCGGGTATCGCATCGAACCGGGCCACGTCGTCATGGCGATGCTCGGCGGGGCCAACCGCGACCCCGGCGTGTTCGCCGATCCGGACCGCTTCGACGTCACCCGGGCCAACGCGCGCGAGCACCTGTCGTTCTCCGGCGGCGTGCACTACTGCCTCGGCGCCGCGCTGGCCCGCCTGGAGGGCGAGATCGGGCTGCGGATGCTGTTCGAGCGGTACCCGGACCTGAGCCTCGACGGCACGCCGCAGCGGCGCACGACCCGGGTCCTGCGCGGCTTCGAAAGCCTGCCCGTGACGATCTGAACCGAGCTGCGGCAGGATGTCCGCGTGACCCACGACCTCCTCCTGGTGGGCCGGCTCGCCGTCTCGTTCGCGCTGACGTTCGCGCTCGGCTACGAGCGGGAGCTGCGCGGCTCGACCGCCGGCGACCGCACCTTCGCCCTCGTCGGCATCGCCGGCGGCGTGATCGGCCTGCTCGCCGACAAGAACGCGCCGACCGCCCTGGCCGGCGCCATCACCGGCGTCGGGTTCATCGGCGCGGGCCTGCTGTTCCGGCAGAACCCGCCGCAGGCCACCGCGCAGGACCCGATCGCGCCGGCCTCGCGCGGCGGGCGCAGCCAGAGCCAGCTCGCCACCCTGCACGGCGTGACGACGGCGGCGACGATCCTGGCCGCCGCGGTCATCGGCGCCTGCGCCGGCGAAGGGCTCATCCTCGTGGCCACCGGCGCCACGGCGCTCGTGCTGCTGACGCTGGAGATGCGGTACATCCCGGGCATGCGCCGCCTCGACGCGGGCCGCTTCGCGGACCGTTTCGTCAGCGACGACGAGCACCATTCGCACTGAAGCTGTGCATCGAGGCCGATTGCCCGCCCCGCGGCGACAACCGACCGAGGCTGCGGCATGCTGTTCGCGTGCAGTTCGAACTCGGGACCGACGGACCCAAGGTGATCGTGGTCGGTGTCGACGGATCGGACACCTCCATGCGCGCCGGCGCCTACGCCGCGGGCCTGGCCCGACGGCAGCGGGCCCGCCTGGTGGTGGTCTACGTGACCGGCGCGCCCGCTGCCAGCCGCCTGATCGCCGAGGCGGCGGGCGCCGTCGAGCAGGCCATCACCGAGGCGATCGAGGACATGCGCCGCCAGGTGGAGGAGGGCGCCCTGCACACCGGCGTGCGCGCCGAGTTCATCGCCGTGCGCGGCGACCCCTACTCCGAGCTGATCCGCATCGCCACCGACCTGCGCGCCGACGCCGTCGTCGTCGGCTCGTCGCGCCGCTTCGGCCACCGCTTCGTCGGCTCGCTGGCCGTGCGCCTGGTGAAGTCCGGCCGCTGGCCCGTCACCGTCGTGCCCTGAGGCGCCGTCACCGGCCGCGGCGCTCGTAGGCCTCCACGGCGTCCTTGGCCTCCCGCAGCCCCACGCCGGTCGCCTGGCGGTAGGCCTTGATGGCGGCGATCTTGCGGCCGGCGACTAGCTCCTGCACGGCCTGCGGCGGCAGCGTCGGCTCGGGCTCCTCGATGCCGAGGTGGGCCATGATGAGGTCGAGCTTGCGCTCGATCGCGGCCAGGCGGGCGGCGTAGCGGTCCGGAGAGGGCGAGAACCATTCCATGGCCGTCATTGTCCCGCGTTCAGCTCGAGGCGCATCGCGCGCTCGAGGACGCCGGCGTCGCGCGGGTGCGGCTGGGTCTCGCCGGTGTCGCGGAAGCCGTGCCGGCGGTACAGGCGCGCGGCGGGGTCGTTGTCGCCGACCACCCACAGATCGACGTGCGGGTGCCGCCGCTCGGCCGCCCACGCGACGGCCTCGGCGATCAGGCGGTCGCCGACGCCGCGGCCGCGCCACTGCGGCGCGACCCACATGCTGTAGATCTCGGCGGCGCGGTCCGGCGGCGTCCACACGCCGATGAGGCCGGCCGCGCCGCCGGGCCCGGCGATCGCCTTCAGGCCCTTGGCCGGATCGAGCCAGGCGCGCCAGTCGTCGTCGGTGTAGGCGCTCTCGCGCTCGAGCGAGGAGCCGAACGCCTCGGGGGCGTCGGCGAGCGCGGCCAGGCGGACATCGCGCCAGGCGCGCCAGTCATCGGGGCCGAGGCGGCGCACGTCGGTGTCGGTCATGCCCGCCGATCCTGCCGGGCCGCGAACGCCCCGCCAACGCAATTTCGAACCGCTACAGCGGCAGCAGGTCGCGCTTGAGGCGGTGCACGACGCGCCACTGCGCGCGGTTGCCGGACGGCCACGGGAAGCCGCCGTGGGAGAAGACCCAGTTGAGGTACGACACGAATGGCATGTCGACCTCGCCGGCGAAGACGCCCTCGACGCCGCCGTCGGGCAGGATCATGCCGTAGGGGCCGCCGCCGCTGGTGTTGCTCTTGTGCAGCCGGTCCGGCGCGAGGGGCAGGACGAACAGCCCGGGCCGGTCGTCCTCGAGGTGCGCCTGCCATATCTCGTCGTAGTAGTCCCGGATCGGCTCGCCGTAGCGCAGGCCCTCGGCGTCGAGCACGAGCGGGTCCGCCGCCGACGACTCGGGCCAGTCCGGGTGGGTGCCGACGAGCCAGACGGCGCCGACGAGCCTGACCCAGGACAGCAGCGTCATCGGTACCGCACCGAAGCGCTCCCGCAGCCACAGCGCGTGCTGCGCCGAGGTTTCCGTCGCGGGCACGAACGGCTTCGCCGGGGTCTCCTCGTCGTCGTTGCGATGGAAGCGGTACCCCGCCTCGGTGAGCCGCTCGACGATGACCTCGATGTTCTGCCGCGCCCGCCGCGCCATCTCGTCGCAGACCAGCTGCGCCTCCGCGGCGAGGCCGGCCTCCAGCGGCGCGGCGCCGAGCTGGCGCAGCTCGTGCCAGACCACGTCCCGCGGGCCGTTGTTGTACCGCTCACTGGTGCACCATCCCTGTATCCGAGTCGCCCGTTTGATCGCTGAGTGGGAGGGTTCGGGTGCACCCCTGGTCCCCGCCGGGCCATCGCCATCACCGCTCGACCTTCGAGGTCCAGCTTGAGT